>NZ_JBEZMA010000008.1:22900-193868 GCF_040652415.1 Streptomyces sp. NPDC048255
CGCCGCCCCAGCCGACACCACCCGCACGGGGACACGTACAGCCGCAGTCCCGGCCCCGGACCACCTCGCCGCCCCAGCCGACACCACCCGCACGGGAACACGTACAGCCGCAGTCCAGGCCCCGGACCACCTCGCCGCCCCAGCCGACACCACCCGCACGGGGACCCGTACAGCCGCAGTCCAGGCCCCGGACCACCTCGCCGGCCTGGGCGACCCCGCCCCCGCCAGGGCCCGTGCAGCCGCCGGCCGGGCCGCCCGGAACCCCGCCGAGCCCCCCGCAGGGGCACCGGCAGGGGCCCGGCGGATCGAGGGGCTGCTCCTCGGGCTCGCCGCAGGCGACGCGGCAGGCTGGCCCGCCGCCCGGCACCGGGCCAGCCGGATGCCCGAGTGGACCCGCCGCCTCACCCGCGAGCTCGACACCTTCGCCGAGCAGAACGCCACCACCACCCTCCCCGTCCCCATCGCCCTCAACCAGCCCCCCGAGCCCCTGCGCCTCGGCCCGAGCGACGACGCCGAATGGGCCGCCTTCGTCGCCGAATCCGTACTCACCGCCGCCGGCGTGCTGCTCAGCGACCTGTCCCGGTCCCGCCGCATGCGGGCCGCCATCGACCTCGCCTGGAACGCCCTCGCCTCCGAGGTCGCCGCCGCGGCGGAACGCGCGCCCGAGGTCGAGTCCGCCGTGCTCCCCCTCCGCGCCCGGATCTCCGTCCGCGCCGGCCTCGGCAACCTCGCCACCGGCCTGCGCCCGCCCGCCACCGGCCACGACAACCCGCACTACTTCGACGACGCCGCCTGCATCCGGGCGTGCGTCCTCGCCGTCGTCCACCCCGGCGACGCCCACGCGGCGGCCGATCTCGCCGAGTTCGACGCCCGCTACACCCAGGACGGCGACGGCGTCCACGGCGCCCGCGCCATGGCCGCCGCCATCGCGACCGCCCTCGCCGGCTCGGACGTCGACGCCGCGGTCGACGCCGCCCTCGAACAGCTCCCCGAGAGCACGGAGATCGGCCGCAACGCGCGCCATGCCGTCAAACTCGCCCGGACGAGTGGGGAAGGCGGGGCGTTCGCCATCGTTCCCACCCTTGAGCACGAGATCGTGGACCACGTGTACAGCTACGGAATCGCCGCCGCCGAGACCGTGCCCGTGGCCCTCGCCCTCGCGACCGCCGCCCGGGGCAAGGTGACCGAGGCCGTCCCGGCCGCGGCCTGCCTGTCCCGCGTCGCCGACTCCGCCCCCGCCCTCGCCGGCGCGCTCACCGGCGCCCTCGGTGGCGGCGACTCTATCCCCGCCGCCTGGCGCGAGGCCTGCCGCACCCTCTCCGGCTGCGCCCTCCCCCGCCTCGCCGGCACCGACCTCGTGGAACTCGCCGCGCTCCTGACGCGCACGGAACTCACCTCACCCAAGGGATGATTCGGACATGACGCTCACGTTGGAGGACCGGGTAGCAGGCGCCCTCGTCGGAGCCGCCGTCGGCGACGCGCTCGGCGGCCCGGTGGAGGGCTGGACCCCGGACCAGATCGTGGAACGGCACGGCGGCCGCATCCACGGCATCGTCGGCCCCTGGCACGAGGACTGGCGCACGGCCCGCCCGATCGCCCCGTACCACAAGGGAGATGGCCACGTCACCGATGACACCCTCATGACCCACGCGCTGGTACGGGTCTACGAGACCGTACGGGACCACCTGGACGCGTACGCGGTCGCCGACCACCTGGTCCCGGACCTGATGACCAACCCGCGCTGGATCCCGGAGCTCGAAGCCGAGGCCCTGCCGCTCCAGCGGATCTTCCTCGCCGAGAAGTGGATCGTGACCCGGCTGCACTACGCGCACGCCGACCCCCGCGAGGCCGGCAGCGGCAACATCGTCAACTGCGGCGCCGCGATGTACATGGCGCCCGTGGGCCTCGTCAACGCGGGCAATCCGGCGGGGGCGTACGCGGAGGCGCTGGACGTGGCCGGCGCGCACCAGTCCTCGTACGGGCGGGAGGCGGCGGGCGTGTTCGCGGCGGCGGTGGCGGCCGCGTGCGTGCCGGGGGCTACGGCCGCCTCGGTGGTGGACACGGCCCTGTCCCTGGCCAAGGACGGCACCCGCACGGCCATCGCCGCCGTCGCCGAAGTGGCCGCCGGACACCGGGACTTCGAGTCGGCGCTGGCTCCGCTGCGGGCGGCGGTGACCCCGTACGACTCGGTCGGCCCGGACTACCGCAACCCCTCGCTGGGCGCCCGCCGCCCCTCGCGGCTGCACTCCATCGAGGAGCTGCCGATCGCGCTCGGCATGCTGCTGATCGCGGACGGGGCCTACGAGACCTCCGTGCTCGGGGCGGTCAACTACGGCCGGGACTGCGACTCCGTCGCCACCATGGCCGGGGCGATCGCCGGAGCGCTCGGCGGCGAGGACGCGGTCCCGGCGGCCTGGGCCAAGCAGGTGGCCGAGGCCAGCCGCCTCGACCTGCACGCCCCGGCCGCGGCGCTGGCCGCGGTGGCCCGGGAGGTCTTCACCCTCGACCTGGCCCGCCGCGAGGCCCACGAGTCGGCCTTCACCGCAATCTCGGCCCCCCGATGACCCCACCCGACCTCCCCGGACCGCCCCCGGAGCCCCGCACCCCGGGCACCCGCCCGGGAACCCCCGCAAGGCCTGCCCCTCGAACCGACACCGGCACGGCCCCGGAGCCCCGCCCGGCGACCGGCCCGGGCACGCGCCCGGCGACCCCCGCGGGAACCACCACAGGGCCCGGCCCTCGAACCGACACCGGAACGGACCCGAGGCCCCGCCCGGCAACCGACCCGAGCCCGGGCACGCGCCCGGCGACCCCCGCGGGAACCACCACAGGGCCCGGCCCTCGAACCGACACCGGAAGGGACCCGAGGCCCCGCCCGGCGAGCCACTCGGGTCCCCCGGCAGCCGCCCCGGCCACAGGCCCGGCGACCAACGCCGGGGCTGGCCCCGTCCCGACCGGTGCGGGTTCCGGGACCGGCGGCGATGCCGCTGCCGGTGGCGACGTGCTCCTGCGGGTGACCTGGGCGCAGCCCGAGGACCTGATCGGGCACGAGTTGCGGCAGGCCGCCGAGGACGGGCGCGACCCGGGCCCCGCCCTGCGGGTCTGGCTCGCCGCGGGCGGGCACCTCGCGCCCGAGCGGGCCGGCGCCTCCCCGGGCCCGGCGGACCCGGAGCTGCGAGCCCTGGCCTGCCGCCTGCTGGACGAGCTCGCGGCCGTGCCGTCCCCGCTGGCCGCCGCCGAACCACGGTCCTGGGAGGCCGTACGCGCCACCTGGCCTTCCCCCGCCGACCCACAGACCCCCGGACCGGACCTCGGCCCGCCGGACCCCTGGACCGACGGCGCGGCATCCCACCCGCAGCAGGAGCCCGCAGCACCCGGAACGGCCGGGGCAGCGAGGGCGCCCGAGGCAGCCGCAGCCATGGCGGCCAGGGCGGACGGCACGGCCCGGCCCACCGGCCCCCGCGCGGACGGAGCAGCCGGGGAAGCCGACGTGAACGGCCCGGACGGCCCGACCCGGCACCCCGGCCCCCGCGCGGCCGGCACGGCCGGGGCAGCCGGGGCGGCGAGGACGGCCGGCCCAGCCGGCCCGGACGCCGCAGCCGGCCCGGCCGGCCCGGCAGGCCCGGACGGCCCGGCTCTGCACACCGGCGCCCGCGCGGCCGGGGAAGCCGGGGCAGCGAGGATGGCCGGCCCAGCCGCCGCAGCCGGCCCGGACGCCGCAGCCGGCGCGCCCGGGACAGGCGACGCGGGCGGCGCGGCAAGGGCAGCCGGGGCAACGAGAACGGCCGGCCCGGACGGGGCAACCGGCCCGGACGGCGCAGCCGGCTCGGACGCCGCGGCAAGGGCGGCGACGGCGGCCGGTCCGGACGGCCCGGCCCGGCCCGACGGGCCGCGCGCCGCCGGCCGCCTCGGCGCGCAGCCGGCGGCCGTGGAGCTGCGGGCCCGGCTGGAAGCCGCATGGCTCGGCCGGGCCGTCGGGTGCCTGCTCGGCAAGCCCGTCGAGAAGCTGCCGCTGCACGCCATCCGCGACCTGGCCCGCGCCGCCGGCAACTGGCCGCTGGACGACTGGTTCAGCGAACGCGGCGTCCCGCCGGAGCTCCTGGCCGCGCACCCCTGGAACCGCCGCTCCGCCCCCACCTCCCTCGCCGAGAACATCGACGGCATGCCCGAGGACGACGACCTCAACTACCCCCTCCTCGGCCTGCTCCTGCTCCAGCGGCACGGCAAGGGCTTCACCACCGCCGACGTGGCCCGGCTCTGGCTCGACGAACTGCCGGCCGGGCGGACCTTCACCGCCGAGCGCGTCGCGTACCGCAACCTCCTCCTCGGGCTGGAGCCGCCCGCCACCGCCACCCACCACAACCCGTTCCGCGAATGGATCGGCGCCCTCATCCGCGCCGACGTGCACGGCTGGACCCACCCCGGCGACCCGGCCGCCGCCGCGGCCCAGGCCTACCGCGACGCCGCCCTGACCCACACCGGCAACGGCGTCTACGCCGCCCTCTTCGTCGCCGCCGCCACCGCCGAGGCCGCCACCGGCCGTACGGACGTCCACGGCGCGCTCCGGGCCGGGCTGGACTTCGTACCGCCCGGCTCGCGCCTCGCCGAGGCCGTCCGCTTCGGGATCCTGACGGCCCGCGGGGAGGCCCGCTTCGACCGCGTCGTCGACGCCCTGCACGCGCGCTACGGCCACTACCACTGGGTGCACGCCGTCCCCAACACCGCCCTGATCGCCGCCGCCCTCACCCACGCCGACGGGGAGTTCACCCGTTCCATCTGCCGCGCCGTGTCCGGCGGCTGGGACACCGACTCCAACGGGGCCACCGCCGGAGCCCTCGCCGGGATCCTGGCCGGGGCGCCCGGGAACCTCCCGCACCGCTGGACCGCACCGCTCAAGAACCGCCTCGCCACCACCGTCGCCGGTTTCGACGGCATCGGCTTCGACACCCTCGCCCACCTCACCGCACAGGAGGCAGCCCGCTCATGACGGCCATCGCCGTGCTCGGCAGTACCAACATGGACCTCGTCGCCTACGTCCCCAAGGCCCCCCGCCTCGGCGAGACCGTCACCGGCCGCGCGTTCCGCACGGTCCCCGGCGGCAAGGGCGCCAACCAGGCCGTCGCCGCGGCCCGCTGCGGCGGAGAGGTGGTGATGATCGGGGCGGTCGGGGCCGACGACTTCGGCGTACGGCTGCGCTCCGCGCTCGCCTCCGCCGGAGTCGACACGGCGGCCCTGCGCACCGTCGAGGGCGCCAGCGGCACCGCCCACATCACCGTGGACGACGAGGGCGCCAACAGCATCATCGTCGTCCCGGGGGCGAACGCCCACGTCACCGGCCTGGAGGCGGGTGACGACAGCCGGATCGGCGCGGCGGACTGCCTGCTGCTCCAGCTGGAGCTGCCGCTGGACGCCGTCCTCGCGGGCGCCCGGGCGGCCCGCGCCCACGGGGGCGTCCGTACGGTCCTCACCCCGGCCCCCGCCCAGCCGCTGCCCGCCGAACTGCTGGCCGCCACCGACCTCCTGGTCCCCAACGAGCACGAGGCGGCCGCCCTGACCGGGCTCACCGACCCGCACCGCGCGGCCGAGGCGCTCCTGGAGCAGGTGCCGGAGGTGGTGATCACCCTGGGCGCGGCCGGCTCCCTGTACGCGGCCCGGGGGCGGGAGCCGCTGACCGTGCCCGCCCCGCGGGTCCGGGCCGTGGACACCACCGCCGCCGGGGACACCTTCGTCGGAGCCCTCGCCGTGGCCCTCGGGGAGGGCCGCCCGGTGGACAGCGCCCTCGCCTGGGCCTCGTGCGCCGCCGCGCTGTCCGTCCAGCGGCCCGGCGCGCAGGACTCGATGCCGACCCGCGCCGAGGTCGTCGCGTTCGCGGCCGGGCAGGGCATCCGCTGATGGCCGAGCCCCCCGCCGGGCCCCTGCGCGGGCTGCGCGTCCTCGATCTGGCCACCCTCTTCGCCGGGCCGCTGGCCGCCACCCTGCTCGGCGACTTCGGCGCCGAGGTCGTCAAGGTGGAGCATCCCGGCCGCCCCGACCCCTCCCGCGGTCACGGCCCCGCCAAGGACGGGATCGGCCTGTGGTGGAAGCTGCTCGGCCGGAACAAGCGGACGATGACCCTCGACCTGTCCACGCCGGGCGGCCGGGACACCCTGCTGCGCCTCGCCGCCACCGCCGACGTGGTCATCGAGAACTTCCGCCCCGGCACCCTGGAGAAGTGGGGGCTGGGCTGGCCCGAGCTGTCCACCGTCAACCCGCGGCTGGTCCTGGCCCGGGTCACGGCCTTCGGCCAGCAGGGCCCGTACGCGCACCGCCCCGGCTTCGGCACCCTCGCCGAGGCGATGAGCGGCTTCGCCGCGATCACCGGGGAGCCGGACGGGCCGCCGACCCTGCCGCCCTTCGGGCTCGCGGACTCCATCGCCGCGCTGACCACCGCGTACGCCGTGATGACCGCCCTCGCCGGCCGGGACCGCACCGGGCACGGGCAGGTCGTGGACCTGGCCATCATCGAGCCGATCCTGACCGTGCTGGGCCCCCATCCGCTCTGGTACGACCAGCTCGGCTACGTCCAGCCGCGCACCGGCAACCGCTCCGCCAACAACGCGCCCCGCAACACCTACCGCAGTGCCGACGGGCGCTGGCTGGCGGTCTCGGCCTCCGCGCAGTCCATCGCCGAGCGGGTCATGCGGCTGGTCGGGCGGCCCGAGCTGATCGACGAGCCCTGGTTCGCGTCCGGCGCGCAGCGGGCCGCGCACGGGCACGTCCTGGACGAGGCCGTCGGGGGCTGGATCGCCCGGCACAAGGCGGATGAGGTGGTGGCGGCCTTCGAGGAGGCCGAGGCGGCCGTGGCCCAGGTCTACGACGTCCGGGACGTGATGGCCGATCCGCAGTTCGCCGCGCTGGACACGGTCACCGAGGTGGAGGATCCGGAGCTGGGCCCGCTGCGGATGCAGAACGTCCTCTTCCGGCTCTCCGAGACCCCTGGTGCGATCCGCTGGGCGGGCCGCCCGCACGGCGCGGACACCGAGGAGGTCCTGACCGAGCTCGGACTGAGCCCGGACGAGATCACCGCGCTCCGTACCGAGGGGGCGCTGTGATCCTGACCTGGCTGTACGCGCCGGGCGACCGCCCAGCGGTGGTGGCCAAGGCCCTGGGCTGCGGGGCCGACGCGGTCATCGTGGACCTGGAGGACGCTGTTCCGGCCTCCCGCAAGGAGTACGCCCGCTCCGCGACCGCCGAGCTGCTCGCCGAGCGGCCCCCGGTCCCCGTCCACGTCCGGGTGAACGCCCTGGACTCCCCCTGGGGTGGCGTCGACCTCACCGCCCTGGCGGGCCGCCGCGGCCTGGCCGGGCTCCGGCTGCCCAAGATCAGCGCCCCGGAGCAGGTCGCGGCCGTCGCCGACCGCACCGGCGGGGTCTGCCTGTACGCCCTGCTGGAATCCGCGCTGGGCGTGGAGCGCGCGTACGAGATCGCCCGCGCGCACCCCGCCCTGCGCGGGCTCTCCCTCGGCGAGGCGGACCTGCGGGCCGATCTGGCCGTCAGCGCGGAGACGGGCCTGGACTGGTGCCGCTCGCGGGTGGTGGTGGCTGCCCGGGCGGCCGGGCTCGCACCGCCGGCCCAGTCCGTCTTCCCCGACATCCGGGACCTGGAGGCACTGGCCGCGTCCTGCTCGCGGGGGCGTTCGCTCGGCTTCCTGGGCCGGGCGGCGATCCATCCCCGCCAGCTGCCGGTGATCGAGCGGGCCTACCTGCCCGCTCCCGCGGAGGTCACCGCGGCCCATGAGGTCCTGGCCGCGGCCCGCGCCACCCCGGGGGCACTGGCCCTGCCCGACGGGCGTTTCGTGGACCCCGCCGTGGTCGCCTCCGCGCACCGCACCCTTGCGCTCGCCGCGCGCATGGCCACGCGGTGATGGCTGATTTCGGCGCCCCCCGGCGCCGCTTCCCGGGGCTCCAACGCCGGCGGGCCTGAGTTCTGGCGCGGCGGCCACGCAGCGCGAGCCGCCAGGCAGCGCGAAGGGGGCGCCGCGTGGTGCGCGGCGCCCCCTTCGCGGACCGTTCCGGTCAGAGTTTCCCGGGCTCCGGGGCCTCGTCCTCGGCCGGCTGCGCCTTGCGCAGGTCGGCCTTGGCGGGCTCGCCCTCCGTCAGCACGGAGGCCTTCACCTTGTCCTCCGCATCGGCAGGGGCAGCGGTGTCCGAGGGCTCGCCCTCGGCCTGGCCGGCCCCGGCCGGGGCCGCGGCCTTGTCGCCCGCACCGCCGGGGGCGTCCGGCTCGACGACCTCCTCGCGGCCCGGCCGCAGCTTCGCCGACAGCACCAGGTAGACCACGGCCAGCACGAAGACCACGATCGAGGTCCACACGTTCAGCCGCAGGCCCAGGACGAGGTGCGCCTCGTCGACCCGCATGTACTCGATCCAGACGCGGCCGGCGCAGTACGCGGCGACGTACAGGGCGAAGGCCCGCCCGTGGCCGAGCTTGAAGCGGCGGTCGGCCCAGATCACCAGTACGGCGACGCCGACGCACCACAGCGACTCGTACAGGAAGGTCGGGTGATAGGTCCCCGCGATCCGGTTCGGGCCCTCGCTGATCTCCACCGCCCAGGGCAGGTCGGTCTCGCGGCCGTACAGCTCCTGGTTGAACCAGTTGCCCCAGCGGCCGCAGGCCTGGGCCAGGGCGATGCCCGGTGCCAGGGCGTCCGCCCAGGCCGGCAGCGGGATGCCGCGCAGCCGGCAGCCGATCCAGGCACCCACCGCGCCCAGCGCGATCGCTCCCCAGATGCCGAGGCCGCCCTCCCAGATCTTGAGGGCGTCGACCCAGTTGCGGCCCTCGCCGAAGTAGAGCTGGTAGTCGGTGATCACGTGGTAGAGGCGACCGCCGACCAGGCCGAACGGCACCGCCCACACGGCGATGTCCGCAACCGTGCCCGGCTTTCCGCCGCGCGCGATCCACCGCTTGTTGCCGAGCCAGACGGCGACGAAGACGCCGAGAATGATGCAGAACGCGTAGCCGCGCAGCGGGATCGGTCCGAGGTGGACCACGCCGGTCGACGGGCTGGGGATGTAAGCAATGTCCATGGCAGACATGACGCTACCCTGCCGGGCGGTGCTGACCGCAACCCGCCCGGCAAGACGAAACCAAATCCACACACGGCCCAGGCGCCGCTCAGTTCTCCGGGGAACCGCCGGAACCGGCCTTCGGGGCCGAGTTCGCCCCCCTGCCCGAGGGCTCGGACGAAGGCGAGGCCTTCGCCCCGGACGCCGTCCCTGACCCTGCCGTGGACCCGGACCCGGACACCGCCCCGGAGCGGGAGCCCGTGCTCGCGGACGGCGAGGCCTTGCCCGCGCCCTTCGGGGAGACGGCACCGTCCTTCGCGTCCGTGCCCTTCGCGCTGCCGCCGCCGGAACCCGTCGCCGCGCCCTCCACCTGTTCCTTCAGCTTCTGCGGGGTCAGCGGGTTGGCCTGGTCGGCGAAGATGTCCTTGCCGTCCAGGAGCACGGTCGGGGTGCCCCGGAACTTGCCGGCCCGGAAGGCCTCCTGCGATTTGCCCACCCAGCTGTTGTGGGTGCCGTCCTCGACGCACTTGCGGAAGGCCGGGGTGTCCAGCCCGTCCACCTTGCCCGCCAGCTCCAGCAGCTTGGCGTTCTTGCCGAAGGCGTCGTCGACCTCCTGCGGCTGGTTCTGGAAGAGCAGGTCGTGGTACGCGGTGAACTTGCCCGCGTCCTGCGCGCAGGCCGCCGCGTTCGCGCTCTTGAGGGAGCCGCTGCCGCCCATGTTGCCGTCGATGAGCGTGACCAGGTGGTAATCCACCTTGAGGAGCCCCTTGGCCTCCAGCTCGTGGACGGTGTCCCGGTAGTTGTCCTCGAAGGCCTTGCAGGCCGGGCAGCGGAAGTCCTCCCACACCGTCAGCGTGGACTTGGCCTCGCCCTTGCCCGTCTGGATGGCGAGCGCGTCCTTGCCGGTGGCCCCGGAGGGGGCGACCACCGGGCCGTCCTTGGCGGAGTCGCCGCTCTTGCCGGCGTTGGCCGCGATCAGGCCGACGACGGCGGCCAGGGCAAGGACGCCGACCACCGCCGCCGACACGACGAGGGTCCGCCGGCGCTTGTCCCGGGTCTTCTGCCGCTCGCGCTCCAGCTGGAGTCGCTCCCGGGCCGATCGTTTCGTCGCATCGCGGTTCGCACCGTCGTTCTTCTCGCTCACGTTCGGCCAAACGAAGCGGGGAGGCACTCTCGTGCCTCCCCGCTCCCAGTTCCACCCGATCGGGCTACAGAACCCGCCCGGCGAACCCCTGTGCGTCAGCTCCTGCGTACGCCTTCCGCAAGCTCGCCCGCCAGTTCCCGTACGGCGGTCAGCCCGGCGGGCAGGTCCGGCGCGTCCAGCAGCAGCTTCACGAAGGCCGAGCCGACGATCACACCGTCGGCGAAGGCCGCCACTTCCTTGGCCTGCGCGGCGTTGGAGACGCCCAGGCCGACGCAGACGGGGAGCCCGCCGCCGCCGGCACCGGGGGTGGCGCGGGTGCGCTCCACGAGGTCCTGGGCCTGGTTGCCGACCGACTCGCGGGTGCCGGTGACGCCCATGAGCGAGGCGGCGTAGACGAAGCCGGAACCGGCCGCCGTGATGGTGGCCAGGCGCTCGTCCTTGCTGCTGGGGGCCACGACGAAGACGGTCGCCAGACCGTGCTTCTGCGCGTGCTCGCGCCACAGCGCGGACTCCTGGACCGGCAGGTCGGGCAGGATGCAGCCGGCGCCGCCCGCCTCGGCCAGCTCGGAGGCGAACCGCTCCACGCCGTAGCGGTCGATGGGGTTCCAGTACGTCATCACCAGGACCGGGGCCCCGGTGGCCTCGTGCGCCTCGCGGACCGTCCGGATCACGTCGGCGATCTTGACCCCGCCGCGCAGGGCGATGTCGTCGGCGGTCTGGATGATCGCGCCGTCCAGGACCGGGTCGCTGTGCGGGAGGCCGACCTCGACCACGTCCGCGCCGCCCGCGATGACGGCCTTGACCGCCTCGATGGCACCGTCGACGGTCGGGAAGCCCGCCGGGAGGTAGGCGACGAGCGCGGCGCGGTTCTCGGACTTGGCCTTCGCGAGGGTGTCGCTCAGCAGCTGGATGTTGCCGGTTCCCGTGCTCACTTGCTCTCCCCTTCAGCGTCGTACAGCCCGAAGTAGCGGGCCGCCGTGTCCATGTCCTTGTCCCCGCGGCCGGACAGGTTGACCACGATCAGCCCGTCCTTGCCCAGCTCCTTGCCCAGGTCGAGGGCGCCCGCGAGGGCGTGTGCCGACTCGATGGCCGGAATGATCCCCTCGGTGCGGGAGAGCAGGCGCAGGGCCTGCATCGCGGCGTCGTCGGTCACCGCGCGGTACTCGCCGCGGCCGGAGTCCTTGAGGTAGGAGTGCTCGGGGCCGATGCCCGGGTAGTCCAGTCCGGCCGAGATCGAGTAGGGCTCGGTGATCTGGCCCTCCTCGTCCTGGAGGACGTACGAGCGGGAGCCGTGCAGGATCCCGGGCTCGCCCGCGGTCAGCGTGGCCGCGTGCTCGCCGGTCTCGACGCCGTGCCCGGCGGGCTCGAAGCCGACCAGGCGGACGCCGGCGTCCGGGATGAAGGCGTGGAAGAGGCCGATGGCGTTGGAGCCGCCGCCGACGCAGGCCGCGACGGCGTCGGGGAGCCGGCCGGCGCGCTCGATGATCTGGCGGCGGGCCTCGACGCCGATGACCCGGTGGAAGTCGCGGACCATGGCCGGGAAGGGGTGCGGACCCGCGACCGTGCCGAAGAGGTAGTGGGTCCGGTCCACGTTGGCGACCCAGTCGCGGAACGCCTCGTTGATGGCGTCCTTGAGGGTCCGGGAGCCGGACTTCACGGCGATGACCTCGGCGCCCAGCATGCGCATCCGGGCCACGTTGAGGGCCTGGCGCTGGGTGTCGATCTCGCCCATGTAAATGGTGCAGTCGAGGCCGAAGAGCGCGCAGGCAGTGGCGGTGGCGACGCCGTGCTGGCCGGCTCCGGTCTCGGCGATGACGCGGGTCTTGCCCATGCGCTTGGTGAGCAGCGCCTGGCCCAGCACGTTGTTGATCTTGTGCGAGCCGGTGTGGTTGAGGTCCTCGCGCTTGAGGAAGATCCGCGCACCGCCGGCGTGCTCGGCGAACCGGGGCACCTCGGTGAGGGCGCTGGGCCGGCCCGTGTAGTTGACCATCAGGTCGTTCAGCTCGGCCGCGAAGGCCGGGTCGCCCTTGGCCTTCTCGTACTCGACGGCTACCTCGTCCACGGCGGCGACGAGCGCCTCGGGGATGAACTTGCCGCCGAACTCGCCGAAGTAGCCCTCGGCGTTCGGGACGTGACCCTCCGGGTCCGGAATGAAGAACTCACTGGACATGCCCAGTACTCCTACGGATGCGTGGTGCGGCGGGGGTATTCACCGTATTGCGCCGCCCGCCCGTGGCGCGCACACCCCGCTGGGGCATGCGTACTCGCACGGTACGGAGCGACCCGCGCCCGGAGCCGGCGGCCCGGGCGGCAGGCCGTACGGGAGCGCCCTCGGCCGCCCTGCTCCTCGGCAGGGGCCGCGTGGCGTTCCTCGTTACAGCGCGCCTCCGCGGCGCCATCGCATGCCGTTGACCTGACCGGGCTCGGAGCCGATCACGTACCGGACCCGCCGCCCGTGCACGCGCCGGGCCGGGGCACGGCAGCCGCGAGGGCGGCAGCCGCGCGCCAGGGGCGCGTGCGCCGTCGGCACGCCGGCCAGGCCGGAGCCCGGTCGGGTGCGGACGGAGGAGCGGTCGTGGGCCATGGGTGCGGGTCAGCTCCGCCCGTGGCGCAGGGCGGGGTGGGCGCCGGCGGCGACGAGGTCGGCCACGGCCGACTTCGGGTCACGGCCGGTGACCAGGGACTCCCCGACGAGGACGGCGTCGGCGCCTTCGTTGGCGTAGGCGATCAGGTCGTGCGGCCCGCGGATGCCGGACTCGGCGACCTTGACGATGTGGGCGGGGATCTCCGGGACGACGCGCTCGAAGGTGGAGCGGTCGACCTTGAGGTCCTTGAGGTTGCGGGCGTTGACGCCGATGATCTTGGCACCGGCGGCGACCGCGCGCTCCACCTCTTCCTCGTCGTGGACCTCGACGAGCGGGGTCAGGCCGATGGACTCGGCCCGCTCGATGAGGGAGACGAGGGCTTCCTGCTCCAGGGCCGCGACGATCAGCAGCGCGAGGTCGGCGCCGTAGGCACGGGCCTCCCACAGCTGGTACGCGGTGACGATGAAGTCCTTGCGCAGGATCGGGATGTCCACGCGGGCGCGAACGGCCTCCAGGTCGGCCAGCGAGCCGCCGAAACGACGCTGCTCGGTGAGGACGGAGATGACCGCCGCACCGCCCGCCTCGTAGTCGGCGGCGAGCCCGGCCGGATCCGCGATCGCGGCCAGCGCGCCCTTGGAGGGGCTGGAACGCTTGACCTCGCAGATCACCTTGACGCTGTCGCCGCGCAGGGCAGCGACGCCGTCCTTGGCCTGGGGCGCCTTGGCGGCACGCTCCTTGAGCTCGTCGAGGCTCACGCGGGCCTGCCGTTCGGCAAGGTCTTCGCGGACCCCTTCGATGATCTCGTCGAGCACACTCACGCGAGCGGCCCCCTTCCGGGTCGATGACGGTCGGCCGCCTTGCAGACACGTACAACTGCAAGGTCAGCAATCAAATGATATCCGCAGGAGGCCTTGCTCTCCGCACGCGCTTGACGCCGTCCCAGTAATTGGACATTCGGAATCAGGGCTTCATATGGCCTGCTGACAGGCTCAGGGCGCCAGCGCGGAGCCGAAAGAAAGATTCCGGATCACGGCGAAAACCAGTGCCACGGCGCCGATCCCCCACCAGTACGGCGGCTTCAGGACGATCTTCGGTACGGGACCGCCGCGGGCCGCCCGCGACAGCCACAGCGCCATGAATCCCGCGAAGACGAAATAGCCGGCGACGGCCAGGGCATTTGCCCCGAAAGCTGTGATCAGATCGCCCTGGGCGAACGCGTGTGCGCTGCGCAGGCCGCCGCAGCCGGGGCACAGGACCCCGGTCAGCCGGAAGAGCGGGCAGACCGGGTAGTGGCCGGGCTCGTTCGGGTCCACGGCGCCCACGTACCCGAAGGCGGCGACGGCCCCGGCCAGGACCAGCACCGGCGCGGCCAGCCTCCGGGCCGGGCCCCGTACGGCGCCCGCCGCGGGCACGGCGGGGGCCTGCGGCGAGCCGGGGGGCTGCGCGGCGGGGAACGGCGCAGGGCCGCGGGCCGGCTCAGGGCCGCGGGCCGGCGCGGCGGGTGACGGCGCGGGGCCGCCGGGAGCCGGTGCGGCGTCGGGGGTGCGGGGGGCGTCCACCCGCTGATTCTCTCCGGTCATGACAAAAGGCGCAGCCCGACGGGGCCGCGCCTTTCGGCTGCGCCGGACCCGCCGGCCGGGCACTCAGACCTTGGCGGGGACCTTCTTGGCGGCGATGACCTCGGCGAGGTCCGTGTAGGTGGCCTTCGGCGCACCCATGCCGGCGGCCTTCATCGCCATGCCGACGACACCACCGAGCACGACGACACCGAGACCGAGCCAGAACCCGAGCTGGTTCGCCAGCACCATGAAGGCACCCGAGATGCAGAAACCGACGAAGGCGATGATGACACCGGTCCAGGCGGCCGGGGTGTGTCCGTGTGATGTGCCCGCCATGAGTTGCTCCTTGTTGCTCTGTCTTCTGTGTCGAACGCTCGGTGCTCATTGTCCCGCACCGGGCGCGGTCGCCGTCCACGGGGGTCCGGTCGGCGCACGGGGTCAGCGGGTCGGATCCTCGCCGCGGTCCAGAGCCTTCCACAGATCTTCCGGACGTTCCGGATCCACCGCCGCGGCCGCGCGTTTGCGGGGGCTTCCGTCACGCTCGTAGCGGCCCCCCATCGCGGGCCAGCCGCGCCCGAAGAACAGGGCCAGCAGACCGGCGGCGAGGATCAGGGCCCCGCCGGCGGCCGTGACGTACGGCCACGCCGTGTGGGTCAGCCCCGCCACCTGGGCGGCGGTGTCCGCGGTCGTACGGGCGGCCTCCGCGTCCAGGGCCCGCCGGTCGTCGGCGGCGAAGACGGCGGCCAGCGCCGCGCCCAGCCCGCTCAGCGCGAGCAGGCCGGAGACCAGCAGCCGGCCCTTGCCGCGTACGGCGAACACGGCCACCAGGGCGGCGAGGCCCACGATGGCCAGCGCGGCGGGCAGCCCGGTGACGGCCCGCCCGTCCGCGGTCAGCGGCAGCGCACCGCCCCCGACGGCGGCGGTGCCCCGGGCCCAGACCCGACCGGAGGCGAGCAGGACGACGGTCGCGCCGAGCGCCCCGAGCAGCAGGGCGATCGCCACGCTGCGGCGGCTGCCACGGCTGTCGGAGGCGGCGGGAGCCTGCGGGCCCTCGGGCTCGGAGGCTCCATCGTTTCGGGACGGGGGTACGGCGCTCACGTACCCCACTATCCCCTACGCCCTCACGCGCCGTGGAGGCGGTTGGCCGCTCCCACCGCGCGCAGCACGGCGGCGGCCTTGTTGCGGCACTCCTGGTCCTCCAGCTCGGGCACCGAGTCGGCGACGACCCCCGCGCCGGCCTGCACGTACGCCGTCCCGTCGCGCAGCAGCGCGGTGCGGATGGCGATGGCCGTGTCGGAGTCCCCGGCGAAGTCCAGGTACCCCACGCAGCCGCCGTACAGACCGCGGCGGGAGGGCTCCAGCTCCTCGATGATCTGCATGGCCCGGGGCTTCGGCGCCCCGGAGAGGGTGCCGGCCGGGAAGCAGGCGGTCAGCACGTCGAAGGCGGTCTTCCCCTCGGCGACCCGGCCGGTGACGGTCGAGACGATGTGCATGACGTGCGAGTACCGCTCGATGTTCATGAAGTCGACGACCTCGACGGAGCCCGGCTCGCAGACCCGGCCGAGGTCGTTGCGGCCGAGGTCGACGAGCATCAGGTGCTCGGCGCGCTCCTTGGGGTCGGCCAGCAGTTCCTCGGCGAGGTCGTGGTCCTCCTGCGGGGTGGCGCCGCGGTGCCGGGTGCCCGCGATCGGGTGGACCATGGCCCGCCCGTCCTCCACCTTGACCAGGGCCTCGGGGCTGGAGCCGACGACGTCGAAGCCGTTCTCGAAGCGGAAGAGGTACATGTACGGGGACGGGTTGGTGGCCCGCAGCACCCGGTAGACGTCCAGCGCGGAGGCCTGGCAGGGGGTCTCGAACCGCTGCGAGGGCACCACCTGGAAGGCCTCGCCGGCCCGGATCCGCTCCTTGATGTCCTCGACGGCGGCCTGGTACTTCTCGCCGCCCCACAGCGCGGAGAATTCCGGCAGCTCGGAGGCGGGCAGCGGGGCGGGCACGTACGGGGCGGGCCGCGCGAGGTCCGCCTCCATCGCGTCGAGGCGCGCCACGGCGTCCGCGTACGCCTCGTCCACGCCGGTGTCGAGGTCGTTGTGGTTGATCGCGTTGGCGATGAGCTGGACCGTGCCGTCCCAGTGGTCCAGGACCGCCAGGTCCGAGGTCAGGAGCATGGTCAGCTCGGGCAGTTCGAGGTCGTCGGCGGTGTGCTCGCCGATGCGTTCCAGGCGGCGCACGATGTCGTAGCCGAGGTAGCCGACCATGCCGCCGGTGAAGGGGGGCATGCCGCCCGCGAGGTCGCGGGGGGTGTGCAGGGCCTCCACGGTGGCGCGCAGCGCGTCCAGCGGGTCACCGCCGGTGGGGACGCCCACGGGCGGGGTGCCGATCCAGTGCGCCTGGCCGTCGCGGACGGTCAGGGTGGAGTCGCTGCGCACCCCGATGAAGGAGTAGCGGGACCAGGAGCGGCCGTTCTCGGCCGATTCCAGCAGGAAGGTGCCGGGGCGTTCTCCGGCCAGCTTGCGGTAGAGCCCCACGGGGGTGTCGCCGTCGGCCAGCAGCTTGCGGCTCACGGGAACGACCCGGCGGTCTACCGCGAGCTTGCGGAACGTATCGAGATCCATGTACGTGGGACCCTACTCAGTCGGCGTCGCGGAAGAGGACATCGGCGTCGAAGCAGGTACGGGCGCCCGTGTGGCAGGCGGCTCCGACCTGGTCGACCTTGACTAGCACGGTGTCGGCGTCACAGTCCAGGGCGACGGACTTCACGTGCTGGAAGTGGCCAGAAGTGTCCCCCTTCACCCAGTACTCCTGGCGGCTGCGTGACCAGTACGTGCAGCGTCCGGTGGTCAGGGTGCGGTGCAGGGCCTCGTCGTCCATCCAGCCGAGCATGAGCACCTCACCGGTGTCGTACTGCTGGGCGATGGCCGGTACCAGGCCGTCGGCGGAACGCTTGAGGCGCGCCGCGATGGCGGGATCGAGACTGCCGGGGCGGGGGGACGTACTCATGCGGCCATTGTGCCGGGCCGTATCGCCCGATACGGATCACTGTCCGCCTGATGGGCAGGCGCGCGGCGGGTTCCGGCCGTAGGCTTTCGCGCATGTCTACCCATGCGAAGCGTGAACGTCTGCTCCTGGCGGACCTGTTGGAGGCGGCCGGCCCGGAGGCGCCGACACTGTGCGACGGCTGGACCTGCCGGGAACTGGCGGCGCACGTCGTGGTCCGCGAGCGGCGCCCGGACGCGGCGGGCGGGCTCCTGCTGAACGTCCTGAAGGCACGGCTGGACAAGGCGATGGAGGAGTACACGGCCAAGCCGTACGAGGAACTCATCCAGTTGATCCGGACCGGACCGCCGAAGCTGTCGGTGTACGCGCTCAAGCAGATCGACGAGGCCGCGAACGCGGTGGAGTTCTTCGTCCACGCGGAAGACGTCCGGCGGGCGCAGCCGGACTGGTCCCCGCGCGAGCTGGACCCGGTCTTCTCGGACGCCCTGTGGTCCCGCCTGGAGAAGCTGGCCCGCCTGACCGGACGCCGCTCCCCGGTGGGCCTGGTGCTGCGCCGGCCGAACGGGCAGACGGCGGTGGCGCACAAGGGGGCGCCGGTGGTGACGGTGACGGGCGAACCGGGGGAGCTGACGCTGTTCTGCTTCGGCCGCCAGGACGCTGCCGCTGTGACGCTCGACGGGGAGAAGGACGCCGTCGCGAAACTGTCGACGGCCGAACTGGGCATTTGATCCTTCACGCGCCCCTTGCACGGCTCGGCCCTGGCGGGCCTCCCCGGCTGCGGGCCGCTGCGCCGGACTCCGCCCGGCGGTCAGCCGGTCCGCGGCTGGAGCCGGATCATGGGGATTCCCGGGCGCACCTTGCTGATCTCGGCGAAGTCGTCATCGACGTGCAGCACCGTGAGCCGGTGCTGCTGCGCGGTCAGCGCGATGAGGATGTCGACCGGGGACGGACCTCGGTGGTGGCCGATGGCGGCGAGGTCCCGCTGCAGGGCCAGCGCGACCGCCGACGACAGGTCGGGGGCCAGCGCCAGGGCCCCGATGCCGACGGAGCCGGCGGAGTCGATGACCAGGGTGAGGTTCTGGACCGCCCCCGCCCGGGGAACCGCGGGACCAGCGTCAGCACGAGCGCACTGCTCGCCGCACCCACCCCGAACGCGCCCACGATCCAGCCGATCCCGCCCGGCCCCCAGCCGCGCTCCTCGGCCAGCAGGATCAGCCCCGGCGTCATCGGCGCCGAGGTGCCGAGCTGGCTGAGCGCGCCGGAGAGCACCAGCGGGCCGATCAGTCCGTGCCGCCGTATGTAGCCCAGGCCGCCGCGCAACTGCCGCGCCCACGGCCATGACCAGCCCCGCCTCGGCCGGCCCGGCCGCCTGCACCGCCGCCCAGGCGAGGGCGAGGAAGTAGACCCCGTCCCCGATCAGCGAGGGGGTGTAGGCGGCGAGCCGGCGCAGCACGTTGCCGTCACGGCACACGCCGTCACACCCATGCCACTGCCCCCCCAGATTGGTCTGGACCAGACGGAGGGGGTGGGCGGCGCACGCCAGGCCAATTGCGCGCGGAACGGCCTCGGCGGACCGGCCTCAGCGGACCGGGTGACCCGCCTCCCGGAGGACGTTCTTGACCTCTGAGATCCGCAGGTCGCCGAAGTGGAACACCGAGGCCGCGAGCACCGCGTCGGCGCCCGCCGCGATCGCCGGCGGGAAGTGCGCGAGCGTGCCCGCACCGCCCGAGGCGATCACCGGGACCGTGACGTGCTTGCGCACGGCCGCGATCATCTCGGTGTCGTAGCCGTCCTTCGTGCCGTCGGCGTCCATCGAGTTCAGCAGGATCTCCCCGGCGCCCAGTTCGGCCGCCCGGTGGGCCCACTCGACGGCGTCGATGCCGGTGCCCCGGCGGCCGCCGTGCGTGGTGACCTCGAAGGAGCCGGTGGCCGTGCGGCGCGCGTCGACGGACAGGACGAGCACCTGCCGGCCGAAGCGTTCCGCGATCTCCTGGATGAGCTCGGGGCGGGCGATGGCGGCCGTGTTCACGCCCACCTTGTCCGCGCCGGCCCGCAGCAGCTTGTCCACGTCGTCCGCGGTGCGGACGCCGCCGCCCACGGTCAGCGGGATGAAGACCTGCTCGGCGGTCCGCCGGACCACGTCGTACGTGGTCTCGCGGTTGCCGGAGGACGCGGTGATGTCGAGGAAGGTCAGCTCGTCGGCGCCCTCGGCGTCGTACAGCTTCGCCATCTCCACCGGGTCGCCCGCGTCGCGCAGGTTCTGGAAGTTGACGCCCTTGACGACCCGGCCGTTGTCCACGTCCAGGCAGGGGATCACGCGTACGGCCAGGGTCATGCCGCACCTCCGTACGCTTCGACCTCGACCTCGACGACCATGCTGGGGTCGACGAAGCCGGAGACGATGATCATGGATGCGGCGGGGCGGACCGCGTCGAACAGCTCCTTGTGGGCGCGGCCCACCTCGTCCACGTCCCGGGCGTGGGTGAGGTACATCCGGGTGCGGACCACGTGCTCGGGGCCGAGACCGGCCTGGGCGAGCGCCTTGAAGGCCACGCCGAAGGCGCCGACGGCCTGGTCGTACGGGCCGTTGGCGTCGGCCGCGGTGCAGCCGGAGACCAGGACGAGGCCGTTCGGGAGCTGGACGGCGCGGGAGTAGCCGATGACGTCCTCGTAGGCGCCGCCGGACGAGATGCGGCGTACTTCGTCGGAGCTCATGCGGAGACCACCTTCAGGGCTTCTTCCAGGGTGAAGGCCTTGGCGTACAGGGCCTTGCCGACGATCGCGCCCTCGACGCCCAGCGGCACCAGCCCGGACAGGTCGCGCAGGTCGTCGAGGGAGGAGATGCCTCCGGAGGCGACGACGGGCCGGTCGGTGGCGGCGCAGACGTTCCTCAGCAGCTCCAGGTTGGGGCCGGTGAGCGTGCCGTCCTTGCCGATGTCCGTGACGACGTACCGGGCGCAGCCCTCGGAGTCCAGGCGGGCGAGGGTCTCGTAGAGGTCGCCGCCCTCGCTGGTCCAGCCGCGGCCCTTGAGGGTGGTGCCGCGGACGTCGAGGCCGATGGCGATCTTGTCGCCGTGCTCGGCGATGGCCTTGGCGGCCCACTCGGGGGTCTCCAGGGCTGCGGTGCCGAGGTTGACGCGGGTGCAGCCGGTGGCGAGGGCCGCGGCGAGCGAGGCGTCGTCGCGGATGCCGCCGGACAGCTCGACCTTGATGTCCATGGCGCCGGTGATCTCGGCGACGAGGGCGCGGTTGTCCCCGGTTCCGAAGGCGGCGTCGAGGTCGACGAGGTGCAGCCATTCGGCGCCGGCGCGCTGCCAGGCGAGGGCCGCCTCCAGCGGGGAGCCGTAGGAGGTCTCGCTGCCGGACACGCCGTGCACGAGGCGGACGGCCTGTCCGTCGCGGACGTCGACCGCGGGGAGGAGCTCAAGCGTCTTCTGCGTCGAAGTCATCAGAGGGTCTCGATCCAGTTGGTGAGGAGCTGGGCTCCGGCGTCTCCGGACTTCTCGGGGTGGAACTGGGTGGCCCACAGGGGCCCGTTCTCCACCGCCGCGACGAAGCGCTCGCCGTGGGTGGCCCAGGTGACCTTGGGGGCGCGGATCAGCGGGTTGGTGACTTCCAGGCTCCACTCGCGCGCCGCGTAGGAGTGCACGAAGTAGAACCGGGCGTCGTCGTCCAGCCCCGCGAAGGCCTGGCTGTCGGCCGGGGCCTCGACGGTGTTCCAGCCCATGTGGGGCACGATCGGGGCCTTGAGCGGGCCGACCGTGCCGGGCCACTCGTCCAGGCCCTCGGTCTCGACGCCGTGCTCGATGCCGCGCTCGAAGAGGATCTGCATGCCGACGCAGATGCCCATGACCGGGCGGCCTCCGGAGAGCCGGCGGCCGATGATCCAGTCGCCGCGGACGTCCTTGAGCCCCTGCATGCAGGCGGAGAAGGCGCCGACGCCGGGGACGAGGAGTCCGTCGGCGTCCATGGCCTTGTCGTAGTCGCGGGTGATCTCGACGTCCGCGCCGACGCGCGCGAGGGCGCGCTCGGCGGAGCGGACGTTGCCGAAGCCGTAGTCGAAGACCACGACCTTCTTGGTGGGGTGCGCTGCGCTCATTCCCAGATTCCTTGGATCCGCAGGACTCCGGCGGCGAGGCACATCGCGGAGCCGATGGCGAGCAGGATGACGACCGACTTGGGCATCTGCTGCTTCTGGAAGGAGTAGACGCCACCGGCCAGGAACAGGCCGAGGACGATGAGGATGGTGTTGAGCCCGGTCACGGTTAGAGGGCGCCCTTCGTGGAGGGAAGGATGCCGGCCGCGCGCGGGTCGAACTCGGCGGCGTAGCGCAGGGCGCGGGCGAGGGCCTTGAACTGGCACTCCACGATGTGGTGGGCGTTGCGGCCGTACGGGACGTGGATGTGCAGCGCGATCTGGGCCTGCGCGACGAAGGACTCGAAGATGTGCCGGGTCATCGTCGTGTCGTAGGTGCCGATCATCGGCGCCATGTTCTCGGGCTCGGTGTGCACGAGGTACGGGCGGCCGGAGAGGTCGACGGTCACCTGGGCGAGGGACTCGTCGAGCGGCACGGTGCAGTTGCCGAAGCGGTAGATGCCCACCTTGTCGCCGAGGGCCTGCTTGAAGGCGGCGCCGAGCGCGAGGGCGGTGTCCTCGATGGTGTGGTGGGTGTCGATGTGCAGGTCGCCGTCGGTCTTGACGGTGAGGTCGAAGAGGCCGTGGCGGCCGAGCTGGTCGAGCATGTGGTCGTAGAAGCCCACGCCCGTCGAGACGTCGACCTGGCCGGTGCCGTCGAGGTTTATCTCGACGACGACGGAGGTCTCCTTCGTGGTCCGTTCGACCCGTCCGATGCGGCTCATGCGTGCTGCTCCTTCTTCAGTGCGCGAACCGCTTCCAGGAACGCGTCGTTCTCGGCCGGGGTGCCGGCGGTGACCCGCAGCCAGCCCGGTACGCCGTTGTCACGGACCAGGACGCCCTGGTCGAGGATCTTCTGCCAGGCGGTGTGCGAGTCCTCGAACTTCCCGAACTGGATGAAGTTCGCGTCGGACTCGGTGACCTCGTAGCCGATGGCCCGCAGCTCCACGACCAGGCGGTCGCGCTCGGCCTTGAGCTGCTCGACGTAGCCGAGCAGGGTGTCGGTGTGCTCCAGCGCGGCCAGCGCGGTCGCCTGGGTGACGGCCGACAGGTGGTACGGCAGGCGCACCAGCTGGACGGCGTCCACGACGGCGGGGTGCGCGGCCAGGTAGCCCAGGCGCAGCCCGGCGGCGCCGAAGGCCTTGGACATGGTCCGGGAGACCACCATGTTCGGGCGGCCCTCGATGAGGGGCAGCAGCGAGTCGCGGTGGCTGAACTCCACGTACGCCTCGTCCACGATCACCAGCGAGGGCTTGGCCGCCTGCGCGGCCTCGTAGAGGGCGAGGACGGTCTCGGCCTCGACCGCGGTGCCCGTGGGGTTGTTGGGGGAGGTGATGAAGACGACGTCGGGGGCGTTCTCGGCGATGGCCTGCTCCGCCGCCTCCACGTCGATCGTGAAGTCCTCCCGGCGCGGCCCGGAGATCCAGCCGGTGCCGGTGCCGCGCGAGATCAGCGCGTGCATCGAGTAGGAGGGCTCGAAGCCGATCGCGGTGCGGCCGGGGCCGCCGAAGGTCTGCAGCAGCTGCTGGATGACCTCGTTGGAGCCGTTGGCGGCCCATACGTTCTCCCGCGCGACCGGGTGCTTGCCCGTACGGGTGAGGTAGGCGGCCAGCTGGGTGCGCAGCTCGACCGCGTCCCGGTCGGGGTAGCGGTTGAGGGTGCGGGCGGCGTCCGCGACGCGCTCGGCGATCCGCCGTACGAGCGGCTCGGGCAGCTCGTACGGGTTCTCGTTGGTGTTCAGCTGGACGGGCACGTCGAGCTGCGGGGCGCCGTACGGGGTCTTGCCGCGCAGCTCGTCCCGGATGGGGAGGTCGTCGATACCGATGCTGGTCGTACGGTCGGTCATACGGTCGGCACCTTCCAGCCGAAGCGCGCCTTGAGGGCGGCGCCGTGCGCGGGCAGGTCCTCGGCCTCGGCCAGCGTCACCACGTGGTGGGTGACCTCGGCGAGGGCGTCGCGCGTGTAGTCGACGATGTGGATGCCGCGCAGGAAGGACTGCACGGACAGGCCGGAGGAGTGGCAGGCGCAGCCGCCGGTGGGCAGCACGTGGTTCGACCCGGCGCAGTAGTCGCCGAGGGAGACCGGGGCCCAGGGGCCGACGAAGATCGCGCCGGCGTTGCGGACGCGGGCGGCCCAGGCGGCGGCGTCGGCGGTCTGGATCTCCAGGTGCTCGGCGCCGTACGCGTCGACGACCTTGAGGCCGTCCTCCAGGCTGTCGACCAGCACGATCGCGGACTGCTTGCCCGCGAGCGCAGGCTTGATCCGGTCCTCGACGTGCTTGGTGGCGGCGACCTGCGGCTCCAGCTCCTTCTCGACGGCGTCGGCGAGCTCCGCGGAGTCCGTGACGAGGACGGCGGCGGCCAGCGGGTCGTGCTCGGCCTGGCTGATCAGGTCGGCGGCCACGTGCACCGGGTCGGCCGTGGAGTCCGCGAGGACGGCGATCTCGGTCGGGCCGGCCTCGGTGTCGATGCCGATCTTCCCGGTGAAGTAGCGCTTGGCGGCGGCGACCCAGATGTTGCCGGGGCCGGTCACCATGTTGGACGGCAGGCACTCTTCCGTGCCGTACGCGAACATCGCGACGGCCTGGGCCCCGCCGGCCGCGTACACCTCGTCGACGCCGAGCAGCGCGCAGGCGGCGAGGATCGTCGGGTGCGGCAGACCGCCGAACTCCTTCTGCGGCGGGGAGGCCAGCGCGATCGACTCGACGCCCGCCTCCTGCGCCGGTACGACGTTCATGACGACGGAGGACGGGTACACCGAGCGGCCGCCCGGGGCGTACAGCCCCACGCGCTCCACCGGAACCCACTTCTCGGTCACCGTGCCGCCGGGGACCACCTGGGTGGTGTGCTCGCTGCGGCGCTGGTTGCGGTGCACGATCCGGGCGCGCCGGATCGACTCCTCCAGGGCGGCGCGGACGGCAGGGTCCAGCTGCTCCAGGGCAGCCTTGACGGCCTCCGCGGGTACCCGGACCTGCGAGAGTTCGACACCGTCGAACTTCTGCGCGTACTCGATCAGCGCCGCCGTGCCACGATGATGGACGTCCTCGCAGATGGGCCGCACCTTCTCCAGGGCAGCTTCTACGTCGAACTCGGCACGGGGCAGCAGATCGCGCAGGGCGCCGCCCTCGGGGAGGGCGTCACCGCGCAGGTCGATACGAGAGATCACCCCCCAATTCTCTCAGACCGTTTCGCGCCGCCGTTCTCCCGTATCACTGGCTGATACACGCCCCGGATGTCACAGGCGCCCGTTAGCGTTTCTCACAGATCTTTTTCGAATACGTGAAAGTGACCGCGGAGGGGGGCCGCCATGACCGAGGCACGCGCCGGTGAGGAACCGGCGGACCTCACGGACGCCGAGCGCCGCATGTGGGAGGCCTTCCGCACGGGCGCCGTCTGCGATCTGAGCGTCCGCCGCGCGGACCGCGACGATCCGCACGCCGACCGGGTCTGGGGCCCCGAGCGCAGTGTCCGCGCCCAGGTGGTGGCGCTGCTGCTGCTCCACGGACCGCCTCCGGTACCGGGCCGGGTGGCCTCGCTGAAGCTGCGCGGTACGCGGATCACGGGGCGCCTCGACCTGTCCGGCGGCACGGTGGACCCGTACGTGGAGCTCCAGTCCTGCCGCTTCGACAGCGAGGTCCAGCTCTCCGAGACCCGCTTCGGCACGCTGCGGCTGGTGAACTGCGCGATCCCCCGCCTGGAGGCGGCGCGCCTGCACACCGAGGGCGATCTGCACCTGCCGCGCTGCCGGGTGGCCCGGGGCGTGCGGCTGACCGACGCGCAGATCGGCACCGACCTGCTGATCAGCCAGGCCGTGGTGCAGCGGGACGCCAAGGGCCGGGCGATCGCCGCGGACGGGATGTCCGTCGCGCAGGACTTCCAGGGCGAGCTGCTGGAGACGTACGGGGAGGTGAGCCTGCGCGGGGCGAAGGTCGGCGTGTCGATGAACCTGCGCGGGGCCCGCCTGCGCAACCCGTACGGGAAGTACGCGCTGAACGCCCCGCAGCTGACGGTCGAGCGGACCTTGTACCTGACCTCCATCGCACTGGACTACGTGCCCGGCACGAACTCCTCCACTCCCCCGTACGGGCTGGGGACGACGCCGACGCGCGGCCGGCGGGCGCAGCGCTTCGAGTGCCGGGGCGGACTGCGGCTTGACGACGGCCGCTTCGGCG
The DNA here is from genome assembly GCF_040652415.1 of Streptomyces sp. NPDC048255. Lineage (NCBI taxonomy): Bacteria > Bacillati > Actinomycetota > Actinomycetes > Kitasatosporales > Streptomycetaceae > Streptomyces > Streptomyces sp. NPDC048255. Next base: position 48,532 of record NZ_JBEZMA010000008.1, read on the forward strand.
ACGCCATCGACTTCTACGGCGCGCGCTTCGTGCTCACCGCCGAGCAGGAGGTCTCCCTGCGGCGGATCCAGACGCCCGAGTTCCGCTTCGTGGGCGAGCGGCCCGAGTACGGGCGGGTGGTGGTGTCGGGGGCCAAGGTGGTCAAGCTGGTCGACACCTCCACGAGCTGGCCGGGACCGGGCGGGGTCTCCATCGAGGGCTTCGTCTACGAGAACCTCGCGCCCCGCGGCCATTTCCCGCTCTCCCGCAGGCTGGCCTGGGTCGAGGCGGCCACCCCCGAGTACTCGCCGGAGCCGTACGAACGCCTCGCCGCCGTCCTGCGGGCCAGCGGCGAGGACGCGGACGCCCGCGAGGTGCTGCTGGCCAAGCAGCGGCGCCGCCGGACCACCCTGTCACCGGCGGCCAGGGCCTGGGGCTACCTCCAGGACTGGACGGTGGTCTACGGGTACCGCCCGGGCCGGGCCGCCCTGTGGATGGCGGTCCTGTGGGCGGCGGGTGCCCTGCTGTTCTCCCAGCTCGACCCGCCGGCGATCAAGGCGGACGAGCACCGGCAGTGGAACGCCGCCCTGTACGCGCTGGACCTGCTGCTCCCGGTGATCGATCTCGGCCAGGAGGGCCAGTGGCAGGTCAGGGGCGGCTGGCAGTGGGGCGCGGCCGCCCTCGTCCTGCTGGGGTGGATCCTGGCCACGACGGTGGCGGCCGGGGCCTCGCGCCTGCTGAGGCGGGGGTGACGGGGCCCGGCCTCCGGCCATTACCCTGTGCCTCGTGACCACGGTTCGCCTGCCCCTCTTCCCGCTGAACTCGGTGCTGTTCCCGGGACTCGTCCTCCCGCTGAACATCTTCGAGGAGCGTTATCGCGCCATGATGCGCGAGCTGCTGAAGACGGGCGAGGACGAGCCGCGCCGTTTCGCGGTCGTCGCGATCCGCGACGGCCGGGAGGTCGCTCCGACCGCCCCGGGCCTCCCCGACCAGACGGCCGTCCCCGAACGGGGGCCCGCCGCGGGCTTCGGCGCGGACCCGATCCAGGCCTTCCACCGGGTGGGCTGCATCGCGGACGCGGCGACGATCCGGGAACGGGAGGACGGCAGCTTCGAGGTCCTGGCCACCGGTACTTCCCGGGTGCGGTTGCTCTCCGTGGACTCCTCGGGCGCCTTCCTGACCGCGGAGCTGGAAGAGCTCCCGGAGGACGCGGGCGAGGGTGCGGGGGCACTGGCCGAGGGGGTCCTGCGGGCCTTCCGCGCCTACCAGAAGCGCCTCGCGGGCGCCCGCGAGCGGTCCCTGACGGGCGCGGACCTGCCCGACGAGCCGTCGGTGGTCTCGTACCTGGTGGCGGCGGCCGCCGTGCTGGACATCCCGGCCAAGCAGCGGCTGCTCCAGGCCCCGGACACGGCGACTCGGCTCGCGGAGGAACTGAAACTGCTGCGGACGGAGACCGCGGTGATCCGGCACCTGCCGTCGCTGCCCGCGGTGGACCTGACCCGTGCTCCGACGAGCCCGAACTGACGGAGCCGCACCGATGGCGAAGAAGTCGAAGCAGGCGGCCGGGACCCCGGCGATCGTGGCCCTGACGGCGGCGGGCATCCCCTTCACCACCCACGCCTACGAGCACGACCCGGCGCATCCCTCGTACGGCGAGGAGGCGGCCGAGGCGATGGGCGTCTCCCCGACGCAGGTCTTCAAGACCCTGGTGACCGACGTGGACGGGGTCCTGACGGTGGCGGTGGTCCCGGTCTCGGGCTCGCTGGACCTGAAGGCCCTGGCGGCGGCGGTGGGCGGCAAACGGGCGGCGATGGCCGACCCGGCGATGGCGGAACGCACCACGGGGTACGTCCTCGGCGGCATCTCCCCACTGGGCCAGCGCAAACGCCTGCGCACGGTGCTCGACCAGTCGGCCGCCGCCTTCGCCACGATCTGCGTCTCGGCCGGCCGCCGCGGCCTGGAGATCGAACTGTCCCCCGCGGACCTGACCGCCCTGACGGGCGCCACCCTGGCCCCCATCGCCCGCCCGTAGCCATCCGCGGCGCCGCTGTCGGGGGCGCTGCCCCCGAACCCCCGCGCCTCAAACGCCGGCGGGGCTGGATATGCCCGGCGCCGGGGCGGGGACGCGCAGGAGGGTCCCCGCAGGACGAGCGCGCAACCACCGCTCAAGCCACGAAGCCATGCCTGGGTGCGCGAGCCGAGGAGACCCTCCGGAGCGGCACCGCCCCGGACCCCGCGCTCCCGCCGGGGTACATCAACCCAGCCCCGCCGGCGTTTGAGGCGCGGGGTCCGGGGCGGAGCCCCGGCAGCGGCGGGTGGCGCAGGACCCGGAGCCCAGGCGAGCCCAGCCGGCCGGTCAGCCGCGCGGCGGCTCCGGCGCGGGCGAAGGATCGGCGTGGACGTGCGGCGGCGGGTAGGCGCCGGCCCACTCGGGTACGGGCGCCGGGTCGCGCGGGGCCCACAGGGCCGTCAGGCCGAGGTGGGCCAGTACCGCGGCCATCGGCCAGGTCAGCAGCACCCCGTGCGCGAGCAGCTGCAGCGGCGCGTCGAACGGCACGCCCTTGCCCGCCTCCGCCGCGGCCGAGGCCAGATCGGCGGACGGCCCCAGCCACAGCCCCAGGCGCCAGCCGACGAGCGCGGCGAAGAGCGATCCGACGGCGAGCCCGATCACCAGCGGCACACCGCCCCTGCGGCGCCACAGGAAGACGGCCCCGGCGCTCAGCACGCCCAGGGCGACCGACAGCAGGAAGAAGGTGCCGTCGGCGCCGATCCGCGCCTCGCTCTCGCTGTTGCGCAGGAACACCGCCTCGCCGTTGGAGACGTACTGCGTCCGCGGCGCCAGCCAGGCCCACAGCACGGCGAGGAGCACACCCGCCGCCCCGACCGCCAGGGCGACGGCGGCGCCGTCGCGGACGTCCAGCGCGGTGATGCGCCCCGACGCGTCGCCCGGCTTCTCGGGCGGGTGCGGCGGCGGGTCGTAAGGGGAGGGCGGGGTCACGGCTTCGGTCACCCTCACATCGTGCCAGGTCTTCGACGAGGGGGGTCGGCCGGGCACGGGCGTCAGCGGACCGCCGCCCGCCGGTACGCCCACGTCGCGAGGGCCAGCGAGAGCACGCCTACGGCCGCGCACACCCCGAGGTCGAGCACGACGGCGGTCCAGTCCGGATGCGGGGCGAAGGTGCGCGCGAAGGCCTCGACCCCGTACGTCGACGGCAGCAGGTCCCGCGTCCACACGATGACGTCCGGCATCCGCTCCGGCGGCAGCACCCCCAGCAGCAGCGCCGCCGACATGCCGAGCTGCCCCGCGAGGGTGGCCAGCTCCTGGCGGGGCGCCAGCAGTCCCAGCGCCGCCCCGAGCCCGGCCAGCGCGGCTCCGGCCAGCGGCACGACGGCGGCGAGGATCCACAGTCCGCTCAGGGGCAGCCCGAACAGCACGCATCCGAAGACGGCGGTGACCAGGGTGCCCGGCAGGGTGAAGGAGGCGTACGCGGCGGCCGCGCCCAGCACCACCGAGGCGGGCGGCACCGGCAGCGTGGCGTAGTGGTCGAGCCCGCCGCCTGCCCGCAGCTGCCCGAAGTACTGGGCGAGCAGGTTCAGCGCGACGAAGGCGACGACCAGCACCGAGGACCCGGCGACCACGGCCCGGGCCTCCGAGCCGCCGTCCACCACCCCGCGCATCAGGATCATGATCCCGACGGACTGGAAGGTGGCCACGAACAGCAGCGGGATCCGGGCCACCCGGGCCCGGGAGAGCTGCGCCCGGTAGACCGCCGCCAGCGCGGGGAAGAAGCGTGCCCGGGCCGCGAGCGGCGCGGGCCGGGTGACCCCGGCCCGCTGCGGGGCCGCGTCCTGGGCGGTGCCCGGAGCCGCGTCCTCGCCGGCGCCCGGTACGAGGTCCTGCGCGAGGCCGGGTGCGACGGCGCCCGTGGAGCGGTCGCTCACGACTTCACCAGCCCTTTCGTCTTGCCGCCGAGCGCGAGGTACACGTCCTCCAGGCTCGGCGTGGCCAGGGTGAAATCGTCGAGGGCGGCGAAGGCCGGGCCGCCGGTGACCGCGGCCACCGCGGCCCTGGCCTCGTCCGGCGCCAGCCGCAGTACCCAGCGGCGTCCGGACTCGACGGCCTCCGCGCGCAGCCGCGCGACCTCGGGCACGTCCAGCGGAGCGCCCTCGCGCCACACCAGCTCCAGCCGGACCTCGCCGGAGACCTGGGCCTTCAGCCCGGCCGGGGTGTCGCAGGCGATGACCTTGCCCTGGTCGATGACGGCGACCCGGTCGAGGACGGTCTCGGCCTCGATGACGTTGTGCGTGACGAGCAGGACCGTGGCCCCGTGCTGGGCGCGCCGCCGGTCCACGGCCGACCACACCGCCCGCCGGGCCACCGGGTCCATGCCGGTGGTGGGCTCGTCCAGGACCAGTACGGGCCGCTCCCCCACCAGCGCGGCGGCGAAGCAGGCGAGGCGCCGCTGGCCGCCGGAAAGCTTCTTCAGGGGCCGTCCCGCGATCGCGGTCAGCCCGAGTTCCTCCAGTACGGCGTCCCGCGCGGCCCGGGCCTCGCGTGCGCCCAGTCCGCGCAGCCGCCCGGTGGTCTCGGCGGCCAGGGACACGGTGAGCTCGTCCAGGGCGGTGGACTCCTGCCCCAGGTAGGCGAGCAGCCGGGCCGCCCGCTCGGGGTGGCGTACGAGGTCGTGGCCGAGGAGGGTCACGGTGCCGGAGTCGGGCCGCATCAGGCCGGTCAGCTGGCGGACCAGGGTGGACTTGCCGGCGCCGTTGGGGCCGAGCAGGCCGAAGATCTCGCCGCGCCGGACGTCCAGGGAGATCCCGTCGTTCGCACGGGTCTCGGGCAGGGCGGGGGCCCCGCGCCGGCCGCGTACCGCGGGATAGGTCTTGACGAGGTCACGCACCGCGCAGACGACGTCGGAGGCCGCTCCCGCGGCTGCTGCCGAGGCCGCCGCCGTGGGGTGTCCCGCGTGTGCTGTGCCCGTACTCACGAGGGAGCAGCCTACGGGGTTCCCGGCCCTACTCGGCCGCCGGGGTGGCCGGGGCGGCGGGCGCGGCGGGGGCGGCGCTCGGGACCGCCGCCACGTGTTCGGCGGCCGCCCGGACGTCGATCTCGCGCCAGAACCCGGCCCGGATGGCGTACCGGTCGTGCTCGTCGATCTGGTCGTCCTTGTGCGCGAGCAGCCCGAACCGGGCGGCGTAGCGCAGCAGCTCGCCGTCGATCCGGTGCGGGATCCGCGGGTACATCGTGGCGAGTTTCTGCAGGTGCACGGTCTCGGGGAGCCGTTCCATCCAGCGCCGGGCGAACACCTGTCCCACCTCGAACGGGTCCCCGCCGACGGTGGTGATGTCCTCCTCGCGGTCCGCCCAGCGCTGTTCGGCGCTGGTGAGCTGGGCGAGGGTGGGCAGCGAGGCGGTTTCGGCGGGTTCGCCGAGCGGTCCGGCCCGGTCGATCCAGCCCTTGTCGGAGGACCAGCGCAGGGCGCTGCCGGCCGGGGGCTGCGCGGTGCTCTGCCCTGCGGGCGGACCGGCCTGCTGTCCGGGGGCCCGCAGGGATCCGGCGAGGTCCTTGGGCGTGGGCACGGTCTTGGCCGCGGAGCCGGCGGGCGCGGGCAGGGAGGGGCCGCTGCTCTCGGCCTCGGCGGCGGAGCTGCCGTTGCGGGCGGCCTCAGCGAGCGCCGCCTCGGGCAGCGGGGCGGAGAGGATGGCGGCGATGTCGGGGCGCGGGGCGGGCGGCGGGGCGCACAGTCCGGTGAGGTCCTTGGCGCGGACGGCCCGGGTGATCCAGACGCGGTCGAGGACGCGGCGTTCGTCGGCTTCGGCGACGAGGTCCTCGGACTGGTTGTAGTCCCCGTCGGCGGCCTGGACGGCCCACAGGTGGACGGCGACGCCGTGTTCCTTGGCGGACATCAGGCCGGGCAGCAGGTCGCCGTCGCCGGTCACCAGGACCACGTCGGAGCAGGCGCGGTTGCGGGCGAGCTCGGTGAGCTCGGCGTGCATGGCCGCGTCGACGCCCTTCTGGGCCCAGCGGCCGTCGCTGCGGGTCAGGGCGCCGAGGCGGACGGTGACGCGGGGCATGACGCGCAGCCGCCGGTGCTCGGGCTGGGGCACCCGGTCGGGTGCGCCGTCGAACCAGTAGATCCGCAGCAGGGGCTGCTCGGTGTCGGCCTCGGCCCGCTCGCGCAGGCCCTGGATGAGGGCGGCGTGGTCGACGGTGATGCGGGAGCGTGAGGGCTCCCCTGCGAGAAGGCTCGCGGCGGCGCCCAGCAGATAGCCGGCGTCCACCAGGACGACGCAGCGGTCCACGCGTTCCACCCTCTTCCCTGGGGGTCCTCTGTGCTTTCGGCGAGTGCCCCGAGTCTGCCCGACCGCAAGGGTGTTGACGGCCGGAACTGGATCATCGGCGTGGCGTATCTCTCAGGAGACCCGGGAATGCCGTGCAGCTACGCGCAGTAATGATCCAAAATGCGCTGTTTCTGAGCTTGTGTGAGTGTGAAGGCGGTCCTGGCCCCTAGACCCCATCACGGAGGCTCCACCATGGCCAAGAACAAGCAGCAGAAGCAGCCGAAGCAGCAGCAGGCCCGCTCGTCCTCGCAGGACCCGTCGAAGAGCTCGACGGAATCCTCGCCCGAATCGACCTCGCAGGCGCCGAGTCCGATGGATCTGGCGCACAAGAGCAAGACGAAGAAGTTCGGCCACAACTGACGCGGCCGCGGCCGCTCACCAGCGGTCCGCACGCGGAAAGGGCCTGCCCGGCGATGCCGGGCAGGCCCTTTCCGTGCGGTCCGGCCGGGACTATCCGGCCAGGCAGGACGGGCCGAGCAGCACCTTCAGATCGCCGAAGAGCGCGGGGTCGGGCTGTACGCGGTGCCTGTCGAGGCGCAGCACGGTGGTGGTCCGCGGCCCCTGGAGCTTGATGCGCACCTCGGTGTTGCCCTTGTGGTGGCGCAGGATCTCCCCCAGCCGGGTCACCATCGGCGGCGTGACCTTGACCGTGGGGATGGTGAGGACCACGGGGGCGTTGGTGCCGGCGGAGGAGAGGTCGGGGACCATCAGCTCCATCGCGACCAGGCGGGGCACGTCCTCGCGCTTGTCGAGGCGGCCCTTGACGAAGACGACGGTGTCCTCGACCAGCTGGGTGGACACCAGCTGGTAGGTCGCGGGGAAGAACATGCACTCGATGGAGCCGGCCAGGTCCTCGACGGTGGCGATGGCCCAGGCGTTGCCCTGCTTGGTCATCTTGCGCTGGAGGCCCGAGATGATGCCGCCGATGGTGACGACGGCGCCGTCGGAGTGCTCCCCGCCGGTGAGCTGGGAGATCCCGGCGTCCGTCTTGTCGGACAGCACGTGCTCCAGGCCGAAGAGCGGGTGGTCGGAGACGTAGAGGCCGAGCATCTCGCGCTCCTGGGCGAGCAGGTAGGACTTCTCCCACTCCACGTCGGAGAACTCCACGTCGAGGCCGAAGCCGGGCTCGTCGCCGGCGCCCTCGTCGCCCATCGCGCCGAAGAGGTCGAACTGTCCCTCGGCCTCCTTGCGCTTGACGGCGACCACGTTGTCGATCATCGGCTCGTGGTGGGCGACCAGGCCCTTGCGGGTGTGGCCCATCTCGTCGAAGGCGCCGGCCTTGATCAGGGACTCGACGGTCCGCTTGTTGCAGACGACGGCCTCGACCTTGTCCAGGAAGTCGGGGAAGGAGGAGAACTTCCCCTTGGCCTTCCTGGTCTTGATGATCGACTCCACGACGTTCTGTCCGACGTTGCGCACCGCGGTGAGGCCGAAGAGGATCACGTCGTCGCCCTGGGCGGCGAAGTTCGGCTCGGACTCGTTCACGTTCGGCGGCAGGACCTTGATGCCCATGCGCCGGCACTCGTTCAGGTAGATCGCGGACTTGTCCTTGTCGTCCTTGACCGAGGTCAGCAGGCCCGCCATGTACTCGGCCGGGAAGTTCGCCTTGAGGTAGGCGGTCCAGTAGGAGACCAGGCCGTACGCGGCCGAGTGGGCCTTGTTGAAGGCGTAGCCGGCGAAGGGGACCAGGACGTCCCACAGGGCCTGGATGGCCTTGTCGTTGTAGCCGTTCTTCCGGGCGCCCTCCTGGAAGATCGTGAAGTTCTTCGCCAGCTCCTCGGGCTTCTTCTTGCCCATCACGCGGCGCAGGATGTCGGCCTCGCCGAGCGAGTACCCGGCGATGATCTGGGCGGCCTTCTGGACCTGCTCCTGGTAGACGATCAGGCCGTAGGTGACCGCGAGCACCTCTTCGAGGGGCTTCTCCAGATCCGGGTGGATCGGGGTGATCTCCTGCTGCTTGTTCTTGCGCAGGGCGTAGTTCGTGTGCGAGTTCATGCCCATCGGGCCCGGCCGGTACAGGGCCGAGACGGCGGAGATGTCCTCGAAGTTGTCGGGCTTCATCAGGCGCAGCAGGGAGCGCATGGGGCCGCCGTCGAACTGGAAGACGCCGAGGGTGTCACCGCGGCCGAGCAGTTCGAAGGTCTTGGGGTCGTCGAGCGGCAGGGCCAGGAGATCGATGTCGATCCCCTTGTTGGCCTTCACCATCTTGACGGCGTCGTCCATGATCGTGAGGTTGCGCAGGCCGAGGAAGTCCATCTTCAGCAGGCCGAGCGACTCGCAGCTCGGGTAGTCCCACTGGGTGATGGTGACCTGGTCCGTGTGCCGGACCCAGACGGGCACGTGGTCGGTGATCGTCTCGCTGGACATGATCACGCCGGCGGCGTGCACGCCCATCTGGCGCACCAGGCCCTCCACACCGCGGGCGGTGTCGATGACCTTCTTCACGTCCGGCTCGTTCTCGTACATCCCGCGGATCTCGCCGGCCTCGCCGTAGCGGGGGTGCGAGGGGTCGAGGATGCCGGAGAGCGGGATGCCCTTGCCGAGGACGTCGGCGGGCATGGCCTTGGTGAGGCGGTCGCCCATGGCGTACGGGTAGCCGAGGACGCGGGCGGAGTCCTTGATCGCGTTCTTGGCCTTGATGGTGCCGTAGGTGCCGATCATGGCGACCTTGTCCTGGCCGTACTTCTCGGTCACGTACCGGATCACCTCGACGCGCCGGCGCTCGTCGAAGTCGATGTCGACATCGGGCATGGACACGCGCTCGGGGTTCAGGAACCGCTCGAAGATCAGACCGTGGGTGAGCGGGTCGAGGTCGGTGATGCCCATGGCGTACGCGACGATCGAACCGGCCGCGGAGCCTCGGCCGGGGCCGACCGCGATGCCCTGGTTCTTGGCCCACATGATGAAGTCGGCGACGACGAGGAAGTAGCCGGGGAAGCCCATCGAGATGATGGTGTCCATCTCGTACTCGGCCTGCTTCATCCGGTCCTCCGGAATGCCTCCGGGGTAGCGGCGGTGCATGCCGCGCATGGTCTCCTCGCGGAACCAGCTGACCTCGGTGTGGCCTTCCGGGATGTCGAACTTCGGCATCAGGTTCCGGAACTTGAACATGCCCTCGGTGTCGATCTGGTCCGCGACCAGCTTCGTGTTGGCGCAGCCCTCCTGCCAGGCGTCCGAGGAGTCGATGGCGTACATCTCGTCCGTGGACTTCAGGTAGTAGCCGGTGCCGTCGAAGCGGAAGCGGTCCGGGTCCGAGAGGTTCTTGCCGGTCTGGATGCACAGCAGGGCGTCGTGGGCGCCGGCCTCGCTCGCGTAGGTGTAGTGCGAGTCGTTCGTCACCAGCGGCGGGATGCCGAGCTTCTTGCCGATGTCCAGCAGCCCGTCGCGGACCCGGCGCTCGATCTCGATGCCGTGGTCCATCAGCTCCAGGAAGTACCGGTCCTTGCCGAAGATGTCCTGGTACTCGGAGGCGGACTTCAGGGCCTCGTCGAACTGGCCGAGGCGCAGCCTGGTCTGGAGCTCGCCGGAGGGGCAGCCGGTGGAGGCGATCAGCCCCTCGGACCACTTGGAGATGGTCTCCTTGTCCATGCGGGGCCACTTCGTGAGCCAGCCCTCGGCGTACGCGTCGGAGGACAGCCGGAAGAGGTTGTGCAGGCCGGTGGCGTTCGCCGCCCAGATCGTCTTGTGGGTGTAACCGCCGGAACCGGAGACGTCGTCGCGCTTCTGGTGGGGCTGGCCCCACTGGATGCGCCGCTTGTTGCGCCGGGACTCGGGGGCGACGTACGCCTCGATGCCGATGATCGGCGTGATCCCGGCCTTCTGGGCGGTGTGGAAGAAGTCGTAGGCCCCGTGCAGGTTGCCGTGGTCGGACATGGCGATGTGCGTCATGCCCATCTCGTTGCACGCGTTGAACATGTCCTTCAGCCGCGCGGCACCGTCCAGCAGCGAGTACTGGGTGTGGACGTGCAGGTGCGTGAACGGCGGCTTGGTCACGGTGTGAGTCCTCCGGAGGGGAGAGAGGTGGCAGCCTCGAAGTCTACGTCGCCGGACCGACACAGAAGGGTCGCACCGCGTCTCCCGTGGCGTGGGCACTCACGGGTACGGTCGGGCGTTGCAGAACCAGGAGCACCGGTCCGGCGTCCCGCCTGACAGGACCTGTACCACCCCGCACCACCAGGAGGCACCGGCCATGGCGGTTCCCGAGACGACCGACGAGCAGCGCGCCGAGCAGATACTCGATGTGTTCGACACCGCTTTCGGCGAGCTGCTCGCCGCCGACCCCGCCGCCTTCCAGGTCAAGTTCCGGAAGATGGCGGCCTCCGCCTTCGCCTTCTACCGGGGCACGGCCTGCCTGTTCTACGCGGACCTGGAGCACGACCGGCACGGGGGCCCGTACCTGGACGAGCGGACGGGCCGGGTGTGGATCCACGGCGATCTGCACGCCGAGAACTTCGGCACGTACATGGACTCCAACGGCCGGCTGATCTTCAACGTCAACGATTTCGACGAGGCCTACGTCGGCCCCTTCACCTGGGACCTGAAGCGCTTCGCCGCCTCCGTCGCCCTGATCGGCTACACCAAGGCGCTCAGCGACGAGCAGATCAGCGGGCTGGTGCGGATCTACGCCGGCGCCTACCGGGAGCGGATCCACCGCCTGGCCACCGGCGCCAAGCACGACGAGGCGCCCTCCTTCACCCTGGACAGCGCCGAGGGCCCGCTGCTCGCGGCGCTGCGCTCGGCCCGTTCCCGCACCCGCTTCTCCCTCCTGGACTCGATGACGGAGATCCGGGACTACGAGCGCCGCTTCACCTCCGGCGGAGGCACCGTCGAGCTGGACGCCGCCACCCGCTACAAGGTGCTGGCCGCCTTCGACGGGTACCTGGAGACCCTCCCGGACGAATCGCTGGTCCGCCCGGACTCCTACCGGGTCAAGGACGTGGTGGGCCGCCGCGGCGTCGGCATCGGCTCGGCGGGCCTGCCCTCCTACAACATCCTGCTGGAGGGCCACAGCGACGCCCTGGAGAACGACGTCGTGATCTACCTCAAGCAGGCCCAGACCCCGGCCGTGTCCCGGCACATCACCGAGCGGGCGGTGCGGGACTACTTCCATCACGAGGGGCACCGCACGGTGATCTCCCAGCGGGCCCTCCAGGCGCATGCCGACCCGTGGCTGGGCTGGACGGAGCTGGGCGGCTCCGGGCAGCTGGTGGCGGAGGTCTCCCCGTACGCGGTGGACCTGGACTGGTCGGACCTGGACGACCCGGAGGAGATCGCCGCGGTGGTCGCGGACCTGGGCCGGGCGACGGCGACCATGCACGGGGCGGCGGACGCGGACGAGAGCGGGCAGACGCTGGTGCCCTTCTCCACCGAGCGGGCCATCGACGCGGCCATCGCGGCCGACGAGGAGGGCTTCGCGGAGCTGCTGGTGGACTTCGCCCACGCGTACGGGGCCCGGGCGCGCGCCGACCACCAGATCTTCGTGGACCTCTTCCGCAACGGCCGCCTCACGTCGTGACCGGCGGGAACGGGACCCGGCGCGACACCCCAGGTCCCGTTTTCACAGGCTCGCATGGCACACTCGCGGCGATGGACATATCAGGAGCAGGACTCCGGGGGCTGCGGGCGGCGCTGTTCAGCGCGCTCGTCGTGCTGCTCTCGGCCGGCTCGCACGTCCTGATGTCCCGGGTGCCGCTGCCGGCGCCGCTGGCGGTCGGGGCCTTCGCCGCCGTGTTCGTCCTCGCCTACGCGTTGGCGGGCCGTGAGCGGGGTTTCGGCCCGATCACCGGACTGCTCGTGCCGCTGGAGCTGGCCGCCGACACCGTCTTCACCGCCGGGCAGCACGTCTGCTACGGCCCGGCGGGCGGCCCGGTCTCCGGTCCGCTGCGCGCGATGGGCCTGGACGAGCTGTGCGGGGGCACTCCCGTGGGCGGGCCGCTGACCGAGGTGGGCGGCCCGGCCGCCGATCCGGCGGCGCTGCTGGCCGCGCCCGGACCGTGGGCGCCCTGGCTGCTGCTCGGCGCGCACGTCTCGGTCGGGCTGCTGGCCTCCGCCTGGCTCGCGTACGGCGAGCGGGCCCTGGGCCAGCTGCTGCGGGCGGTGGCCGCCCTCGCGTTCCGGCCGCTGCTGCTGGCGGTGGCCAAGGTGGCCGTGGCCGCCGGGCCGGCGCGCCGGGCGCTGCGGCCCTTCCGCTCGGGCGCGGTGGCCCGTACCCGGTTCCCGGCTCATTCCGTGGGGCGACGGGGACCTCCCGTGCTCGGCGCGCTCACCGGCGCCTGACGCACGTACGGCAGTCCCCCTTCCCTTCTGCATGTCACTGACATGCCACCACCCACGGAGATCACGATGAGTGCACGCAACAGCCAGGCGAACAAGGCCGCGGCCCGCGAGCGGCTGCGCGCCGAGCGCGAGAAGCAGGCGAAGCGGGACCGCACCCGCCGCCAGGTGATCGTGGCCGGCGCGGTCGCCGGCGTCCTCGCCCTGGCCGGCGGCGTCGGCTACCTGGTCGTCCAGGCCAACGAGCCCGGCTACTGGGACAAGGCCGCCAAGGCCGAGCTGGTCAAGCCGAAGAACACCGAGGGCGAGGACGGCACCACGGTCGTCATCGGCAAGGCCGAGGCGAAGAAGACCCTGGAGCTGTACGAGGACTCGCGCTGCCCGGCCTGCGCGGACTTCGAGCAGAAGAGCGGCGAGCAGATCCGCAAGGACGTGGACGCGGGCAAGTACAAGCTCCAGTACGTCGGCGCGACCTTCATCGACAACGCGGTCAAGGGCGAGGGGTCGAGGAACGCCCTGAGCGCCCTGGGCGCGGCGCTGAACGTCAGCCCGGAGGCCTTCCTCGACTACAAGGCGGCGCTGTACTCGAAGGAGCTGCACCCCGAGGAGACGGTCGACAGCTTCGCGAAGGACGACTACCTGCTGAAGGTCGCGGACACCGTCCCGGCGCTCAAGGAGAACGCCGACTTCAAGAAGGACGTCGAGAACGGTACGTACGACCGCTGGGCCCTTGAGATGTCCAAGGCCTTCAACAAGTCGGGAGTGACGGGCACCCCGACGCTGAAGATGGACGGCAAGAAGATCAACACCCCGGACTCGCCGCAGGCGTTCACCGAGGCGGTCGACAAGGCTCTGCAGGGCTGATCACCGGCCATTCGGAAAGCTGCTTTTCCGGACATCGCGGCCCAACTGGCGGGCGGACTCCCAGAGTTCGCCCGCCCGTCGCATTTCCGGCTCTGTTCTCGGAGGTGTACCGATCAGTAATATGATCATCCGTGACCAGTCATCTCTCATCCTCTTCGACCCCGGCAACTCCCCGCCGCCGTACGGTCGTCCTCGCCGCCGCGGCCACGGCCGCGCTGGCCCCCATCACCTCGCTGGGCGCCACCGCCGCCCACGCGGCGGAAGCCGCCCCCGCCTTCCTGCACGGCGTCGCCTCCGGTGACCCGCTGCCCGACGGGATCCTGCTGTGGACCCGCGTCACCCCGACCGCCGCGGCCGTACCCGGCTCGGGCGCCGGCCCCGACACCCAGGTGACCTGGGAGGTGGCCGGGGACCAGGCCTTCTCCCAGGTCGTCGCCCGGGGCGCCGTCACCGCGAGCGCCGCCACCGACCACACCGTCAAGGTGGACGTGCGCGGGCTGCGGCCGCAGACCTCGTACTGGTACCGGTTCACCGCCGGCGCGAGCGTCTCCCCCGTCGGGCGCACCAAGACCACCGCGGGCCCCGACGTCACCACGGCCGGAGTCCGCTTCGGCGTGGTCTCCTGCGCCAACTGGGAGTCCGGCTACTTCTCCGCCTACCGCCACCTGGCGGCCCGCGCGGACCTGGACGCGATCCTGCACCTGGGCGACTACATCTACGAGTACCAGTCGGGCGGGTACCCGGAGGCCAAGTACGTCGTGCGCCCGCACGAGCCGAAGCACGAGATCGTCTCGCTCGCCGACTACCGCACCCGGCACGGCAAGTACAAGACGGACGGCGACCTCCAGGCGCTGCACGCCGCGCACCCGGTCGTCGCCATCTGGGACGACCACGAGTTCGCCGACGACGCCTGGGCGGGCGGGGCGGACAACCACACCCCGGCCTCCGAGGGCGACTGGGCGGCCCGCGCGGCCGCCGCCAAGCAGGCGTACTTCGAGTGGATGCCCGTACGCGCCTCCATAGCCGGCACCGTCTACCGGCGGCTGCGCTTCGGCACCCTCGCCGACCTGCACCTGCTCGACCTGCGCTCTTTCCGGTCCCAGCAGGTCAAGGTCGGCAGCGGCTCAGTGGACGACCCGGAGCGCACCCTCACCGGGCGGGCCCAGCTGGACTGGCTCAAGGCGGGTCTCGCGGAGTCCGACGCGACCTGGAAGCTGGTCGGCACCTCGGTGATGATCTCGCCGGTGGCCTTCGCCTCGCTGCCCGCGCACCTGCTCCAGCCGCTGGCCAAGCTGCTGGGCCTGCCGCAGGGCGGAATCGCGGTCAACGTGGACCAGTGGGACGGCTACACGGACGACCGCAAGGAACTCCTGGGCCACTTGAAGGACCGCAACGTCAAGAACACGGTGTTCCTGACCGGTGACATCCACATGGCGTGGGCCAACGAGGTCCCGGTGAACATGGCGACCTACCCGGGTTCGGGCACGGCGGCGACCGAGTTCGTGGTCACCTCGGTGACCTCCGACAACCTGGACGACATCCTGCACGTGCCGGCGGACACCGCCTCGCTGGTCGCCGAGTCGGCCGTCAAGGGCGCCAACTGGCACGTCAAGTGGCTCGACATGGACGCCCACGGGTACGGCGTCCTGGACGTGACCGCCGAGCGTTCGCAGATGGACTACTACGTGGTCTCCGACAAGCGGCGGCAGGACGCCACGGCCGCCTGGACCCGCTCGTACCGGACCCTGAACGGGACCCAGAAGGTGGAACGGGCCGACCGACCGGTTCGCTGACAGACCGTCAATTCTACGGCGCAGAGGGGCCCCTGGTGCAGACCAGGGGCCCCTTCGTCATCAGAAGCAACAAATCTTTTACGTAAAGGGCTTGACCCGTACGCGTCATGAACACATAAGCTTCGCGCCATCCGGAGAGATCAACAGGCCGGAAACCCCCCACCGAGTCCCCACCTCGAGGAGCCCACGTGCGCGCTGTCGCCCGCATATCCCCCCTTCTCCGCCGCCGCCTGATGGGTACCGCGGTACTGGCCGGAACCCTGGCCTTCACCCCGCTCGCCGCTCCCACGACGCTCGCCGCCGCCAAGACCCCGGCCGAGGTGTGTGCCGAGGAGTCCGCCGCTCCCGCGAACGCCCGCGTCGAGCGCCCGGAGGACCACCACGCGGCCGAGCCGAACGAGGTCACCGAGGCGCAGGCCAAGGCCATGGACGCCGACCTCAAGGCGAAGCTGGACAAGGCCCTGAAGAACCAGCCGCAGCGCGGCATGGCCGCCGCCGAGGCCGTCGTCAACATCCCCGTGTACTTCCACGTCGTGCACTCCGGCACCACCGGAAAGCTGTCGGCCACCGACATCGACAAGCAGCTGTCGGTCCTGAACGCGGCCTACGGCGGCCAGGGCACCGGCAACGCCAACACGAACTTCCAGTTCACCCTGGCGTCCACCGACTACACGGACAACGCCGGCTGGTACAACCTGGCCTCCGGCTCCCAGGCCGAGAAGGACATGAAGAACACCCTGCGCCAGGGCGGCCCGGGCGCGCTCAACTTCTACACCGCCAAGCTCTCCGGTGGCCTGCTCGGCTGGGCGACCTTCCCGAGCTCCTACGCCTCCAGCCCCAAGATGGACGGCGTGGTCGTGCTCGACTCCTCGCTGCCGGGCGGCTCCTCGGCCAACTACAACGAGGGTGACACCGCGACCCACGAGGTCGGCCACTGGCTGGGGCTCTACCACACCTTCCAGGGCGGCTGCAACGGAAACGGTGACTACGTCTCCGACACCCCGGCCGAGAAGAGCCCCGCGTACGAGTGCCCGACCGGGCGCGACAGCTGCGCCAGCAAGCCCGGCGCGGACCCGATCCGCAACTTCATGGACTACACGTACGACTCCTGCATGTACCAGTTCACCGCCGGCCAGGTGACCCGGATGCAGAGCAGCTGGACCGCCTACCGGGCGGGCTGAACCACTCCCCGGACCTCCCCCCGGGGTACCCCTTGAACGACCCGAAACCGGCTTTCCGCGGCCACCGGACCGCGGAGAGCCGGTTTCCGGCTTCCCCCGGGAACCACAAGGGTCACAGGGTGTCGAGGAACCCGATCGCGACCTTCCACAGCTGCTCGGCGGCCTCGGCGTCGTAGTCCTCCAGTTCCGGATCGGTGAACAGGTGCCCGGCACCGGGGTAGTTGTGGACCTCCACGTCGGCCCCGGCCCGCTGCATCCGCAGGTACCAGGCGGTCAGCCAGTCGTGCGGCTCGAAGGGGTCCGGGTCGGCGATGTGGAGCTGCACCGGCAGCTCGTCTACCGAGGCGCCGTCCTCCAGGTCCGCCGTCCCGTGCAGGAGGAGCAGCCCGCGCGCCTTCTCGTCGGCCAGCGCCAGGTGCTGGGCGACGGAGCCGCCGAAGGAGAAGCCCGCGTAGACCAGGCCCTGGTCGGAGTAAGGGGCGGAGGCCAGCACCGCGCGCCGGAGCAGCTCGTCACGGCCGATCTCGTCCTGGTGGGCCAAGCCCTCCTCGACGGTCTCGAAGGTGCGCCCCTCGAAGAGGTCCGGCACCTGGACCTGGTGCCCGGCCGCGCGCAGCCGGTCGGCCGCCGCGTGCACCGCGGGCCGCAGCCCGTACGACGAGTGGAAAAGCATGATGTTCATGCCTCTCATCGTGCCAGCCGCCGATGGAAGGTGTGAGAAGGCGCCTTCCGGTTACGTTCCTCCCCATGGAGATGGACAACGTACTGCGCCCCGTCGCGGTCGTCGGCGGCGCGCTGGTGATCACCCTGATCGCGGGGTGGCTGCTGGACCTGCTGCTGCGCCGTGCCGACGCCCGGCACACCGAGACCCCCTTCTGGGGCCTGCTGCGCCGCTGCCGCCTGCCCTTCCAGCTCGTCCTGTGCACGACGCTGCTGAGAGGCTCCTACCGCGAGGCGGGGATCCTGCCCGACCACCCGGTCGGCGTGGGCCGGGCCCTGACCCTGGTGCTGATCGCCGGGGCGGCGTGGCTGCTGGTGCGGTTCGCGACCGCGGTCGTCGACTCCACCTACGCCCGGTACGCCGCCGCCACCCCCGACGCCGCCCGGGTCCGCCGGGTCCGTACCCAGGTCACGCTGATCCAGCGGGTGGTCACGGCGGTGGTGGTGGTCGTGGCGCTGGCCGCGATGCTGCTGACCTTCCCGCCGATGCGCACCCTCGGCGCGTCCATGCTCGCCTCGGCCGGCGTCCTCGGCATCGTGGTGGGCATCGCCGCCCAGTCCTCGCTGGGCAACCTCTTCGCCGGCCTCCAGATCGCCTTCGGCGACACCGTCCGCATCGGCGACACGGTGGTGGTCGACAAGGAGTGGGGCACCGTCGAGGAGATCACCCTGACCTTCCTGACCGTCCGCACCTGGGACGAGCGCCGCATCACGATGCCGGTCTCGTACTTCACGAACAAGCCCTACGAGAACTGGTCGCGCGGCGGCGCGCAGATGACCGGCACGGTCTTCTGGTACCTGGACCACAGCGCCCCTCTCGGCCTGATGCGCGAGCAGCTCCAGCGGATCCTGAAGGACGTCCCCGAATGGGACGGCCGGGGCTCCGGACTGGCGGTGACGGACACCACCCCGCACACGGTCGAGGTCCGGGCGGTGGTCACGGCGCACAACGCGGACGACGTCTGGACGGTCCGCTGCGCGGTGCGCGAGCGCATGATCACCTGGCTCCTCACCCACCACCCGTACGCCCTCCCCCGCATCACCACCGCCGAAGCCGTCCTGCCACCCACCGACTGACCCCCGCCCCCCTCCAGCCCCACCCCGCCCCTCCAGCCCCGCCGGCCCAATCCAGCCCCGCCGGCGTTTGAGCCGCGGGGTCTGGGGCGGAGCCCCAGCAGCCGGCCCGCAGGCAGGGCAACCGGCTCAGCCCAACCCAGCCCCCACCGGCTTTCGCGGCGCGCGGCCCACGGCGGAGCCCCAGCAGCCGGTCCGCAGGCAGGGAAACCGGCTCAGCCCGATCCAGCCCCGCCGGCGATCGAGGCGCGGGGCCCGGGCCCGAGCCCCGGCGTCAAGGCTCGGCCACGACTCAGAACGTCAGCCGGAACAACGCCCCACCCCCCGGCGCCGCCTCGGCAGTCAGCTCGGCCCCGTGCGCCCGCGCGATCTGCCGCGCCATGGCCAGCCCCAGCCCCGACCCCGGCAGCGCCCGAGCCGCATCGGCCCGGTAGAACCGGTCGAAGACGTACGGCAGGTCCTCGGCCGCGATCCCCGGCCCGTGGTCCCGTACCGTCAGCTCAGGCCCAGCGGCCCCCGCGCCCCGCACCGTCAGCTCGACCTCCACGGGCAGCCCGGCCGGGCTGAACTTCGCCGCGTTGTCCAGCAGGTTCCCCAGCAGCCGGCTCAGCCGGGCCGGCACCCCGGGCACCACCACAGCCTCCGCCGCCTCCCCCACCGCCAACTCCGCGCGCCAGCGGAACGGCACGTCCGGCCAGTGCGCCCGCGCCGCCCGCACCCCGTGCTCCACCAGGGTGTCCAGCCGGACCTGCTCCACGAGCGGCTGCGGTTCCTCGTCCCGGGCCAGCTCGATCAGGTCGTTCACCAGCCCCGTCACCTCCCGCAGCTGCCGCCCCAGCGCTCCGGACGCCCGCTCGCGCTGCGCGGGGGTGAGCCGGTCGGCCCGGGCCAGCAGTTCCGCGTTGGTGCGCAGCGCCGTCAGCGGGGTCCGCAGCTCGTGGGAGGCGTCCGCGACCAGCCGCCGCTGGGCCGTGACGGACTCCTCCAGCTCCCCGAGCATGGTGTTGAAGCTCCCGGCCAGCCGGGTGATCTCGTCCTCCCGCCCCGGCGGCGGGAGTTCGATGCGGTGCCGGGGGTCCCGGGTGGCGGCGATCCGCTCGGCGGTGGCGGTGAGCCGGGTGACGGGGGCCAGACCGGTCCGCGAGACCCAGTGGCCGAGAACGGCGGCGAGCAGCACCCCGGCCGCCGCCGTCAGGACGAGCCACCAGGCGGCCTCCTCGATGCCCTCCTCGACCCGGTCGGCCCGCAGGGCGACCTGGAGCGCCCGCCCGTCGGCGTAGTCGGTGGTGAGCATCCGGGCGGGGTGCCCGGCGAACGTGAAGTTCGTGTAGTACGGGGCCCGCTCGCCCCGCGCGACCTCCCGGGCCGCCGGGTCCACGGGCAGCAGTCCCGGCGTACGGGGATCTGCGGCCGGGTCGGCCGGGACCACCTCCGCGCAGGCCGGGGCGGCGAGGAAGCGGCACTCCCCGGCCAGCGTGCCCGGCCCGGCGTCCGGGTTGCGCTGGGCGGCGAGCCGGGCGGACTGGGTGAGGCTGAGGTCGAGCTGCCGGTAGAGAGCGCCCCGGACCACGAAGAAGGCCGCGGCGCACACCCCGACGGCCACGAAGGCCACCGCCGCGGTGACGGCCAGCGCCAGCCGGGTGCGCAGCGGCCTGCGCCTGCGCCAGGCGGCCCCGAGCCCCCGCCTGCCGCGCCCGCGCCGTTTCCCGTGACCCGACCCTGGCCCAGGCCCTTGGCCTTGCCCCGCCCCCGACCCCTGCCCTTGCCCTTGCCCTTGCCCTTGCCCCGACCCCAGCCCTTGGCCTCGGCTTTGCCCAGACCCAGACCCAGACCCAGACTCCGCCCCCGCCCCGGTCATGCCGACCCCGGTCATGCCGTGTCCAGCCGGTAGCCGACCCCGTGCACGGTGTGGACCAGCCGCGGCTCGCCCCCGGCCTCCAGCTTCCGGCGCAGGTACCCCACGTACACGGCCAGCGAGTTCGAGTCCGGCCCGAAGTCCCGCCCCCACACCAGCTCCAGGATCAGCTCGCGCGGCAGCACCTGGCCGGGGTGGCGCAGGAGCAGCTCCAGCAGGGCGGCCTCGGTCCGGCTGAACTCCAGCGGCCGCCCGCCGCGCCGCCCGGTCCGGGTCACGGGGTCCAGCACCAGGTCGGCGAAGGCCGGCGCGGCGGCGCCCGCGGGCTCCGGCGCGGCCCGCCGCAGCAGCGCCCGTACCCGCGCGACCAGCTCGTCCAGCGCGAAGGGCTTGACCAGGTAGTCGTCGGCGCCCGCCTCCAGCCCGTCGACGCGTTCGCTGACCGAGCCGAGCGCGGTCAGGACGAGTACGGGCGTCCGGTCGCCCATCGCGCGCAGCTGCCGGCACACCCCCAGCCCGTCGAGCACCGGCATCATCACGTCCAGGACGACGGCGTCGGGCTCCCAGGCCGCCACCTCGGACAGGGCGGCCAGCCCGTCCGCCGCTCCCCGCACCTCGTACCCCTCGACGGCCAGGCCGTCCTCCACGGCGGCCCGTACCTCGGGCTCGTCGTCCACCACCAGAATCCGATGCCTGTTCAGGGTGCTCATGGGACAAAGCCTGCCAAACGCTTATGAGAGTTCCTCTTAGAACCTTCTTAGGGCGCACCGGGAGGGTGCGTCCATGACCACACGAGACACACGAGACACGCCCCGGGCGCCCCTCTCCGTCGTGATCGGCGCGGGCGGCACCGGCGGCCACATCTATCCGGGACTCGCTCTCGCCGAGGCGCTGCGCGCGGCCGTCCCCGGCGCCGTGGTCTCGTTCATCGGGACCGAACGGGGCCTGGAGACCGAGCTGATACCCGGCGCGGGCTACCGCCTGCACACCGTCGACATGATCCCCTTCGACCCGGCACTGGGCGCGAAGCGCTATCTGCTGCCCGCCGCGCTGCTGCGCTCGGCGCACCAGGCGCGGGCCGTGATCCGGGCCCAGGGCGCGCACGCCGTCGTCGGCATGGGCGGCTACCCGAGCGCGCCCGCCGTGCTCGGCGCCCGCCTCGCCGGGCTGCCCGCGGTGATCCACGAGTCCAACGCGGTGCCCGGCCGCGCCAACCAGTTCGCGGCCCGGCTCACCCCGCACATCGCGGTGGCCTTCGACCGCAGCCGCGGCCATCTGGCAGGCGGGGCGCGGGCGCTGACCACCGGAATGCCGATCTCCGCGGCTCTCGCCGGGCTCGCCGGCCTGCCCGGAGCGGCCCGGGCGGCGCTTCGCGCCGAGGCCCGGCGGGCCCTCGGGGTTCCCGCCGGGCGGCGGCTGGTGGTGTTCAACGGCGGCAGCCTGGGCGCCCTGCGCCTGACCGGGGCCGCGGCCGCGCTGGCCGCGCTCTGGCAGGGGCGCGACGACGTACAACTGCTGGTCAAGACGGGTCCGGCGGCTCTGGCGGACACCGAGCGGGAGCTCGCGGCCTCGGGCGGCGGGCGGATCGCGCGGGCCGTGCCGTACCTGGACCGGATGGACCTGGTGTACGCCGCCGCCGACCTCGTGGTGTGCCGGGCGGGCTCGGCGACGGTCGCGGAACTCGCGGCGACCGGCGTCCCGGCGGTGCTCGTCCCCTACCCGCACGCCCCCGGCGACCACCAGACCCACAACGCCCGGGTCCTGTCCGACGCGGGCGCCGGACTGCTGCTGCCCGACTCCGAGACCACCGCGGAACGCCTCGCGGAGCTCGTCGGCCCCCTGCTGGCCGACCCGGCCCGGCTGGCGGCCATGGCCGGCGCCGCCGACCCCGGCCCGCACGCGCGGGCCGCCGAACTGCTGGCGGCGGAGGTCCTCCGCGTCGCCGGCCTCGTCCCCACCCCCCTCCTGGAGCGCATGTGAACACCTGGACCGACCGCACCGTCCTCGTCACCGGAGCCGAGGGCTTCATCGGCTCGACGCTGGTGGACCTGCTGGTGGCACGGGGTGCGCGGGTGCGCGCCTTCGTGCACTACAAGCCGTACGCCGAGAAGGGCCACCTGGCCCGGTACCTGGCCGACCCGGACGGGCCGGTCGAGATGTGGGCGGGCGACGTCCGCGACGCCGGCCGGGTCAGCGACGCGGTGGCCGGCTGTGACACCGTCTTCCACCTGGCGGCTCTGATCGGCATCCCGTACAGCTACGCCTCGCCCGGCGCGTACGTGCAGACCAACGTCACCGGCACGCAGAACGTGGCGGAGGCCTGCCGCCGGCACGGTGTGCGCCGCCTGGTGCACACCTCCACGAGCGAGGTCTACGGGACCGCGCTGACGGCCCCGATCTCCGAGAGCCACCCGCTCCAGCCGCAGTCCCCGTACTCCGCGTCGAAGATCGGCGCGGACATGATGGCGCTCTCCTTCCACCACGCCTTCGAGCTGCCGGTGACGGTGGTGCGGCCCTTCAACACCTACGGCCCCCGCCAGTCGGCCCGCGCGGTGATCCCCACGATCCTGGCGCAGCTCCACGCGGGCGCCGCGGAGGTCCGCCTCGGGTCGGTGACCCCCACGCGGGACTTCACGTACGTGACGGACACGGCGGCGGGCTTCCTCGCGGTGGCCGAGTGCGACCGGGCCCTGGGCCAGGTGGTCAACCTGGGTACGGGCGAGGAGATCTCCGTCGGCGACCTCGCGCGGTCCCTGATCGCGGCCTCGGGCCGGGAGGCGGAACTGGTCGTGGACCCGTCGCGGCTGCGCCCGTCGGGCAGCGAGGTCCAGCGGCTCCTGTCGGACAACACCCGCGCCCGCGACTGGGCGGGCTGGCAGCCTGAGGTCTCCCTGGCGGAGGGCCTGCGCCGGACCTCGGAGTGGGTCGCGGCCAACCTCCAGCTCTTCGCCCCGGACCGCTACGCGGTGTAGAACAGGGCGCCCGCGCACTCCTCGACGAGGTCCTCGGCGTGCGGCGGCAGCGGCCGCCCGGCGCGCGGGGGGGGCGGCGTACGACGGCGAACGGCAGCCCGCCCAGGGCCAGGGCGATGCGCTCCCGGTCCTGGGCGGTACCCGCCCCGGGGGCCCGGCGCGGGTGCCGGCGGAGGCGTGCCGCGCGGGGCCGGATCCACGAAGCCGTGGTCGAGGACGGCCTGGTCCGGGTCCGCGCCGGACCGCCGGACCGCCGGGCCCGCTGGAGATCCCGTACGTCCGCCTCCCGCGCGGCCTGGCCCGCCCGGCGGGCCGGTAGGGGTCACGGAGCTGCGGGGCTACGGGTCTAGGGGGCTACGGGGCTACGGGTTGCGCAGGCTGCGGACGTCCAGGAAGCGCAGCACCCGGTCCACGATCTCCGGGTCGGCGCCGGGCTCGCTGCGGGCGGAGAGGACCTCGTGGCGGGCGGCGGACATCATCTCGCGCTGGATCCGCTGGATGTCCCGGATCCGCTGCACCCGCTGCGCGTACGCCTCCCGCCGCTCCTCGTCCACCATGTCGGGGCTGATCCGGGCCCCGACGTCGTACGCGCGCCGGTACAGCGTCTCCACCAGGTCCTCCGGCAGGTCCTCGACCTCCTGGATCTCCCGCAGCCGCCGCTTCGCGGCCTTGGCGGCGCGGATCGCCAGCTGCCGTTCGGTCTCCTGCGCCGCGCCCGTGTCGGCCTCCACCCCCAGCCGACGTACGAGCCACGGCAGGGTCAGCCCTTGCAGGACCAGCGTCACCATGATCACGGCGAAGGCGATGAAGACGATCTGGTCCCGCGCGGGGAACGGCTCACCGCTGTCCGTACGGAAGGGAATCGCCAGGGCCAGCGCCACCGAGGCCACCCCGCGCATACCGGCCCACCACATCACCACGCTCTCCCGCCAGCTCAGCGGGATCTCCTCGTCGTAGTCGCGCCGCTTGTGCAGCTTCTTGGCGAGCCAGCCGGCCGGGAGCAGCCACACCAGCCGTACGCCGACCACCACCCCGATCACGGCCGCCGCCCAGCCGGCCATCTCCCCCACGCGGCCCTGGGCGGTACCGAACACGTTGTGGAGTTCCAGCCCGATCAGCCCGAACGCCACGCCCGTGACCAGGGTGTCGACGACCTCCCAGAAGGTGTGCCCGGCCAGGCGCCCCAGGACGTCGTCGGCGTCGTGCGCGTACTCGGCGAGGAACAGCGCGGTCGTCAGTACGGCCAGCACCCCCGACCCCTGGAGTTCCTCCGCCACCACGTACGACACGAACGGCACCAGCAGCGTCAGCCCGATCTGGAGGGTGGCGTCGCCGAGCTTGCCCATCAACCGGTTCGCGGCCCAGCCGAGGGCGAGTCCGACGGCCACGGCGACGACGGCGGACAGGACGAACTCCCCGAGCGCCTCCGGCCAGGAGAAGCTGCCGCTGACGGCGGCGGCGATGGCCACGTGGTAGAGCACGATGGCGGTGACGTCGTTGAAGAGCCCCTCCCCCTCCAGGATCGAGACCATCCGGCGGGGCAGCCCGAGCGAACCGGCGACGGCGGTCGCGGCGACGGGGTCGGGCGGGGCGACGAGCGCGCCGAGCGCCACGGCGGCGGCGATCGGCAGCCCCGGCACCACGGCGTGCGCGACGGCGGCCACGGCGGCGGTCGTGACGAACACCAGGGCCACGGCCAGCAGGAAGATGGGCCGGATGTTGGCCGCGAACTGCCGCCAGGAGGTGCGCTGCGCGGAGGCGTACAGCAGCGGGGGCAGCACCAGCGGAAGGATGTACTCGGGCGGGATGTCGACATTGGGCACGGCGGGCACCAGCGCGAGGCCCACCCCGCCGATGGTCATGAGCACGGGCGCGGGCAGTCCGAGCCGATCCCCGAGCGGCACCGTCACCACGGCCCCGAGCAGCAGCACGAACAGCAGAGCAAGCTGATCCACTCCCCCACCCTGCCAGGCCGCTGCGCTCGCCGGAGCGCGGTGTCCCCCCGCGGCTTCGTGTCGGAACCGCCGCCACGCTCGGCGCTACGCGATCTCAGCCCGCGGCTTCGTGTCGGAGCCGCCGCCACGCTGGGCGGTGCGCGGTGTCAGCCCGCGGCTTCGTGTCGGAGCCGCCGCCACGCTCGGCGGCGCGCGGTGTCAGCCCGCGGCTTCGTGTCGGGGCTCCGCCCGGAGCCGCGCTCAGCAGTTCGCGGTGAGCCCGCGGCCCCGCGCCGGGGCTCCGCCCCGTACCCCTCCGGGCGCTCCGCGCCCGCGCCTCAAACGCCGGCGGGGCTGAATTGCCCTCCGGGCAATCCAGCCCCGCCGGACGCAACTTCGGCTCTGCCGGGGCCACCCCCACCCCGCCGGGGACAAATCCAGCCCCGCCGGCGATTGAGGCGCGGGGGCCCGGGGGCAGCGCCTCCGCAACGGCGGCGAGCCCACGCACGAACGGAACACCGAACCCAGCCGGGCAAGGGGCGAAGCCCCAGTCCCTCAGCCCGCCAGGAGCAACCCAGCCCACTCCAGCCCCGCCGGCGATTGAGGCGCGGGGGCCGGGGGCAGCGCCCCCGCAGCGGCGGCGAGCACGGGCGCGGGCAGATGCCGAACCGAGCCGGGCCCGGGCAGCAGCCCAGGCCAGACACCCGTAAGCACCCCGCAGGGGCCCCGGCAGGCCAGGCCAGACCGGACAGCACCCCCCGCAGGGGCCAGGCCGGACCCCGCAGGCCCCGTCAGGACGGGTGGCCCCCCGCCAGGGGACGCCGCATCGAGCGGTGCGGAATACCCGCGTCCTGGAACTCCGGCCCGTAGGCCACGTACCCGAGCCGCTCGTAGAAGCGGAGCGCATGCGTCTGCGCGCCCAGGTCCACCGCGACGAGCCCCATCCGCGCGGCCTCCGCCTCGATCGCCCGGACCAGCGCCACGCCCACGCCCAGCCCGCGCGCGGACTTCCGTACGGCCAGCCGGCCCAGCGAGCCGACGCCCTCGGAGCCGGTCTTGGCCAGCGCCGCGGCCCCGTGCAGGAGCCGCCCGGTGCCCAGCGGCACCCCGTCCGGCCCCACGGCCAGCACGTGCACCGCGCCCGCGTCGTACGCGTCGTACTCGATCGACTCGGGCACGGACTGCTCGACCACGAACACCTCGGTCCGCACCTCGAAGCAGGACTTCAGGTCCTCCTCCGAGGCGACGACCCGGACCTCGACCGGCGACGCGCCCTGCGGCGCGCCCGCCGACCCACCAGGCGGCCCGGCCGGCGAGGTCACTCGCTCTCCGCCCGGATCACGTCCAGCGCGTGCTGAAGGTCGGCCGGGTAGGTGCTCTCGAACTCCACCCACTGCCCGTCCGAGGGGTGCTCGAAGCCGAGCCGCACCGCGTGCAGCCACTGCCGGGACAGCCCCAGCCGCTTGGCGACGGTCGGGTCGGCGCCGTAGGTCAGGTCGCCGACGCACGGGTGGCGGTGCGCGGACATGTGCACGCGGATCTGGTGCGTACGCCCGGTCTCCAGCTTGATGTCCAGCAGCGAGGCGGCGCGGAAGGCCTCGATGAGGTCGTAGTGCGTGACGGAGGCCTTGCCGTCCTGGGTGACGGCCCACTTGTAGTCGGCGCTCGGGTGACGGCCGATCGGCGCGTCGATCGTGCCGCTCATCGGGTCCGGGTGACCCTGCACCAGCGCGTGGTAGCGCTTGTCCACGACCCGCTCGCGGAACTGGTTCTTCAGCGAGGTGTACGCCCGCTCCGACTTCGCGACGGCCATCAGGCCGGACGTGCCGACGTCGAGGCGGTGCACGATGCCCTGGCGCTCGGCCGCGCCGGAGGTGGAGATGCGGTAGCCGGCCGCGGCGAGGCCGCCGATGACGGTGGTGCCGGTCCAGCCGGGGCTCGGGTGGGCGGCGACGCCCACCGGCTTCATGATGACGACGATGTCGTCGTCGTCATGGACGATCTCCATGCCCGGGACGGGCTCGGCGACGACCTCGACCGGCCGCGGCGGCTCGGGCATCTCGACTTCGAGCCAGGCGCCACCGTGCACACGCTCGGACTTCCCGACGACACTGCCGTCGACCGACACCTTCCCCGCGGCCGCGAGATCGGCCGCCTTCGTCCGGGAAAATCCGAACATACGGGCGATGGCGGCGTCGACGCGCTCGCCCTCGAGGCCATCGGGAACGGGCAGGGTGCGGATCTCGGGAATCGTACTCACCTGTCGAGTATGCAGGACTCGACAGGAGAGCCGTCCCGCGATCAGTCCTTGTGGAGGGTCCCGTCCGGGTCCAGCCCCTTGAACGAGAGCAGCACGATCAGGATGCCGCCGCACACGATCGCGGAGTCGGCGAGGTTGAACACGGCGAAGTGGGCCGGCGCGATGAAGTCGACGACCGCACCCCGGAACACGCCCGGCGAGCGGAAGATCCGGTCCGTCAGATTGCCCAGCGCCCCGCCGAGGAGCAGGCCCAGCGCGATCGCCCACGGCAGGCTGTACAGCTTGCGGGCCAGCCGTACGATCACGACGATCACGGCGGTCGCGATGCAGGTGAAGATGATCGTGAAGGCCTCGCCGAAGCCGAAGGCGGCGCCGGGGTTGCGGACCGCCTCGAACCTCAGCAGGTCACCGATGATCTCGATCGGCGGCTGGTGCTCCAGCTTCGCCACGACCAGCATCTTGGTGCCGAGGTCGAGTACGTAGGCGAGTACCGCCACGACGAGCAGCGCCACGATCCGCCGGTGCCCCTTGGGCTCGGCGGGCTCCGGCTGGGCGTCGTCCCCGACCTCCGGCGTACCGATGATGCGCTCCGCCTCTGCCACGTGAGTCCCTCGAACTAGCTCGAACCAGGTTGCCGACGACACCTGCCAGGTTCCTGGACCCTGACGAGACACGAGGGTACGTCAGGGCACCCGCACGGCGCCCGTCAGGAGGCGTACTCCCGTGCGGACCGTACGCACGGCCCGCCCGGCGGCCACCGACGGCCACCGGGCGCCACCCACGGTGACCGCCGTCCCGCCCAGCGCGCGTCGGCGGGACGAAGCCGGACAGGGCCTAGTGGCGCCGCTCCTGCTTCTGCTTGCAGTCCACGCACAGGGTGGCCCGCGGGAAGGCCTGCATCCTGGCCTTGCCGATGGGCTTCCCGCAGTTCTCGCAGAGACCGTACGTGCCCGCTTCGAGCCGCTCCAGGGCCCGCTCGGTCTGCTCCAGCATCGAGCTGGCGTTCGCCGCGAGCGCCAGCTCGGACTCCCGGGTGATGTTCTTGGTGCCCGTATCGGCCTGGTCGTCGCCCGCGCCGTCGCCCGAGTCCCGCATCAGGCCCGAGATGGCCACCTCCGAGGCGTCCAGCTCGCTGCGCAGCCGCAGGACCTCCGCCGCCAGCCCCGTACGGGCCTCTTCGACCTCCGCCGGGGTCCAGGGGTCCTCCCCGGGCCGTACGGCGAGCCCGCCCGGCGCGGAGGCCGCCGTGGCGCGCGTCTTGGGCAGCCCGCTGGTGGCGGCCGCGGCCGTCTTCCTCGCCGTCCCGGTGCTCTTCTTGGCAACCACTTTCCGGACTCCCGTCTTCTTCGCGGCCTGCGCCGCCCCCTCGGCCGCGGCCGTCTTGGCCGTGGCCTTCCGCTTCTCGACGGCGGTCGTCTCCGTGACGGCGGTCGCCTTCTTGGTGGTGGTCGCCTTCTTGGTGGCCGCCGTCTTCACGGCGGTCCCGTCGGCGGTGGTCGCCTTCCTGGCTGCGGCCTTGGCCGTCACGGTCTTGGCCGTCAGGCTCTTGTCGGCCACCGTCTCCTTGACCACGCTCTTCTTGGCCACGGACTTCTTCGTCACGGCCTTCTTGGCCACGGACTTCTTGGCCACGACCTTCTCCGTCACGGCCTTCTTCGCCACGGCCTTCTTCGCCACGGCCTTCTTCGCCACGGTTTTCCCGGCGGGTACCTCCCCGGCCGTAGCCGTCCTGGAAGTACTCCCGGCGGTCTTCTTCGCCACCATGGCCGCGGCCCCTTCACATACTGTGATCATTGCTCGCGAATCGTGCCGGAACGATAAATCGACACCGGCCCCGCGGCAACGGGGCACGCATCCCGCGAGGTCAACCTGCATCCGTTGTGCCCATCCGCAGGCCCGATAACCCGCCCCACCCGCCCCACCGGAATCCGTACCGGTGCGTAGGGCCGTTCGAGTCACCGCCGCGCCCCTTCCGCACCCCCGCCACGCCGCGCCGGCCGTCCCGCCACGGGCCCCCGTAAACCGGTCTGCCGAGGCGCGCCCCGGCCCGTACACTGAGCGCAGCGAGAGGCATGGATGGGGACGAGTAGCGTCGGACGCAGCCAGGAGCGACCCGGGGACGGTGAGAGCCCGGGGGCGAGCGCGATGTGAAGGATCACCCCGGAGCCGCCGGAAGAAAGCCCGTACGGATCCCCGTAGGGCGAGTAGAACCGGCTTCGCACCCCAATGAGGGGGCCGCCGGACCTGTCCGGAGGCCAAGGAGGGTGGTACCGCGGGAGCAGCGCGCTCTCGTCCCTCCGGACGGAGAAGACACCCGCCGGAGGAAGAGTTCAGCCTCATGACCACACCGCCGCAGTACCGCCCGGTACCCGCCCAGGTCGACCTGCCCGCCCTCGAACACGCCGTCCTCGACTTCTGGCGCGAGAGCAAGACCTTCGCCAAGACCCTGGAGCAGTCCGAGGGCCGCCCCGAGTGGGTCTTCTACGAGGGCCCGCCCACCGCGAACGGCATGCCCGGCGCGCACCACATCGAGGCCCGCGTCTTCAAGGACGTCTTCCCCCGGTTCCGCACCATGCGCGGCTACCACGTGGCCCGCAAGGCCGGCTGGGACTGCCACGGCCTGCCCGTCGAGCTCGCCGTCGAGAAGGAGCTGGGCTTCAACGGCAAGCAGGACATCGAGGCGTACGGCATCGCCGAGTTCAACGCCAAGTGCCGCGAGTCCGTGACCCGCCACACCGACGCGTTCACCGAGCTCACGACCCGGATGGGCTACTGGGTCGATCTGGACGACGCCTACCGGACCATGGACCCCGAGTACGTCGAGTCCGTGTGGTGGTCGCTCAAGGAGATCTTCAACAAGGGCCTGCTCACCCAGGACCACCGCGTCGCCCCCTGGTGTCCGCGCTGCGGCACCGGCCTCTCCGACCACGAGCTGGCCCAGGGCTACGAGACGGTCGTCGACCCCTCGGTCTTCGTCCGCTTCCCGCTGACCTCCGGCCCGCTGGCCGGCCAGGCCGCGCTCCTGGTCTGGACGACGACCCCCTGGACCCTGGTGTCCAACACCGCCGTGGCCGCGCACCCGGAGGTCACGTACATCGTGGCCACCAATGGTGAGGAGAAGCTGGTCGTCGCCCAGCCGCTGCTGGAGAAGGCCCTCGGCGAGGGCTGGGAGGCCACCGGCGAGACCTTCACGGGCAAGGAGATGGAGCGCTGGACGTACCAGCGCCCCTTCGAGCTCGTCGAGTTCCCGGCCGAGGCCCACTACGTCGTGAACGCCGAGTACGTCACGACCGAGGACGGCACCGGTCTGGTCCACCAGTCCCCCGCCTTCGGCGCCGACGACCTCGCGGTCTGCCGCGCCTACGGCCTGCCGGTCGTGAACCCGGTCCGCCCCGACGGCACCTTCGAGGAGGAGGTCCCGCTGGTCGGCGGCGTCTTCTTCAAGAAGGCCGACGAGAAGCTGACCGCCGACCTGGACGCGCGCGGCCTGCTCTTCAAGCACATCGCCTACGAGCACAGCTACCCGCACTGCTGGCGCTGCCACACCGCGCTGCTCTACTACGCGCAGCCGTCCTGGTACATCCGCACCACCGCCGTCAAGGACGCGATGCTGCGAGAGAACGAGAAGACCAACTGGTTCCCGGACTCCGTCAAGCAGGGCCGCTTCGGCGACTGGCTGAACAACAACATCGACTGGGCGCTGTCCCGCAACCGCTACTGGGGCACCCCGCTGCCCATCTGGCGCTGCGAGGAGAACCACCTCACCTGCGTCGGCTCCCGCGCGGAGCTGACCGAGCTGTCCGGCACGGACCAGTCCGCCCTGGACCCGCACCGCCCGTACATCGACGACGTCACCTTCCCCTGCACGGCGGAGGGCTGCTCCCTGACCGCCGTCCGCGTGCCGGAGGTCATCGACGCCTGGTACGACTCGGGCTCGATGCCGTTCGCGCAGTGGGGCTACCCGTACAAGAACAAGGAGATCTTCGAGAAGCGCTACCCGGCGCAGTTCATCTCGGAGGCCATCGACCAGACCCGCGGCTGGTTCTACACGCTGATGGCGGTCGGCACCCTCGTCTTCGACAAGTCCTCCTACGAGAACGTGGTCTGCCTCGGCCACATCCTCGCCGAGGACGGCCGCAAGATGTCCAAGCACCTGGGCAACATCCTCCAGCCGATCCCGCTCATGGACCAGCACGGCGCGGACGCGGTGCGCTGGTTCATGGCGGCCGGCGGCTCCCCGTGGGCGGCGCGGCGCGTCGGTCACGGCACGATCCAGGAGGTCGTCCGCAAGACGCTCCTCACCTACTGGAACACGGTGGCCTTCCAGGCCCTGTACGCCCGCACCTCGAACTGGGCCCCGTCGGCCGTCGACCCGGCGCCGGCGGACCGCACGGTCCTGGACCGCTGGCTCCTCTCGGAACTCCACACCCTCACCACCGAGGTCACGGAGGCGATGGAGTCCTACGACACCCAGCGCGCGGGCAAGCTGCTGTCCGCCTTCGTCGACGACCTGTCGAACTGGTACGTCCGCCGCTCGCGCCGCCGCTTCTGGCAGGGCGACGCGGCCGCGCTGCGCACCCTGCACGACGTGGTCGAGACCGTCACCCGGCTGATGGCCCCGCTGACCCCCTTCATCACGGAGCGGGTCTGGCAGGACATGATCGTCCCGGTCACCCCGGACGCCCCGGAGTCGGTGCACCTGTCGTCCTGGCCGCAGGCGGACACCTCCGCCGTGGACCCGCTGCTCTCCCAGCAGATGCAGCTGGTCCGGCGTCTGGTGGAACTGGGCCGCGCCACGCGCGCCGAGTCGGGCGTCAAGACCCGCCAGCCGCTCTCCCGGGCCCTGGTCGGCGCGGTGGGCTTCGACGCGCTCTCCGCCGAGCTGCAGTCGCAGATCACGGAGGAGCTGAACGTCTCCTCCCTGGCCTCCCTGTCGGAGGTCGGCGGGTCCCTCGTGGACACCACGGCGAAGGCCAACTTCCGGGCGCTGGGCAAGCGCTTCGGCAAGGGCGTGCAGGACGTCGCGAAGGCGGTGGCCGCGGCCGACGCGGCCGCGCTGTCGCTGGCGCTGCGCTCCGGCTCCGCGGAGGTCGAGGTGAACGGCTCGCCGGTCGCCCTGACCCCGGAGGAGGTCATCATCACGGAGACCCCGCGCGAGGGCTGGTCGGTGGCCTCGGACTCCGGTGCGACGGTCGCCCTGGACCTGGAGATCACCCCGGAGCTGCGGCTGGCGGGCCTGGCGCGTGACGCGATCCGCATGATCCAGGAGGCCCGGAAGAACTCCGGCCTGGACGTGGCGGACCGGATCGCCCTTCGGTGGGTCTCCGACTCGCCCGAGGTGGTCACGGCCCTGACGGACCACGCGGCCCTGATCGCGGACGAGGTCCTGGCGACCGACTTCGCCTCCGGCGAGGCCGACGCCGCGTACGGCGAGGCCTTCACGGACGAGGCCCTGGCCCTGACCTTCCGCCTCCGCAAGGCGTAACCCCTCCCGGCCCCGAACGGCCCGCACCTCCCCTTCCCGGGGGGTGCGGGCCGTTTCGCTTCTCCCCGCCCCAGCCGAACCCAGCCCCGCCGACGCCTGCGGCGCGGGTCCGGGCAGAGCCCGGGACACCCAGCCGCGCCCGACCGGCGGCACCAGCCGAACCCAGCCCCGCCGGCGCTTGAGGCGCGGGGTCTGGGGCGGCGCCCCAGAAGGCTCGGGCGCAGCCCGGGGGCGCTTGCGCGGCGGCGCAGCACCCGGGGTGCGCAAACGGGCCGGGCCCGAGGTTCCGTAGAACCTCGGGCCCGGCCCGTAAAGCGACTGCCGACAGGCGGCGCGACGCCTAGTTGTCGTCCTCGTCGATCAGGAAGCCACGCATCGGCGACGGCGCCTGCATCGGCTGCGGAGCATTCGGCCGGACCGGAGCCATCGGCTGGGTCATGGCCGGGGACATCTGCTGCTGGCCGCCGTAGGACGGGGCTCCGCCCATCGGGGAGGGACCGCCCATGGGGGACGGGCCGCCCATCGACGGACCGCCCATGGAGTGGCCCATCGCACCGGCCGGAGCCATGGAGGGCGACGGCGACGGCGGCAGCGAGGGGGCACCCGGGTTGCGCGGCGGGGCCAGGGAGTCGTCGGCCTGGGTCTCCAGCTGGCGCAGCTGCGACTCCAGGTAGGACTTCAGGCGCGTGCGGTACTCACGCTCGAAGCCCCGCAGGTCCTCGACCTTGCGCTCCAGCGTGGCGCGGGCGGACTCCAGGGAGCCCATCGCGACGCGGTGCTTCTCCTGCGCGTCCCGCTCCAGCGCGTCGGCCTTGGCGCGGGCGTCCCGCTCCAGGCCCTCGGCGCGCGAACGGGCCTCGCCGACGATCTTGTTGGCCTCGGAACGGGCCTCCGCGATCGCCTGGTCGGCGGTCTGCTGGGCCAGCGACAGGACGCGGGCGGCACTGTCGCCACCGGGGCCCTGCTGCGGAAGCTGCGGCTGCTGCTGCTGGTGCATCGGCTGACCCATGGGCTGCATCTGCTGCCCCATCGGCTGCATCTGCTGGCCCATGGGCTGCATCTGCTGGCCGAGCGGGTTCTGGCCGCCCATGGACTGCTGACCCATGCCCTGCTGACCCATGCCCTGCGGTCCGCCCATGGGGTGCTGCTGCATGGGGCCGCCCATCGGGCCCGGACCCTGCGGTCCGTGTCCGCCGGGGCCGGCGGGCAGCTGCGGCTGGCCGCCCGGCAGCTGCGGCGGGCCCATCTGCGGCTGCTGCTGCTGCGGCGGGCCGGATATGGCCGCGGGCACGGGGGCACCGGGGCCGCGCTGGTCCTGGGGTTCCGGCTTGCGCATGCCCTGCTGCTGCTGGTTCTGCGCGGCGGCACGCGTGGCGGCGGCCAGCTTGGCGCGCAGGTCCTCGTTCTCGCGCAGCAGGCGCGTCAGCTCGGACTCGACCTCGTCGAGGAAGGCATCGACCTCGTCCTCGTCATAGCCTTCTCGGAGGCGGACGGTCGTGAACTGCTTGTTCCGCACGTCCTCGGGGGTCAGCGGCATGTCTTCTTCACCTCTACGTAGTCGTCGGCAGTCGGCAAGACCGTATCGGGACTGTCCCCGCGCCTGCGGGGAAGCACATCGTTCACACGCTTCTCGCAGCGGTGCTCACGAAACTGATGAGGATGTAAACGATGATCATCAGAACGAAGAAGGACAGGTCGAGTGCCACGCCCCCGAGACGCAACGGCGGGATGAACCGCCGAAGAAGCTTGAGCGGTGGATCGGTGACAGTGTAGGTGGCCTCCAGAACGACCACCATCGCCTTGCCGGGCGTCCATGAACGTGCGAACTGGAACACGTAGTCCATGACCAGTCGGAAGATCAGCACGATGAGGAAGCACATCAGCGCGATGTAGACGACCTGCAGTGCGACACCCATCCCGCGCTTCCCTCTCCCCGTTTCTCGCTCTGTTCCCGGTCCCGTATCTGACGGATCGGTCTAGCTTTGGTTGAAGAACCCGCCCTCCGCGATGCGGGCCTTGTCCTCCGCCGTGACATCGACGTTAGCAGGCGACAGCAGGAACACCTTCTGTGTCACGCGTTCAATGCTGCCGTGCAGACCGAAGACAAGACCGGCGGCGAAGTCCACGAGACGCTTGGCATCCGTGTCGTCCATCTCCGTGAGATTCATGATCACCGGAGTGCCCTCACGGAAGTGTTCCCCGATGGTACGGGCCTCGTTGTAGGTCCGGGGGTGCAGCGTCGTGATGCGGTACGGCTCCCGCTCGGAGACGACCTTGGGCATGATCACGGGGGCGTTCTTCTCCAGGTTGGTGCGGTCAGGTGTGATGGATGCCACGGGGGCGATTCGCGCAGGACGTCCGTTTTCCACCGGAATTGGGATGGGCTCCCGCTGCGCCGGAGGCTGGACGGCTCGTACCGGTTCGTCCGTTACAGGCGTTTGGTGCACCGGCTGTTGGCGGCGGTCCCGTTCCCGGGCTCGCTCCGGTTCCGGCTCGGGCTCGAACTCGTCGTCGGGGTCGTACCCCGGGTTGTCGTACCGGTCGTCCTCCACGAGGCCGAGGTAGACCGCCATCTTGCGCATCGCGCCGGCCATTCTCTGAGTCCTCCGCTCTGTGGTGGATCGCCCTGTCGCAGGTGCCGCCGTGTCACGAATGTCACCAACTGCCCGCGATCCACGTGGTCTGCCCGCCCATCAGCGGGAATGACCATATTTTCTGCTGTGGTCCGACTTTCTTCGCGACGTTACCCGAGCCGGGGTCTCGCGCCGAGTACCGCAGTGCCGACGCGTACATGTGTCGCACCGGCCGCAACGGCCTGTTCCAGGTCTGCGCTCATCCCGGCCGACACCATCGTGGCAGCCGGATGGTCCGCGCGCAGGCGGGATGACAATTCCACCAGCCGCTCGAACGCGGCTTGTTCGCGTCCCGCGTACGGACCGGCCAGCGGAGCCACGGTCATCACCCCGTCGATCCGCAGTCCCGGCGCCCCGGCCACGAGGTCCGCCAGCTCGGCGAGCTGTTCGGGCGCCGCGCCGCCCCGGGCCCCGCGCTCCCCCGACTCGGCGTCGAGGGCGATCTGCACGAGGCAGCCGAGTTCCCGCTCCGCCTGTACGGCGGCCGCCGAGAGGGCGGTCACGAGCTTCGGCCGGTCGACCGACTGCACCTCGTGCGCGTATCCCGCCACGGAACGGACTTTGTTCGTCTGCAACTGACCGACGAAATGCCAGTTGAGGGGCAGATCCGCGCAGGCCGCGGCCTTGGGGGCGGCATCCTGGTCACGATTCTCCGCAACATGACGGACGCCCAGGTCCGCCAGCAGTCGTACGTCGCTCGCGGGGTAGGTCTTGGTGACCACGATGAGCGTGAGCTCTTCCCGCTTGCGTCCCGCGGCCGCGCAGGCGGACGAGATACGTTCCTCCACCCGCGCGAGGTTCTCCGCGAGTTCCGACTTACGATCCGTCATTCTTCTTTTCCCCCGGGGGTCCGGGGGTCGTCCCCCGGGAAGGCTCCGTCAACCAGACATATCCGGCAAGCCGCCCGGTCACCCGGTCACGGCGGTACGAGAA
The DNA here is from genome assembly GCF_040652415.1 of Streptomyces sp. NPDC048255. NCBI lineage: Bacteria > Bacillati > Actinomycetota > Actinomycetes > Kitasatosporales > Streptomycetaceae > Streptomyces > Streptomyces sp. NPDC048255. Next base: position 84,830 of record NZ_JBEZMA010000008.1, read on the forward strand.
GTGGTCCCGCGACTCCAGTGTGCAGACCCCGGATCCGCGGACGTCCACCACCCCCACCCCGGCGAGCTGGGCGTGCACCCCGGCGACCACGTCGACGGCGGGCGTCCCCCAGCTGGTCTCGGCCCGGGCGGCCGGTACCGCCTCGGCCACCGCCTCCCGCATCTCGGCGGGCACTTCGTAACAGCGTCCGCAGACCGCGGGCCCGGTCCGGGCCACGATCCGTCCCGGCTCGGCCCCCAGCGCGACCATGGCCTCCACTGCGGCGGGCACCACCCCGGCGACCAGCCCGGGCCGGCCCGCGTGCGCGGCACCCGCGACCCCGGCGACGGGGTCGGCGAGCAGGACCGGCGTGCAGTCGGCGGTGAGCACGGCGAGGGCCAGCCCCCGACGGGCGGTCACCACCGCGTCCACGGACGGGATGTCCGCTCCTGCGCCCCAGGGTCCGTCGACCACGGCCACGTCCCGGCCGTGGACCTGGTTCATCCAGACCACCCGGTCCGGCTCCAGTCCGAGGGACCGGGCGGCGAGCGCCCGGTTCGCGAGAACGGCGGCCGGGTCGTCTCCGACCGCGCCGCCGAGGTTGAGCTCTTCGTACGGAACGGCGCTCACTCCGCCCCACCGGTCGGTGAAGGCGAAGTGGGCGCCGCCCACGCTGTGCTGCTCCGGTGTCACTTCAAGAAATCCGGGACATCCAGTTCCTCGGCCGGGCTGTCCTGGTACGGCCGGGCCGTCGGAACCTGCGGCGCGGGAGCCTGGGCCTCGGCCGGGGCCGCCTCGACGGGAGCCGGGGGCTCCTCGCGCGGGGTGACCGAGCCGAGTCCGCCGAAGGCCGGGCGGACCGGCTCGGGGGCGCGGACCGGAGCCGGGGCCGGCTCCTCGCGCTTGCTGGACGCGGCGCCGATGACGTTGTCCCGGCGGGCCGGGGGCTGTCCGCCGTCGAAGCCGGCGGCGATCACGGTGACCCGTACCTCGTCGCCCAGCGCGTCGTCGATGACGGCGCCGAAGATGATGTTCGCCTCGGGGTGCGCGGCCTCGCTGACCAGCTGCGCGGCCTCGTTGATCTCGAAGAGACCGAGGTCCGAGCCGCCGGAGATGGAGAGCAGCACGCCGCGGGCGCCGTCGATGGACGCCTCCAGCAGCGGCGAGGAGATCGCCATCTCGGCTGCGGCCACGGCGCGGTCGTCGCCACGGGCCGAGCCGATGCCCATGAGGGCCGAGCCGGCCTCGGACATCACGGACTTGACGTCGGCGAAGTCGAGGTTGATCAGACCCGGGGTCGTGATGAGGTCGGTGATGCCCTGGACGCCCGAGAGCAGGACCTGGTCGGCCGACTTGAAGGCGTCGAGCACGCTGACCTGGCGGTCCGAGATGGACAGCAGCCGGTCGTTGGGGATGACGATGAGGGTGTCGACCTCTTCGCGGAGCTCGGCGATGCCGTCCTCCGCCTGGTTCGCGCGGCGCCGGCCCTCGAAGGTGAACGGGCGGGTGACCACACCGATCGTCAGGGCGCCCAGCGAGCGCGCGATGTTGGCGACGACGGGTGCGCCGCCGGTGCCGGTGCCGCCGCCCTCGCCGGCGGTGACGAAGACCATGTCGGCCCCCTTGAGGACCTCCTCGATCTCCTCGCGGTGGTCCTCTGCCGCCTTGCGACCGACGGCCGGGTTGGCGCCGGCGCCGAGGCCGCGGGTGAGTTCCCGGCCGACGTCGAGCTTGACGTCGGCGTCGCTCATCAACAGCGCCTGGGCGTCCGTGTTGATGGCGATGAACTCGACGCCCTTGAGACCGACCTCGATCATTCGGTTGATGGCATTGACACCACCGCCGCCGACACCGATGACCTTGATGACTGCGAGGTAGTTCTGCGGTGCTGCCACGTCGAAGGCCTCTCGCCTCGAGTTACGTGTCGCCGCCTCGCGGGCCTGCGTTGCGACGACTGATGCCGAAATAGGGACGGTCCGAACGCGCCGACCCGAACCCTCACCCTGAAGTTTAGGGTTAGGGGTGTGTCTGTTCCTTGGACTCTTCCGAACAGGACACTAAGTCGACAAGTAGCGCGGGTTCAACGAACACGCCGAACCTCCCGTTTTTCTTTTCACCCTATGTGATCACCCGTATCGCTGGCCAACCAGGGTGCGCCGCTGTTCGACTTGACGTCAACTCCCGGACACCGCAGGGGCGGTGGGGACGCTCACGTCGAAGTGACCGGCCTTGGGTGCGGCTTTCAGCAGGGCGGTCAGCGCTCGGCCCTTCGCCTCACCCTGTTCGCCGCTCCCCCACCTCACTGTCCGGCCTCCGGTCAACTCCAGTACGACCGAATCGTACGAGCCCACCTTGACCTGCACGGTCTCCTTGGCGATCGGCTCCGGGAGGCCGCCGGCCACGGACACGGCCTCGTGCAGCAGCCGCTCCTCGTCGAAGCGGCGGGCGCTCGGGGACTGCCCGGCGTTCAATTCGAGGACCGGAACACCCGCGGGTGCTTTCGCGACCGTGTCGAATCGCACACCCGAAGCGTCCACTTCCACGAAGTCGGCGTCCTTTTTGATGAGCAGTACGGGCTTGCGTTCCGTCACTTTCAGCCCGATTCCGTGCGGCCAGGCCCGCACCACATCGACCGAATCGATACGTGGCAGCCGGCCGCGGACCCTGCTCTCGATCTCGTCCGTGTCGACGCTCACGAGGGGTGCGCCGACCGGCACGGCCGCGGCGGCCAGGACCTGCTCGGCGGTGAGCACCTGGGTGCCGGTGGCGGTGACCTTCTCGACGCGGAGCCAGGAGGAGCCGTAGAGGGCCCAGATGCCCCCGCCGACGAGGACCACCACGGCGGCGAGAGCGGCCAGCGCGGGGCCCCGGCGGAGACGTCCGCCGGGGCCCTGCGGGCCGGATCTCCCGGGCTTGCCCGGTTCCTTGGGGGGCTGGGGAGGGCCGGAGCCCTTCCGGGCGGACCGGCCGGGCCGATCGGAAGACGGTGTTCCGCGCTGTGCGGTCGTCGCTCCGGCCACTCCTGTGCCTCCTGCGTCTGTGCGTTCCCGCGTCAGCGGGCCCGGTGGGCCGCGATCGCCTCGTACACCATGCCGACGAGCAGTTCGTCGGCGTCCCTGCGGCCGAACTCACCGGCGGCGCGGGACATCTCGTACAGGCGGTGCGGATCGGACAGCACCGGGAGGACCTGGCTGAGCACCCACTCGGGCGTCAGTTCCGCGTCGTCCACCAGCAGACCGCCTCCGGCCTTGACCACCGGCTGGGCGTTCAGCCGCTGTTCGCCGTTGCCGATCGGCAGCGGGACGTAGGCGGCGGGGAGCCCGACGGCGGACAGTTCGGCGACGGTCATCGCGCCCGCGCGGCACAGCATCATGTCGGCGGCGGCGTACGCGAGATCCATCCGGTCCACGTACGGTACCGGCACATACGGCGGCATCCCGGGCATGTTGTCGACACGCGGCAGTTCGTTCTTCGGACCCACCGCGTGCAGGATCTGGATCCCGGAGCGCTGGAGGGTCGGCGCGACCTGCTGGATCACCTCGTTGAGGCGGCGGGCGCCCTGCGAGCCGCCGGAGACCAGCAGCGTCGGCAGGTTGGGGTCCAGACCGAAGGCGGCGCGCGCCTCGGGGCGTACGGCGGCCCGGTCGAGGGTGGAGATCGAGCGCCGCAGCGGGATGCCCACGTAGCGGGCCCCGCGCAGCTTGCTGTCGGGGGTGGAGACCGCGACGGCGTGCGCGTACCGGGAGCCGATCTTATTGGCCAGTCCGGGGCGGGCGTTGGCCTCGTGGACGATGATCGGCACCCCGAGCCGCTTGGCGGCGAGGTAGCCGGGCAGGGCCACGTAGCCGCCGAAGCCGACGACGCAGTCGGCCTTGGTGCGCAGGAGGATCTCCTCCGCGGCCTTGATCGTGCCGCGCAGCCGCCCGGGGACGGTGATCAGCTCCGGGGTCGGCTTGCGGGGCAGCGGCACGGCGGGGATCAGCCCGAGCTCGTAGCCGCGCTCCGGCACCAGGCGGGTTTCGAGTCCGCGCTCCGTGCCGAGGGCGGTGATGCCCACTGAAGGGTCCTGCCTGCGCAGGGCGTCCGCGAGGGCGAGCGCCGGCTCGATGTGGCCGGCGGTCCCCCCACCGGCGAGTACGACATGCACCGAAATTCACCGCTCTCCGGACGGACGCTTCTTGACGCGCCGTCTCATCGACTTCCATCTCACCACGGTCCGCTTCCAGCCGGTCTTCGGCTGCCGCATCGCGAGGGCCGCGCGCGCGGCCGGCTCCTCCCGCGCGAAGGCGATGAGCAGTCCGACCGCGAACATGGTCGGCAGCAGGGCTGACCCTCCGTAGGAGAACAGCGGGAGCGGGACTCCGGCGATCGGCAGCAGGCCGAGCACCGCACCGATGTTGATCACGGCCTGCGCCGTGATCCAGGTGGTCACGCCTCCCGCGGCAAACCGTACGAAGGAGTCCTCCGTGCGTCCGGCCACGCGGATACCCGCATAGCCTAGAGCCGCGAACAGGGCGAGCACCGACAGCGTCCCCGCCAGACCCAGTTCCTCCCCGGTGATGGCGAAGATGAAGTCGGTGTGGGCTTCGGGGAGTTGCCCCCATTTTTCCACACTGGCACCCAAACCGGAACCGAACCATCCGCCGGAGGCGAGGGCATAGATTCCGTGAACGGCCTGCCAGCAGAGGTCGTTCTTGCCCGGTTGTGTCGCACCGAGGCACTCCAGCCGGTCCATCCGGTGCGGGCTCGTCTTGATGAGCAGTGCGACGATCACACCCGCGAACGCCAGCACCCCCACGAACAGCCGCGTCGGCGCACCGGCCAGCCACAGCAGGCCGAACAGGATGGCACCGAGGATCATCGCGGTGCCCATGTCCCCGCCCAGCATGATCAGCCCGAGCAGCAGGAAGGCCACCGGGACCAGCGGCACCAGCAGGTGCTTCCACTGACTCAGCAGCCCCTTGTCACCCTTGCGCGCCAGCAGGTCGGCGCCCCACAGGATCAGGGCCAGTTTGCCGAACTCACTGGGCTGGAGCATGAACGGACCGCCAAGGGAGATCCAATTCTGGTTGCCGTTGATGGCGACCCCTATCCCGGGGATCTGGACCAGGGCCATCAGGAACAGGGTGCCCGCGAGCACCGGATAGGACAGCGCCCGGTGCAGTTTGACCGGCATCCGGGAGGCGACCAGCATCAGTGCGGTGCCGATCAGGGCGGCCAGGAACTGCTTCTTGAAGAAGTACGCGTCACCGAGGCCGAGCTGGAGCGCCTTGATCATGGAGGCCGAGTAGACCATCACCAGGCCGAGCACGGTGATGAGCAGCGAGCTGCCGAAGATCAGGTAATACGCGGTGAGCGGCCGGTCCCAGGCCTTGCGCAACTGCCGCTGCGTACGCCGCAGCCCTGCCAGCGGCCCGCGCCCGGCGGGCCGCTTCGCGTTCATCACCGGGCGGCTGCGGCCCCGCGGCCTGACCGTGGACGGCCGCCGCCCCGGCAGCATTTGCTTGGCCGGCATCTGTGATCTTCCCCTCCACTCGTACGAGGCGAGCGGCCGACCGGAGGGAACCGTTCCGGAGCCCTAGGAGTTGGCCGCGTCCGCAGCGCTCTCGGCGGCCAGTTCGCGCACCGCGTCGGCGAAAGCGTCCCCGCGCTTGTTGTAGTTCGCGAACATGTCCATCGAGGCACAGGCAGGCGCCAGCAGGACCGTGTCGCCGGGCTCGGCGAGCCGGGCCGCTTCCCGGACCGCCGCGAGCATCGCCCCAGTGTCGGTCCGGGCGAGGTCGACGACCGGGACCTCGGGGGCGTGTCGCGCCAGCGCCTGGGCGATCAGCGCCCGGTCGGCACCGATCAGCACCACGCCGCGCAGCCGCTTCGCCGACTTCTCCACGAGCTCGTCGAAGGTGGCACCCTTGGCGAGGCCGCCGGCGATCCAGACGACCGGCTCGAAGGCCGCGAGGGAGGCCTCGGCGGCGTGCGTGTTGGTGGCCTTGGAGTCGTCGACGTACGTGACCCCGTCCACCTCGTCCACGTACGCGACCCGGTGGGCGTCCGGGCGGAAGTCACGCAGGCCGTCGCGGACCGCGCGCGGCGTCACGCCGAAGGCGCGGGCCAGGGCCGCGGCGGCGAGCGCGTTGGCGATGTTGTGCGGGGCGGGCGGGTTGACGTCCTTGACCTCGGCGAGCTCCTGGGCGTTCTTCTGCCGGTTCTCCACGAAGGCCCGGTCGACGAGGATGCCGTCGACCACGCCGAGCATGGAGGGGCCGGGAGCGCCGAGGGTGAAGCCGATCGCCCGGCAGCCCTCTTCGACGTCGGCGCCCTCGACCAGCCTCTCGGTGGCCGGGTCGGCGACGTTGTAGACGCAGGCCACGGTGTTGCCCTCGTAGATCCGGCCCTTGTCGGCGGCGTACGCCTCCATCGAGCCGTGCCAGTCGAGGTGGTCCGGGGCGAGGTTGAGCACGGCCGCGGAGTGGGCGCGCAGCGAGGGCGCCCAGTGCAGCTGGTAGCTGGAGAGTTCGACGGCGAGCACGTCGTACGCGCCCTCGTCGAGGACCACGTCGATGATCGGGGTGCCGATGTTGCCGACGGCCGCGGTGCGCAGGCCGGCGGCCTTCAGGATCGACGCCAGCATCTGGGTCGTGGTGGTCTTGCCGTTGGTGCCGGTGATCGCGAGCCAGGGGACCGGCTTCCCGGTGGTCAGGCCGCGCAGCTGCCAGGCGATCTCCACGTCCCCGACCACCTCGACGCCCGCCGCCGCGGCGGCCGCGAAGAGCGGGCTGTCGGGCTTCCAGCCGGGCGAGGTGACGACCAGGTCGGTGCCCTCGGGCAGGGTTTCCGCGTCCGCGAGGCGTACGGAGATCCCCAGGCCGGCCAGTTCGGCGGCGCGGGCGCGGTGGCCCTCGCTGTCGCCGCCGTCGACGACGGTCACCGATGCGCCGAGGCCGGCCAGGGCGCGGGCGGCACTGATGCCGCTCACGCCGAGACCGGCGACGGTGATGTTCTTGCCCTGCCAGGAGGTCACTTGTCGGCTGCCCATCCCGCGTAGAAGAGACCGAGACCCACGATCACGCACATGCCCTGGATGATCCAGAAGCGGACCACCACGAGGACCTCGGACCACCCCTTGAGTTCGAAGTGGTGCTGGAGCGGCGCCATCCGGAAGACCCGCTTGCCGGTCATCTTGAAGGAGCCGACCTGGATGACGACCGACATGGTGATGAGGACGAACAGACCGCCGAGGAGCGCCATCAGGAACTCCGTGCGGGAGCAGATCGCGAGACCGGCGAGCGCGCCGCCGAGGGCCAGCGAACCGGTGTCACCCATGAAGATCTTGGCGGGCGAGGTGTTCCACCACAGGAAGCCGAAGCAGGCTCCCATCAGGGCGGAGGCGACGACCGCGAGGTCCAGCGGGTCGCGCACCTCGAAGCAGGCGGCCGGGTTGGTCAGGTCCTGGGCGTTCACACAGGATTCCTGGTACTGCCAGACGCCGATGAAGGTGTAGGCACCGAAGACCATCACCGCCGCGCCCGTGGCGAGGCCGTCCAGGCCGTCGGTCAGGTTCACGCCGTTGGACATGGCCAGGATCATGAACAGCGCCCAGACCACGAACAGCACCGGGCCGATCGACCAGCCGAAGTCCGTGACGAACGACAGCTTCATGGAGGCCGGGGTCAGCCCGCGCGAGTCCTTGAACTGGAGCGCGAGCACCGCGAAGGCGATGCCGACGATCAGCTGGCCGGACATCTTGGCCTTGGCCCGCAGACCCAGCGACCGGCGCTTGACGATCTTGATGTAGTCGTCCAGGTAGCCGACCAGGCCCATGCCCGCCATCAGGAACAGCACGAGCAGACCGGAGAAGGTCGGTTCGCTGCCGGTGATGACCTTCGTCAGGGCGTACGCGATGAGCGTCGCCAGGATGAAGGAGATGCCGCCCATGGTGGGCGTGCCCTTCTTCCCGGCATGGCCGCGCGGGCCGTCGTCGCGGATGAACTGGCCGTAGCCCTTGCGGGCCAGCAGCTTGATCAGCAGCGGGGTGCCGACGAGCGTGAGGAAGAGTCCGATGACTCCCGCGAACAGGATCTGCCTCATCGGTCGGCGACCTCGCCCCCGCGCTCCAGCAACGCAAGCGCGACCCGCTCCAGACCGATCGACCTCGAAGCCTTCACCAGCACGACGTCACCCGGGCGCAGTTCACTGCGCAACAGGTCGACCGCCGCTTGCGCGTCGGACACGACCACCGACTCCTCACCCCACGAACCCTCGTTATATGCGCCCAGTTGCAGCCAGGACGCTTCCCTGCCCCCGACTGCGACGAGCTTGCTCACGTTGAGCCGGACGGCAAGCCGTCCCACCGCGTCGTGCTCGGCGAGTGATGCGTCACCGAGTTCGGCCATGGGGCCGAGCACCGCCCACGTACGTCCCCCGTTCGCCCTGGCGGCGCCGCCCATCGCGGCAAGCGCGCGCAGTGCGGCCCGCATGGACTCGGGATTCGCGTTGTAAGCGTCGTTGACGATCGTCACGCCGTCCGCCCGCTCGGTGACCTCCATCCGCCACCGGGACAGGGTGCCCGCCCCGGAGAGCGCGGTGGCGATCTCCGATGCGGACATGCCCAGTACATGGGCGACGGCGGCCGCGGCGAGCGCGTTCGACACGTGGTGCTCACCGTACAGCCGCAAGGTCACATCGCTGCACCCGGCCGGTGTGTGGAGTGTGAAGGAGGGCTGTCCCCCCGGCGTCATCCGCACCTCGGTGGCCCGTACGTCGGCGTCCTCGGCCTCTCCGAAGAGGACCGTACGGGCCTTCGTACGCCCGGCCATCGCACGCACCAGCGGGTCGTCGGCGTTGAGTACGGCCACTCCGCCCTCGGAGGCGGCGGGCAGGGCCTCGACCAGTTCCCCCTTGGCCTGGGCGATCTGCTCGCGGCCGCCGAACTCGCCGATGTGGGCGGTCCCGACGTTGAGGACGAGGCCGATGCGGGGCGGGGTCAGGCCGGTCAGGTACGCGATGTGGCCGATCCCGCGGGCCCCCATCTCCAGTACCAGGTGGCGGGTTTCCGCGGTGGCCTGCAGGGCGGTGAGCGGCAGTCCGATCTCGTTGTTGAGGGAGCCGGGGGTCCACACGGTGGGCGCGTGGGCCTGGAGCACCTGCGCGATGAGGTCCTTGGTGGAGGTCTTCCCGGCGGAGCCGGTCAGGGCCACCACGTCGGTGCCGAGGCGCTCGACGACGGCCCGGGCGAGGGCGCCGAGCGCCTTCTCGACGTCGGGGACGACGACGGCGGGTACCCCGACCGGCCGGGCCGCGAGGACGGCCGCGGCGCCGGCGGCGACCGCGCGCTCCGCGTAGTCGTGGCCGTCGACGTGCTCGCCGTCGAAGGCGGCGAAGAGACTGCCGGCCTCCACCTGGCGGGAGTCGATGACGACGGGCCCGCTGATCCGCACCGACGGATCCGGTATGTCGTGGGGCCGCCCGCCGGTGATGTCGGCGATCTCGGCGAGGGAGAGGTCGATCACTGGTTCACCTCGGCCTGTCGGTCCTGTTCGGGGGACGCGGCCCGCTCGGCCCGCTGCCGCCGTTCGATCGCGGCGCGCAGCACCGTGCGGTCGTCGAAGGGCCGTACGACACCGGCGGTGTCCTGGCCCTGCTCGTGGCCCTTGCCCGCCACCAGCACGGTGTCGCCGGGCTCGGCGCGCGCGACGGCCGCGGCGATGGCCGCCGCCCGGTCGGCGTCGACCAGGACGGTGCCCCGCTCGGCGGGCGGTACGGACACGGCGCCTTCGAACATCGCCGCGAGGATCGCGAGCGGATCCTCGGAGCGCGGGTTGTCGGAGGTCAGCACGGCGAGGTCGGCGAACCGGGCGGCCGCGGCGCCCATCGGGGCGCGCTTGGTGGTGTCGCGGTCGCCGCCGCAGCCGAGCACGACGTGCAGCTTGCCGGTGGTGACCTCGCGCAGCGCGCGCAGCACCGATTCGACGGCGTCCGTCTTGTGGGCGTAGTCCACGACGGCGAGGTACGGCTGTCCCGCGTCCACCCGCTCCAGCCGGCCGGGGACCCCGGGGACCGCGGCGACGCCGTCGGCGGCGGTCTGCGGGTCGAGGCCGGCCGCGGCGAGCGTGACGATCGCGGCGACGGTGTTGGCGACGTTGAAGGGGCCGGGCAGCGGGGCGGTGGCCGAGACCCGCCGCCCGTCCGGGCCCAGCAGGGTCAGCGTGGAGTCCATGTGCCCGAAGACCACGTCCTCGGCGCGCCAGTCGGCGGCCGGGTCACCGGCGGCGGAGAAGGTGACGACCGGGATCGTCGCCTCCTTGGCGAGGCGGCGGCCGTACTCGTCGTCGATGTTGACCACTCCGAGGCGGGCGCGGCGCTCGGTGAAGAGCTGCGCCTTGGCCTGGAAGTAGTCCTCCATGTCGGAGTGGAACTCCATGTGTTCCGGGCTCAGGTTGTTGAAGACGGCGACGTCGAAGACGCAGCCGTCGACCCGGCCGAGGACCAGGGCGTGGCTGGAGACCTCCATGGCGACGGCCTCGACCCCGCGTTCGCGCATGACCGCGAAGAGGGCCTGGAGGTCGGTGGCCTCGGGGGTGGTGCGCTCGGACTTGATGCGTTCGTCGCCGACGCGCATCTCGACGGTGCCGATGAGCCCGGTGCTGCGTCCCGCCGCGCGCAGTCCGCCTTCGACGAGGTACGCGGTGGTGGTCTTGCCCGAGGTGCCGGTGATGCCGATCTGGAGCAGGCCCTCGCCGGGACGGCCGTAGATGGCGGCGGCGAGTTCGCCCATCCGGCCGCGCGGGTCGGCCACGGCCAGCACCGGCAGCCCGGTCGCGGCCGCGCGTGCGGCGCCCGCGGGGTCGGTCAGTACGGCCGCGGCGCCGAGGGCGGCCGCCTGGGCGGCGAAGTCGGCGCCGTGCAGCTTGGCGCCGGGCAGGGCCGCGTAGAGGTCACCGGGGCGGACCGCACGGGAGTCGTGCGTGATGCCGGTGATCTGCGGGCCCGTCGGCTCGCCGGCGGCTTCGAGGTCCACCAGGGCGGCGAGCTCGGGCAGCGGGATCGGGCGCACGGACACAGGGCGCGGCGCTCCCGGCGGCGCTGCCGGGGCGTCCTTCTGGGTGGTTCTGGGCTGATCAGCGTGGGGCACGGCGGTGAGCGTACCGGGCGCGGCGGGCCGCTCGCGAAGTGAGGGCCCGGTCTCGGCGCCGGTGCCCGACTGGTTCCCCGGTTTCGGGGTGATCGTTGTCACTGATGGTGCCTCACGCATTTCTTGCGGGCCGGCCGGGCCGTGGATCACGGACCGGACTGCGGAGCGGGCTGCTGACCGGGCTGCTGACTGGGCTGCGGGCCGGGCTGCGGGCCGGGGTCGAAGGTGACCGGGAGCCCGGCGGGGGCGGTTCCGGTGGGGGCGATCTGGAGGGTCTTGAGCGCGAACTCCATGACCTTCTTGTAGATGGGACCGCAGATCTGGCCGCCGAAGTAGCTGCCCTTCGTCGGGTTCTGGATGGCGCAGTAGACGGTGATCCGCGGGTTGTCGGCGGGCGCGAAGCCGGCGAAGGAGGCGGTGTAGCCCTTGTAGCGGCCGGTGGCCGGATCCACCCGGTTGGAGGTGCCGGTCTTGCCGCCGACCCGGTAGCCGGGGATCCGCGCCTTGGTGCCGGTGCCCTCCTGGTCGTCGACGACCGATTCGAGCATCTCGGCGAGGGTCTTGGCGGTCTCCTCGCTGACCACGCGGTTCTGCTGGGGCGCCGGGGCCGGGGTGAACCGGCCGTCGGGACCCTCGGTGCCGCGCACCAGGGTCGGCTCGATGCGGACCCCGCCGTTGGCGATGGTCGAGTACACGGAGGCCGCCTGCATGGCGTTGAGGGACATGCCCTGGCCGAAAGGGATCGTGTACTGCTGGGAGGTGGACCAGTCCTGGGGCTCGGCGAGGATGCCGCGGGACTCGCCGGGGTAGTTCAGGCCGGTGGGCCGCCCCATGCCGAACTTGGTCAGGTAGGAGTGCAGGACCTTGTTGGCCTCGGGCTGGGTGGGCCCGAGCTGGCCGGTGGCCAGGATGGTGCCGATGTTGGAGGACTTGGCGAGGACCCCGTTGAGGGTCAGGTACCAGGTCGGGTGGTCGATGTCGTCCTTGAACAGCCGGTCGCCGCGGTGCAGCCGGTTGGGGACCTCCACGTGGGTCTCCGGCGTGGCCTTCTTCTCCTCCAGCACGGCGGCCATCGACATCACCTTGGCGGTGGAGCCGGGCTCGTACACGTCCTGGAGGGCGGCGTTGCCCATGGCGGCGGAGCGGGCGCGGGTCAGGTCGTTGGGGTCGAAGCCGGGGGCGTTGGCCATGGCCAGCACCTCGCCGGTACGGGTGTCCTGGACGATGACGTAGCCGCGGTCGGCCTCGGACTTCTGGACCTGCTCGGCGATGGCGCTCTGCGCCGCCCACTGGATGTCCCGGTCGATGGTCAGCTGGATGTCGTCGCCGGGGACGGCGGGCTTCTCGCTGGAGCCCGCGGTGGGCACCCGGCGGCCGCCCGACTGCGCGTACGTGACCTCGCCGTCCTTGCCGGAGAGCCTCTTGTCGAGGGAGGACTCCAGGCCGCCGGCGCCCGCGCCCTCGGCGTTCACGTAGCCCAGTATCCCGGCGGCCAGGTCGCCGCCCGGGTACACGCGCTTGCTGCTGTTCTCGTTGAACACGCCCGCGAGGACGTTGGCACCGGGGCCGTTGTTCTTCTTGTCGGCGGCCGCCTTGTCCGCGAAGACCCGCTTGAGGTCCTTGATCTGGTTCCAGACCTGCGGGGTCTGGCGCTGGGCGAGGACCACGTACCGGGTGTTCTTCGTCTTCAGCCGGTCCGCGATCTCCTTGGCGTCCTTGCCGAGGATCGGCGCGAGGAGGGCCGCGGCCTGCTCGGGGGCGTCCGGGGCCTTGCTGTCCTGCGGGGTGAACATCTTCGGGTCGGCGGTGATGTCGTACGCGTCCACGCTCGTGGCCAGCGCCACGCCCTTGCGGTCGGTGATCTCACCGCGCTCGGCGGCCAGCTTGACGCTGGTGTACCGGTTCTTGGAGGCCTCGGCGGAGAACGCCCGGGCGTCGACCGCCTGCACCTGGAGCAGGCGGACCACGAAGGCGAGCATGACGAGGGTCAGGCCGACGCTGACGAGGCGCAGCCGGGGCCTGGGGCTGCCGAGCCGGATGGTGTGGGGTTTGCGCGGTGCGGCGGGCCGCCGCTGGCCGGGCCGGGCCGCGGGGCGCGCGGCGCCGGTGGCCCTGCTCCGCTCCCCGGGCCTGGGCCGCCCGGGGCCGGGCACCCGCCGCCGCGGCGGTTCCTGCGGGCTCACGCCGTCACCGCCTTCGGCTGCGCAGCCATCCCGTCGGTGCGGCGGGGGCTGCGCCCGGGCTTCCTGGGGCTCCGCCCCAGACCCCGCGCCTCGAACGCCGGCGGGGCTGGATCTGCCTGCCGGCCCACTTCGGCCTCGGCGGCGGGCCGGACCGTTTCAGCCCCTCCGGCGTTCGAGGAGCGGGGTACGGGGCGGAGCCCCGGTCGTTCAGCCTCGCCGGCGATCGAAGCGCGGGTTCGGGCGGAGCCCGGCACCGCGGAACCTGCCATCGGCGTCACGACGTCACCTGCCTGGGTTGGGGGTGGGCTGCTGCGAGGGTGAGGGCGGCGGCTGCGGCCCGCCGGGCGTGGGGGCGGTGCCCGCCGGGGGCTGGCCCGGCGCCGAGGCCGGGGCGGACGCGGGGGCCGAGGCCGCGGCCGGCGGAGCCGCCGGCTGGGCCTGCGGCGGGGACGGGGGCGGCGGGGGCTCGGCCACCGAGGCGGCGCCGCTGATCTTGCCGTCCGGGCCGAGGAAGACGGGGCTGCCACCCGGGACCAGGCCCAGCTCGTGGGCCCGGCGCTGGAGCGCGTCGGGGGCCGAGTAGCCGTCCACGTCGCGCTGGAGCGCCTGCTCCTCGTCGGTGAGCGCGGTGGTCTCCTTCTTCAGCTTGCTCAGCTGGAAGGAGCCCTCGTTCAGCGCCGAGTTCAGCAGCAGCAGGCTGATCAGCCCGCCGCCGAGCAGGGCCACGACCAGCAGGACGAAGGGCATCCGCGCCGCCTGCCCGGCGGAGCCGCCCGGGCGCCCGGACCCGCCGGGGCGGCTCGGGCGGGCCGGACGGGTGCCGAGCGCCCGGCCGAGGCGGGCCGCCTGTCCGCGCGTCAGCGTGGCGACCTTCCCGGCCTTGCTGGCCCCGGCGCCCCCGGCGGTCACAGGTGCGCTTCCCGGATGCGTTCGACCCCGCGGAACCTGGCCGGGGCGGCCCGCCGGTTCTCGGCGATCTCCTCCTCGGTGGGCAGTTCCGCGCCGCGCGTCAGGAGCTTCAGCTTGGGCTGGTACTTCTCCGGCACCACCGGCAGTCCGGGCGGCGCCGTGGAGGCCGCGCCCGCCGCGAAGACCTGCTTGACCAGGCGGTCCTCCAGCGAGTGGTACGAGAGCACGGCGATCCGGCCGCCCACCGCGATCCGGTCCACCGCCGCCGGGATGGCCTTCTCCAGCCCCGACAGCTCGCCGTTGACCTCGATCCGCAGGGCCTGGAAGGTCCGCTTGGCGGGATTGCCGCCGGTCCGCTTGGCGGCCTGCGGCAGGGAGTCGCGGATCAGCTCGACGAGCCGGGCGCTGTTGGTGAAGGGCTCCTTCTCCCGCTCCCGGACGATCGCGGACACGATCCGCTTGGCCTGCTTCTCCTCGCCGTACTGGCGCAGGATCCGGACGAGCTCGCCCGGCGCGTAGGTGTTGAGCACCTCGGCGGCGCTGATGCCCGTCGTCTGGTCCATCCGCATGTCCAGGGGCGCGTCCTGCGCGTAGGCGAAGCCGCGGTCGGCCTCGTCCAGCTGCATGGAGGAGACCCCGAGGTCGAAGAGGATGCCCTGGACGGCCGGGATGCCCAGCCCGTCCAGCACCTCGGCGAGGTCGGCGTAGATCGCGTGGACCAGGGTGGCCCGGTCGCCGAAGGGCGCAAGCCGCTCACCGGAGAGCCGCAGGGCCTCCTTGTCGCGGTCGAGGCCGATCAGGTGCGCCTCGGGGAACCGGGTCAGCAGGGCCTCGCTGTGGCCGCCGAGGCCGAGGGTGCAGTCGACGACGACGGCCCCGGGCCTCTCCAGCGCCGGGGCCAACAGGTCCAGGCACCGCTGGAGCATCACCGGGACGTGTCGGGACTCGCTAGTCAAAGCGCCCTCTCAGATAACGGCGCGGCAGGCGAACGCACCGCCGGGGTCCCCGCCCTCCCCCGGCTGTCGCCGGGAGGTGCCCGGAAGGGCGACCGGTCCGCCGGCGCCGGGAAGGTGGCGCCGGCCGGCCGGTGAGCGGAAGATGGCCGGGCCGTACGTACGCGCCGCGCACGCGGAGTGTTCGTCGGGGGCCGGGCGGCCGGTCAGGGCCGGGCTCCGGCCGGTTCGCGTCACTTTAGTGCAACGGTCGCCGCGGTCAACGAACCGCCCCGCGCGCCGTCGCCGCCGCTCTCCCGGAACCGACAGATGCCGCGAATCACCCGGAAGGCCGCCCCCGCCCACTCCTGTGGGTTAGCTCACAACAGGACTTGTTGACCTTCTTTGTCCATCCTCACGCGAGGCCTTTACCAGCTGTGACCACTACCGTCGTACTCATGACGACTTCCGCATCCCTGCCTGCCGCGTCCACGCCCGGGGCACCCGGCGGCGGCTCCGTCACCGACCGCCTGGTCGCGGCGAACCGCTCCTACGCCTCGAAGTTCACCGATCCGGGCATGGACGCCCGCCCTGTGCTGCACGTGGCCGTGGTGGCCTGTATGGACGCCCGCCTCGACCTGCACGCCGCCCTCGGCCTGGAACTCGGCGACTGTCACACCATCCGCAACGCGGGCGGCGTGGTCACCGACGACACCATCCGCTCGCTCACGATCAGCCAGCGTGCCCTCGGCACCCGCGCGGTCATACTCATCCACCACACCGGCTGCGGTCTCGAAACCCTGACCGAGGACTTCCGGCACGAGCTGGAGGACGAGGTCGGCCAGCGTCCCGCCTGGGCCGTCGAGGCCTTCCGGGACGTCGACCAGGACGTCCGCCAGTCCATGCAGCGGGTTCGCACGAACCCCTTCCTGCCGCACAAGGACGATGTGCGAGGCTTCGTCTTCGACGTGCACACCGGACTCCTGCGGGAGATCGATCCCAGCTCCTGAGTGACACCAGCCCGTAAAGCCGTCAACAATGCGGGGTGACACCCCCCGGGAACCCCCTGGGGCCGGTGTCCGTGTTTTCGGGGTGGGCCGGTCATGCGCCAAGGGCGTCGGCCCTGAAGCTAGGGCCGAGGAGAACCAGGTGACCACGTACGACGACCGAGCGAGCCTCGCGGATCTGACCAGCACGGCGGAGCGGGTGCGCCACTCGGTCGAGAGCGTGATCGAGGGCAAGCCCGAGGTCGTGCGCCTCGCGCTGACCGTGCTGCTCGCCGAGGGGCACCTGCTGATCGAGGACGTCCCCGGGGTCGGCAAGACCATGCTCGCCAAGACCCTCGCGAAGTCCATCGACTGCTCGGTGCAGCGCATCCAGTTCACGCCGGACCTGCTGCCCTCGGACATCACCGGCGTCAGCATCTACGACCAGCAGCGCCGCGAGTTCGAGTTCAAGCCGGGCGCGATCTTCGCGCAGATCGTGATCGGCGACGAGATCAACCGCGCCTCCCCCAAGACCCAGTCCGCGCTGCTGGAGTCGATGGAGGAGCGCCAGGTCACCATCGACGGCACGACCTACACGCTGCCCAGCCCCTTCATGGTCGTCGCCACCCAGAACCCGGTGGAGATGGAGGGCACCTACCCGCTGCCCGAGGCCCAGCGCGACCGCTTCATGGCCCGCGTCTCCGTCGGCTACCCCAGCCCCGAGGCCGAGCTCCAGATGCTCGACGTGCACGGCGGGCTCTCCCCGCTCGACGACCTGACGGCCGTCGCGCACGCCCACGACATCGTCAAGCTCATCGAGGCCGTGCGCGAGGTGTACGTGGCCGAGCCGGTCCGGCGCTACGTCGTCGACCTGGTCTCGGCCACCCGCAGCCACCCGGACCTGCGCCTGGGCGCCTCGCCCCGCGCCACCCTGCACCTGCTGCGCGCCGTGAAGGCCTCCGCCGCGCTGTCCGGCCGCGAGTACGTGCTGCCCGACGACGTCCAGGCGCTGGCCGCGCCCGTCCTCGCGCACCGGCTGCTGCCCACCGCGCAGGCCCAGCTGAACCGGCGCAGCGCCGAGCAGGTCGTCCACGACATCCTCCAGCGCACCCCCGTCCCCGCCGCGCACGTCCGCGGCGAGATGCCGCCCGGCGCGGGCATCCGGGGCTTCTGATGAGCGCCGGTGCCCCGGGCGGCGCCGGTGGCCGGCCTGACGGCGGCCGGGCCGACCGCGGCCAGGACGCCGGCGGGCTGCGCGCCTCGCTGTCCGGACTCACCACCCGCGGCCGCTCGTTCCTGGCCGCCGGAACAGCCGCCGCCGGGTGCGCGTACGTCCTGGGGCAGGGCGAACTGCTCCGGGTCGGGCTGCTGCTCGCCGTGCTGCCGCTGATCTGCGTCTACGCCCTGCACCGCACCCGCTACCGGGTCTCCGGCAGCCGCCGGCTCACCCCGGGACGGGTGCCCGCGGGCTCCGAGGCCCGGGTGCAGCTGCGGATGGACAACGTCTCCCGGCTGCCCACCGGTCTGCTGATGCTCCAGGACCGGGTGCCCTACGTGCTCGGGCCGCGGCCCCGCTTCGTCCTGGACCGGGTCGAGCCCGGCGGGCGCCGCGAGGTGTCCTACCGGGTCCGCTCCGACCTGCGCGGCCGCTATCCGCTGGGCCCGCTCCAGCTGCGGCTGACCGACCCCTTCGGGCTGGTCGAGCTGACCCGCTCGTTCAGCGCCTACGACACCCTCACCGTCATCCCCCGCACCGAGCCGCTGCCGCCGGTCCGGCTGGCGGGCGAGTCCTCCGGCTACGGGGACGGCAGCCGCCGCTCGCTGGCCCTGGCCGGCGACGACGACGTGATCCCGCGCGGCTACCGGCGCGGCGACGACCTGCGCCGGGTGCACTGGCGCTCCACGGCCCGCTACGGCGAGCTGATGGTGCGCCGCGAGGAGCAGCCGCAGCGCAGCCGGGCGACCGTGCTGCTGGACACCCGCCGGCTGGCCTTCGAGGGCGCGGGCCCGGACTCCGCCTTCGAGTGGGCCGTGTCGGGGGCCGCCTCCACGCTGGTGCACCTCCTCGAACAGGGCTTCGCGGTGCGGCTGCTGACGGACACCGGGGACTCGGTGCCCGGCGGCGCCGGCGGCTTCGACGGCTACAGCTCGTCCGGCGGGCAGGACTCCGCTGCCGCCGCCGGGCTGATGATGGACACCCTCGCGGTCGTCGGCCACTCCGACGGCGCGGGGCTCTCGCGGGCCTACGACGCGGTGCGCGGCGGCGGCGGCTTCGGCGCGGCCGGGGGTGACGGGCTCCTCATCGCCTTCTTCGGCGATCTGGACGACGTACAGACCGAGCTGGCGGCCAAGCTGCGCCAGCGGGCAGCGGGCGCGGTGGCCTTCGTACTGGATTCCGCGACCTGGGCCGGGCAGTCCGCGCGGACGCAGGCCCTGCCCCCGCTGGAAGAGCGGCTGCGCAGGCTGCGCGACGCGGGCTGGACGGCGCTGGCCGCCCCGCCCGGGGTGGTTTTCGGCGAGCTGTGGAGACAGGCCGGGTCCGCTCCGCTCGGCACGGGTACTTCCGGAGGACTGCGATGAGCGGGCGGGCGAGACTGACGCTGTTCGCGCTGCTGGCGACGCTGCTGACCGCCTGGTCGCTGGTCCCGCTCGTGGAGTCGGCCGGCTGGCTGCTCCAGGCGGCGCTGCTGCTGGGCGTGCAGAGCGCGGTGGGGGCCGGGGCCCGGCGGGTGCCGCTGGCGCGGTCGCTGACCGTGGCGGCCCAGCTGCTGGTGTCGCTGCTGCTGCTCGCGTTCCTGTTCGGCGGGAAGGCCGGTTCCCCGGGGAGCGGCCCGGTGGCGTACCTGGTGACGGACTTCGGCGCGCTGTTCCAGCAGGGCGTCCAGGACGTGGGCGAGTACGCGATACCGGCCCCGCTGACGGACGGCATCCGGCTGCTGCTGGTGTCCGGGGTGCTGCTGATCGGGCTGCTGGTGGACATGCTGGCGGTGACCGTACGGACGGCCGCGGCGGCCGGTCTGCCGCTGCTCGCCCTGTACTCGGTGGCCGCGGGCCTGGCGGGCGGCGGGGAGGCCTCCTGGATCTCCTTCCTGCTGGCGGGCTGCGGCTACCTGATGATGCTGCTGGCCGAGGGCCGGGACCGGCTGGCCCAGTGGGGCCGGGTCTTCGCCGCGGGCCCGCGGGAGCGCGGCCCGTCCTCCTCCGGCCTCAGCGCCACCGGCGCGCACGCGACGGCCCCGGTGCGGACCGGGCGGCGGATCGGCGTGGTGGCGCTGGGCCTGGCACTGGTGGTGCCGGCGGCGCTGCCCGCGCTCGGCGGCGGCATGCTGGGCGCGCAGGGCGACGGCGAGGGCGGCGGCAGCGGGGTGGGCGGGACGATCTCCGCGGTCAACCCGCTGGTCTCCTTGCAGAGCAGCCTGAACGCGCAGGACAACCGGGTGGTGCTCAAGTACCGCACGGACAGCCCGCAGCAGAGCGAGCAGTACCTGCGGATCCTGGCGCTGGACGAGTTCAACGGGGTCAAGTGGGAGGCCTCCGGGCGGGCGCTCGCCGATGTGCCGGCGCGGCTGCCCACCCCGCCCGGCCTCAGCGAACAGGTCCGCGGGACCGCGGTCGAGGTGTCGACCAGCCTGTCCGCGGCGGACAGCTTCACCCAGCGCTACCTGCCCATGCCGTACCCGGCGACGGCCGTGGACATCGGCGGGAAGTGGCGCTTCGAACCGGTCGGCCGGACCCTGGTCGGGGACCAGCTCGGCAAGGGCCGGTTCCAGAACGTCCAGGGCGCGCAGTACCGGGTGCGGAGCCTGCTGCTCCGGCCGACGGCGGAGCAGCTGCAGAACGCTCCGGAGCCGAACCCCGCCGTACGGGCGGAGTACACGAAGCTGCCGGAGCTGCCGCCGGTGGTCGCCGAGACGGCCCGCAAGGTGACGCAGGGCGCGAAGGACGACTACACGCGGGCCGTGAAGCTCCAGGACTTCTTCGCCGTGACGGGCGGGTTCCGCTACGACACGAAGACGGCCTCGGGCACCGGTCCGGACGCGGTCGCCCGGTTCCTCGCCGACAAGGAGGGCTTCTGCGTCCACTTCGCGTTCTCCATGGCGGCGATGTCCCGGACGCTGGGCATCCCGGCGCGGGTCGCGGTGGGCTTCACCCCCGGCGAGAAGCAGTCGGACGGCACGGTGAACGTGTCGATGCGCGACGCGCACGCCTGGCCGGAGCTGTACTTCGAGGGCGTGGGCTGGACCCGGTTCGAGCCGACGCCCCGCGCGGGCATCTCGGTGCCGGACTACACCCGGCCCCGGGCGCCGGCGGCCCAGCCGTCCGCCCCGGCCCCGCTGCCCTCGCAGAGCGGCGCCGCGCAGCCTTCGGCGGCGCCCTCGCAGAGCCAGGACTGCCCGCCGGAGCAGAAGAAGCTCGGCGAGTGCGGTGGCCCGGCGCTGACTCAGGACGCCGCGTCCGGGGGCGGCGGGCCCTCGCTGACGGCCGTCCTCGGCTGGACCGCGGCCGCGCTGGTGGTCCTGGGCGTCCCGCTGCTGCCGCTGCTGTGGCGGACCCGGGTGCGCAAGCGCCGGCTGGCGGCCGGCGGGGTGACCGAGGCCTGGCTGGAGCTGGGTGACGCCGCCTGGGACGTGGGCATCGCCCCGGACGAGGCGCTGTCCCCGCGCCGGGCCGCGTTCCGCGTCGTGCAGATGGGCCGGCTGGAGGCGGACGCCGCCGCGGCCGTCCACCGGATCACGGCCGCCCTGGAGCGGACCCTGTACGCCCCGGCGGGCACGGGGGTCTCGTACCCGGGGCTGGCCGAGGACGTGCTGGCGGCCCGTGCGGGCCTGCTGGCCCCGGTGGGCCGCGGTACGCGGCTGCGCGCCCTGCTGCTGCCGCGTTCGGCGGTGCGCGTGGCCTGGGCGGTGTCGGCCCGCTGGTCGGGCGTGGCCTCGGTGGTCTCGGCCCGGCTGGCCGCCGTACGGCTGCGGCTTCCGCTGCGGGGGCGCGGCTGACGGGAGGGGCCTTCGGGCCCGACGGCGGGCCTGACAGCCCGTGAACGCAACGGTGCGGCGAGGCTCGATCCCCCCGAGCCCCGCCGCACCGTCGTTTCCACGTCACCGGGTCCCGTGTTGTCCCCTCCCGGTTCCGGGAGGAGGTACCCGGTCCGCTCCGCAGCCCCGTGTCTGCGGTGCGGACCGGGTCTCCTGCCCGTTGCCCCCAGTCTGTCGTCTGCGCAGGTGGGAGCCCATCCGCGCGCGTACTCAACTATGGGACTAGGTACGGGTACTCAGTCGCGCGGCGGCCCCACCAGTTGTACGGGCCGCGCCGCCCGCGCGGCACCGCCGACTGGGGGGTGGTCAGCGGTTTCCGCTGACCCGGCCGCGCAGCAGCAGGGACAGCGCCGAGTGCACGTCGTCCAGGGAGCGTTCGCTCTGGAAGGACTGCCAGTCCAGGGCGGCCACCAGCACCATCCCCACCAGCGCGGCCGCGGTGAGCGGCACGTCGATCTCGCCGCTCAGCTCACCGCGCTCGACTCCCTCGCGCAGCACCGTCTCCACGACGGCCACCGCTTCCCGGCGGACCACCATCAGTGTGGACTGCCACGCCCGGTTGGTCCGCCACAGCTCCGCGACGTACAGCTGGGTGAAGGCCGGGTACCGGTCGATGAAGACGAGGCCCGCCCGGATCATCCCGTCGAGCGCCTCGACGCGGCTGCCGCCCCGCGCCTCCGTCTCCTCCGCCGCCGTCCGCAGCGAGGCCGTCAGCAGCCCGACGCCGTGCCGCAGCAGCTCCTCGAAGAGGTCGTTCTTGCTCGCGAAGTTGTAGTAGACGGTGCCCTTCGCGACGCCCGCCCGTTCGGCGATCTCCTCGACCGTGGTCGCGGAGAAGCCCTGCTCGGCGATGAGCGTCACGGCCGCTTCGTAGAGCTTCTGCCGGGTGGCCCGGCGTCGGGCGCCGCCGGTACCCGTACCGGTGCTGCTGCTTTCCATGGCGCTGATTCTCACAGGTCAACACGTCCCTCAGGGCGACAGGCTCAGGACTACGGGCCAGGACTACGGCTCAGGACTACAGGCTCAGTTCCGGGTGCAGCCGGTCCATCGTCCACACCTGCTTGCCGCGGGCGGCGAGGGCGGTGAGGGCGAGGGCGCCGGCGGTGAAGGCCACCAGGACCGCGCAGCCCTGCCAGACGGGGGCGAGGTCGCCGCCGGTGATGAGCCGGCGCAGGCTCTCGACGACGTACGACATCGGCAGGTAGGGGTGGATGGCGTTGAAGAAGCCGGGGCTGGTCTGCACGGGGTACGTGCCGCCCGCCGAGGTCAGCTGGAGCATCAGGACGGCGAGGACGAGGATCCGGCCGGCCGCGCCGAACTTGGCGTTGAGCCACTGGACGATCGCCGCGAAGCAGCCGCTGACCAGCATCAGGAAGGCGACGGTGAGGGCCGGACGGGCCATCTCCAGGCCGAGGCCCCAGTGGAGTACGGACATCAGCAGGCCCACCTGGGCGGCGCCGAGGCCCGCCACGGGCAGCCAGCTCGCGAGGGCGATCCGCCAGGGCGAGGCACCCGCGGACAGGGCCCGCCGGTTCATGGGGGCGATCAGCATGTAGGCGACCATCGCGCCGACCCACAGGGACAGCGGGATGAAGTAGGGGGCGAAGCCGGTGCCGTAGTTGGGCGCCTTGTGCAGGGACTGGCTGGCGAGCCGAACCGGGTCGGCCATGACCTCGGTGCGGGTGTCGCGCTGCTGCTGGTCGTAGTCGGGGATCTTGCCGGCGCCCTCGTGCAGGCCGTCGGCGAGGTCGCGGTTGCCGTCGACGAGCTTGTACATGCCGCCGTCGAGGCTGTGCGCCCCGTCGCCGAGCTTGCCCACGCCCTCGTCGATGGCGCCGGAGCCGCTGGTGGCGGAGCTGAGGCCGGTGTGCAGCTGGGCCATGCCGGTGGCGACCTTGTGGGCGCCGGTGTTGAGGGCGTTGACCTGGGCGACGGCCGCGTCGAGGTCCCCGGCCAGGGCGGGTGCCTTGACGACGAGCTCGCGGGCCTTGTTCTCCAGGTCGGTCAGCTGGGTCCGGAGCTTGCCGACGTCGCCGTTCGCGTTCTGGGCCAGGGTGCTGACGTCGCCGCTGAGCTCGGCGGCCTCGGCCGTGCTGACCTTGACCGTCTTCAGGTCGGGGCAGGAGGCCAGGTGCGGCTCGGCGCCGGGGGTGACGCAGTGCCGCGTGTAGTACTCGTCGGCGAGGGTCGCGGCCTTCTTGGCGGCGGTGGCCGCGGCCGGGGCCTTCTCGGCGAACTTGTCGAGGTGGTTCTTGACGACCTTGGCGGTGTCGGCGACCAGCTCGGCGGTGTCCGCCAGGTTCTTGGGGTCCTTGACGAAGGGCCGGGCCTTGTCGGCGGCGCCGTTGACCTTGTCGGCCAGGACCTGGGTGCCGTCGGCCACGCTCTTGGAACCGGTCTTCAGCTGGCCGGAGGCGGTGTTCAGCTTCTTCAGGCCGCCGTTGAGCTCGCCGGTCTTCTCCTTGGCCGTGTCGAGGCCGTCCGCGAGGTCCTTCGCGCCCTTCTGGGCCTTGTCGGCGCCGTCCTTGAGCTTGTCGGCGCCGTCGGCGGCCTCGGCGGTCTTGTCGTGCAGGTCGGAGAAGTTGACGAAGATCTTGTCGAGGAAGCCGCGGGAGGCGTTGGTGGACGCGGCCGTGCGGACCTCGGCGAAGACGGTGCGGGAGATCGAGCCGACGATGTAGTTGTTCGCGTCGTTCGTCTGGACCTGGAGGGCGCCCGTGGTGGGGTCCTCACCGGAGCTGGAGGCGATCTTCTCGCTGAAGTCGGCGGGCATGGTGAGGGAGAGGTAGTACTTCCCGTCCTCCAGCCCCTTGGCCGCCTCCTCGGCGCTGACCTCGCGCCAGTCGAAGGTCTTGCTGTCGTGGAGCTTCTTGGTGATCTCGTCGCCGGCGTCGACGCGCTCGCCGCCGACCGTGGTGCCGCGGTCGGAGTTGACGAGGGCCACGGGCACCTTGTCGAGGCGGCTGTACGGGTCCCAGAAGGACCAGAGGTACAGGGCTCCGTACAGCAGCGGCAGCAGGAGCAGCGAGACGAGAGCGGCCCGGGGCAGCTTCCCCCGCCCGAACCGCTTCAGCTCAAGCGCGGCCAGCTTCGGCGAGCGCATCGTCCGCCCCCTTCGTGTCGTCGTCTTCGGTGACCTCTTCGGCCACGTCTTCGGTCACGTCTTCGGTCACGTCTTCGTCCGCGGTGTCTTCCGCGGTGTCGTCCGCGGACTTCTTCGCGGACTTCCTCTCGGTCTTGTCCGCGGTGCCGTCTGCGTGTGCGTCTTCGTCCGCGGCCGCGCCCGCCGTCCTGCCCGCGCTGTCGTCCGCGGTGCCGTCCGGGGCCTCGGCGACCGTGCGCAGGACGGTCGCGTCGTCCGGGGCCTCGCTGCAGACGGCGAGGACGGTGATCCCACTCGCGGCGAGCGAGCGCAGCAGGACCCAGGCCTCCTCGCGTTCCGCGTCCGAGAGCTTGAGGTCCATGTCGTCCAGGGCGATCAGCCGCGGGGAGCCCAGCAGGGCGATGGCGACGGACAGCCGTACGGACTCCAGGCGTTCCAGGTCCCGTACGGAGGTGCGCTCGCCCTTGGGCAGCGTGGCGAGGTCCAGTCCGGCGGCGGCCAGGGCGGTGTCGACCCGGGCCGCGGCCGCCGCGCGGCGTTCGGCGCGGGGGCGCAGCAGGGCGCGGACCGGGCCGTCGTAGCGGCGGTGGAGCAGGGCTCCCTCGCGCAGCTGTTCGGCGACGGTGAGGGCCTGGTCGAGGTCGTTGACCCCGGAGACCGGGCCGAGGGCGGCGATCCGGCGGACCGCGGCCATGTGCTTCGGCAGCCGGTGGCCGCCGACTTCGGCGCGGCCCGCGGTGGGCTTCATCCGTCCGGTGAGAGCGAGGAGCAGGCAGGTCCGGCCACTGCCGGAGGGTCCTTCGACCGCGATGAGCGAGCCGGGCGCCGCGTCGATGCCGACACCCCGGAAGGCCCAGCCGCGCGGGCCCTTGAGTCCGAAGTCCTCGGCTTTGACGGCCGCGCCGTGCGGGCTGTCCACGCCGTCCCCCTTCTTTTTGAACTGACCGGTCAGTTCAAAAACTAGCACCCAGGGAGCACGGGGTGCGCAGCGGGGGGAAGTTGTCCGGTCATGGACCGTAAAAGTGCAGGTCAGCCGGATTGTCAGTGGTGCCCGTCACGATGGGGTCAACGCGATGAACTCACGCGCCGAAGGCAACGCAACGACAGGAGGTTCGTCATGGCCACACCGTCCCCGTCCCCTGTCCATCCCGTCCTGCGGAGGGCCACCGCTCCACCGGCCGCTCTCGACCTGCTCGCCAAGGCCCGCGCCGGGCTGGCCGAAGCCGCCGGCCTGACCAGGCCCGGCGAGCGGTACGCCACGGCCCACCTCGCCGCGCTGCGCGCCGCGGCGGCGGTGCTCGCCGCCCGCGGTCGGCCCGAGCCGGTCGGCCCGCGGCGCCGGCCCCGGATCCGCAGTACGTGGGAGCTGCTGCCGGAGCTGGCTCCGGAGCTCGCCGAGTGGAGCGCGCTGTTCGCTTCCGGCGCCGCGCGCCGGGCCCGGGCCGAGGCCGGGATAGCGGACGCGGCCAGCGGCCGGGACGCGGACGACCTGATGCGGGCCGTCGCGATGTTCGTGCGCCTGGTGGAGCGGATGCTCGCCCTCCAGGCACCGGCGCAGAGCACCCTCCCGACCGCGCCGCAGTCCTTGCCGCAGCCGCGTCCGGAGCGTCCGGACGCGGGATGAGCTGCCCGGCAGCGGAAGGCCATAAGGTGGGGCACGGGTGGCGCACACGCCACTCACCCCCTTCCTTTCCTTCCGCGCCGAGGAGCCATCAGCCGTGTCGGACACTTCCCGCCCCCGTGCTTCCCTTCGCACCGCCGTGGTGTGGGAGGTCCTCAAGGAGGCACTCGACCGCCGGGTGAAGGCGACCGGGCGGGACGTGCTGGACGTGCTCGACACCGGCGGCGGCACCGGCAAGTTCGCCGTACCGGTGGCCCGCCTGGGCCACCGGGTCACCGTGGTCGACCCCAGCCCGAACGCGCTGTTCGGGCTGGAGCGCCGGGTCGCCGAAGCCGGCGTCGCCGACCTCGTCCGCGGGGTCCAGGGCGATGCCCAGGGCCTGCTGGAGGTCGTCGACCGCGACGCGTACGACGTGGTCCTGTGCCACGGCGTGCTGGAGTACGTGGACGACCCGGCGGAGGGCGTGGCCAACGCGGAGGCCGCACTGCGTCCCGGCGGCACGCTCAGCCTGCTGGCCGCCGGCCTCGGCGGCGCCGTGCTCGCCCGCGCTCTGGCCGGGCACTTCACCGAGGCCCGTACCGCCCTCACCGACCCGGCCGGCCGCTGGGGCGCCGGCGACCCGGTGCCGCGGCGGTTCACCGCCGAACAGCTGGCCGAGCTGGTCGGCGGGGCGGGCCTGGCCGTCGGCGCGGTGCACGGGGTCCGGATCTTCGCCGACCTCGTCCCCGGAGTCCTGGTGGACACCGAGCCGGGCGCGGTGGAGGCACTGCTGCGCCTGGAGGAAGCCGCCGCCGAGCTGCCGGCCTTCCACGCGGTCGCCACGCAACTGCACGTTCTGGGCGAGAAGCAGTCCTGATCTGCGTTCTTCCTCGGACGCAGTGAGCCACAAGACCCTCCGCTCCGGCGCTCTGCCCCGTATGATCGGGGGCAGTGACCGGCATGGTGAACGGGCCGTTGGGGAATAACCGCCTCAGTGACCGCTCCCGCGGCGGTACGGTTTCTGGGCTGTGTCTTTTAGAACGTGGCGTAGAGGGCGGGTATCACGGGGGCGATTCCCCGCCTATCCTGAAGGGGACCCCTGGTCGCTACCCCCCGCGACCGACGGATGAGGAGGACTCCCGTGCCGCTCTCGGAGCACGAGCAGCGCATGCTCGAGCAGATGGAGCGAGCGCTGTACGCCGAAGATCCCAAGTTCGCGACAGCGCTTGAGGGAAGCGGACTGCGTACGTACACCCGGCGACGGGTCTACCAGGCAGTCGCAGGCATTGTGGTGGGTATCGCGCTCCTCATGACCGGTGTGATCATTCCGAACGTACTCTGGGTCAGCGTGGTGGGTTTCCTCGTCATGCTGGGCTGTACGGTCCTCGTGGTCACCGGTTGGCGCAAGGCACCCAAGCCTGGCGAGCAGCCCGTCTCCAGCAGTGCAGGCGGTTCGGCCCGTGGCCAGAACCGGCAGCGTCGGTCGATGATGACCCGCATCGAGGAACGGTGGCAGCGCCGCCGTGACGAACAGGGGCAGTGAGCCCCCGTACACACGTGCACGAATGAGGGGACGGCCGCCGACTGGCGGCCGTCCCCTCATTGTCGTGCGCCGCAGCTCCCGTTCCGCGCCGTAGCTCCTGCCGGATCACCCGTTCTGCGCCATGATGATGCGGTGAGTGTGCTCCCCCTGGTCTTCACCAGCGGCTGGGCCAGCGGGATCAACGCCTACGCCGTGATCCTCCTGCTCGGCGTCTTCGGCGCGACCGGGCTGACCGACGAGGTCCCCGAATCCCTCCAGCGCACCGACGTGCTGATCGCCGCGGGCGTGCTGTTCCTCTGCGAGGCCGTGGCCGACAAGATCCCGTACGTGGACTCCGCCTGGGACGCCGTCCACACCGTGATCCGCCCGGTGTCGGGTGCCGTGGTCGGCGCGCTGCTGGCCGGGCAGAGCGGCTCCCTGTCCGACCTCACCGCCGGAGCGGTCGGCGGCTCCACCGCTCTGGCCAGCCACTTCGTCAAGGCCGGCACCCGGATGGCGATCAACACCTCGCCCGAGCCGTTCACCAACGTCGTGATGAGCACCGCCGAGGACCTCGGCGTGGGCGCCGTAGTCACCTTCGCGATGTTCAACCCCGAGGCCGCGGCCATCATCGCGGCCGTCCTGCTGGCCGCCGGACTGGCCCTGCTGATCTTCCTCTGGAGCCGGATCCGCCGCTTCCTGCGCCGCCGCGCCCAGCGCCGCGAGGAGAAGCGGCTGGCCGCCGAGACCCGCCGGGCCACCGGGGCCCCACCCCGCTGACCACGGCGGACGCCCTCGATAGGCTCAGCCGCATGGCACGAATTGCGGTGATCGGCGCCGGCATGGGCGCGATGGCGACGGCGGCCCGGCTGGCCGTGGCGGGGCACCAGGTGACGGTGTACGAACGCGGCTCCACATACGGCGGCGCGGTCGGCCGCCACAAACGCGAGGGCTTCGCCTTCGACACCGGCCCCGGGCTGCTGCACCTGCCCGCCGTCTACCGCGACCTGTTCGTGAAGACCGGCAAGCGCCCCCTGGAGGACTACCTCGACCTGGTCCAAGTGGACCCGGCTCTACGGCACGTCCTCCCCGGCCAGGGCATCGACGTCACGCTCCCGGGCACCACCCACGGCGGAGTCGCCGCCGCCCTCGACGAGGCCTTCGGCCCGGGCGCGGGCGAACGCTGGAACGGCATGCTGGGCCGGGCCCGGGACGCCTGGGACGCCACCCGCCGCCCGCTGCTGGAGGAGCCGCTGCGCCCCGACTGGCAGGTCCTCGGCCGCGACCCGTACCCGGCGCTGCGCAAGAGCGGCCTGCTGCGCCGCCGCCCGCCGACCCTGGCCGAGGTGGCCGAGCGTGAGCTGGGCGGGGGCCTCGGGGAGCTGCTGGCCGGCCGGGTCGCCTCGTACGGGGTCGACCCGGGCCGGGCGCCCGCCGCCGCGGCCGTGCTGCCGTACATGGAGCAGACCTTCGGCAGCTGGTACCCGCGCGGCGGGATGCGTGCGCTGGCCACCGCCGTGTACGAGCGCTGCCTGGAACGGAAGGTCGAGTTCGTCTTCGGGGCACAGGTCGCGGACGTCCTCGTACGCGAAGGCCGGGCGGCCGGGCTGCTGCTGGCCGACGGCACGGAGCCGGCCGCCGACTCCGTCGTCTGCGGGGTCGACCCGAGGCTGCTGCCGGCTGTCACCGCTGGCCGGCCGGACGGCGCTGCTCCGGTCCGGGGGGCGCTCGTACCGAGCCGGCTCACCCTGTTCCTCGCGCTGCGCGGCCCCCGCCCGGCCGGCACGGTCCACCGCACCCTGGTGCACTCCCCCGGCACGGTCGTCACGGTGCTGCGGCCCGACGACCCCGCCACCCGGCCCGACGCGGACCACGAGGCGGTGACCGTGAGCGCGGTGTGCGGCCCTGGGGCTCCCGGCGGCCCTTCCGCGGCCCCCGGGCCCGAGGAGCTGCTGGAACTCGCCGCACGGGCCGTCCCAGGGCTACAGGAGCGGCTGCTGTGGCAGGAGGTGCGCACGCCCGCAGACGTCGAGGCGGCGACGGGCGCCCCGGGCGGCGCCGTGCCCGCGCCGGCCCTCGCGGGGGCGGGGGGACAGCTGCTCTACCCGGCCAATGCGACGGGCGTGCCCGGGCTGTACCTGGCCGGCGGCTGGGCGCATCCCGGCGGCGGGCTGGCGCACGCCGGGATGACCGGGGCCCTGGTGGCCGGGCTGATCGTGGAGGGCGCGGGGTTCCGCGGCTCCCAGTGACCGCGCGCCGCCTGGTCCGGAGCCGGATCCGGCGGCGACCCCGGCGGCTCGGCCCCGGTCAGTAGCGGTACTGCTCGTACTCCCCGGTGCCCTGGTAGGGGTACGGGTACTGCTGCGGTGCCTCGCCCTGCTCCTCGGCCGGGTAGGGCTGGCCCGCCCCGTCGGTGGACCGCTGCTGCGGGACCCAGACCCCGCCGGGCGGGGTGTCCGTGGAGTACTGCTGCTGCCCGTAGTCCGTGTACTGGGGGTAGGCGGAGTAGTCCCCGCCCGGCTGCGGTACGACCCCGCCGCCGATGTACGGGTCCGAGTAGGCGGCGTAGACCTGCTGCTCGCCCCCCGGATAGCCCGTGGTGTAGTCGTAGCCGTTGGAGCCGCCCTGGTTCTGCGGGTCGTAGTACGCGGCGTACTGGTGGGCGTCCTGCTCGGCCGTGGTGAACGGGGAGGCGAAGGCCTCCGGCACGCCGATGGCGGGCGGCGCGGAGGCGAAGCTCTGGATCCCGTAGGACCCGGTCTCCTCGGGCACCGGCTCCGGGCTGTAGACGTCTTCGGCAGGGTCCCGGAACTCCCGCTCGGAAGCCCGCCGTTCGGCCTCGTCCGCGCCCTCGGCGCCGTACTCCAGCGCGGTCACCTGGAGGGCCGGTTCCGGGCGCGGCTCGCCCCCGGCCCGGCGCCGTCCGCTCTTGCGTACGGGCTCCCCGCCCCGGCGCAGCGCCCAGCCGGCCACGAACCCCTTGCGGAAGGAGAGCGTCACCAGCGTCTGGCCCACGGCGAACGCGGCCGCGCCGGCGCCGATGACCAGCACGGAGGGCAGCACCACCCCGGCGACCACGCCGAGGAAGCCGGTGAAGGCGAGCAGGCGCCAGCGGAGCCGGGCCTTGTACTGCATCAGGACCTCGGCAAGCAGCCACAGCGCGACGAAACCGAACGCGATGTAGAGGACCGTCATTCCCATGCAAGGCCCCTCTCGGTGCGGCCGCACACGGACGGACGGCCGATCAGGCCCGCTGGTGCAGGCCCAGGTTCTCGTAGATCTCGAGAGTCGCCGTGGAATTGTTCAGCGTGATGAAGTGCAGCCCCGGGACACCCTCGGACAGCAGCCGCGCGCAGAACTCCGTGGCGAACTCGATGCCAATGGAGCGTACAGCGGCCGGGTCGTCCTTGACGGCGAGCATGCGTTCTTTCACATCCGACGGGAAGACCGCGTTGCTGAGCTGCGGCAGCCGGTCGAGCTGCTTGACGTTCACAACAGGCATGATCTCGGGGATGATCGGGGTCTCGCAGCCCGCCTTCGCGACGCTGTCGCGCAGCCGCAGATAGGTCTCCGGATCGAAGAACATCTGGGTGATCGCATAGTCGGCGCCCGCACGGCATTTGTCCACGAAGTGCCGGATGTCCGTGTCCCAGTCCGTCGAACGCGGGTGCATCTCGGGGAAGGCCGCGACGCCCACGCAGAAGTCGCCGGACTCCTTGACCAGCCGCACCAGGTCGGCGGCGTAGTGCACGCCCTCCGGGTGGGCCACCCACTCGCCCATCGGGTCGCCCGGCGGGTCCCCGCGCAGGACGAGCATGTTGCGGATGCCCGCGTCGGCGAACTGCCCGATGACGTTGCGCAGCTCGGCGACCGAGTGGTCCACGGCGGTGAGGTGGGCGACGGGGGTCAGGGTGGTGTCGGCGGCGATCTGCTGGGTGGCGCGGACGGTGCCGCCGCGGGTGGAGCCGCCGGCCCCGTAGGTCACGGAGACGAAGCTGGGGGCCACCGCCTCGACCCGGCGGAGCGCGTTCCAGAGGTTGCGCTCGCCCTTCTCCGTCTTCGGGGCCCAGAACTCGAACGAGTAGGAGCGCCCGGACGCGAGGAGGTCGCGGACCGTGTGCGCACGATCCGACCAGGTGGAGGAGGTACCAAGGGCCATAACGGCAGGTTAGACGCGGCCTGTCGGACGCCGAAGCGCCGTCCACCCATTGGACACATTTTTGGACACTTGAGGGGTCCGGACCCTACGGCCGCACGAGGCGGGCCCGTACCCGCTTGGCCAGGTCCGCGGCGGCCGCGCCGGGATCGGTGGCCTCGGTGAGGGCGCGGACGACCACGACCCGGGTGGCGCCCGCGTCGAGGACCTCGTCCAGATTCGTGCTGTCGATGCCGCCGATGGCGAACCAGGGCCGGTCCTGCTCCAGGGAGGCCGCGTACCGGACGAGCCCGAGGCCGGGGGCGTACCGGCCGGGCTTGGTGGGGGTGGGCCAGCAGGGGCCGGTGCAGAAGTAGTCGACGCCCGTCTCGGCGACGGCCGCGTCGACCTCGCTCTCGGCGTGGCAGGACCGGCCGACGAGCAGGTCCTCGCCGAGGATGGCGCGGGCGGCCGGGACGGGGATGTCGCCCTGGCCCAGGTGCAGGACGTCGGAGCCGATGGCGTGGGCGACGTCGGCGCGGTCGTTCACGGCGAGCAGCTTGCCGTGGCGGCGGGCGGCTTCGGCGAAGACCTGGAGGTGTTCGAGCTCCTCGCCCGCCTCCATGCCCTTGTCCCGGAGCTGGACGATGTCCACGCCGCCGGCCAGGACGGCGTCCAGGAACTCGGGGAGGTCCCCCTGCCGCTTGCGTGCGTCCGTGCACAGGTAGAGCCGGGCGTCGGCCAGCTGGGCGCGGGCGTCGTTCGCGGACATGGTTTAACCCCCCGGGGTGGGCGGCGCACGGGCCGGGAGCGGCCCGTGCACCGCGGTGGAGCGGATCGCGGATCAGGTCACAGGGCGAGCGCCTGAGCGCGGCGCTTCACCTCCGTGCCGCGATTCTCGCTCAGCGCCTGCGCGGGAGTACCCGGCAGGGTCGGGTCGGCCGTGAAGAGCCACTCCAGGATCTCCTCGTCGGAGAAGCCGTCGTCGCGCAGCACGGTCAGCAGGCCCACGAGCCCCTTGACGACCTTGTCGCCGTCGATGAAGGGGGCCGGCACCTGCAGGGAGCGGTTCTCGCCCCGGCGTACGGCGATCAGCTGCCCTTCCTTGACCATCTGGCGGACCCGGGTCACCTCGATGTCGAGCATCTCCGCGATGTCGGGGAGGTACAGCCAGTCGGGGACAAGGGCATCGATCTTTGCGTCAATCTCGGTCACGGGCACAAGCCTGCCATCTCGGCTCGGCCGCCGGTACCTGAGCGACCCGTCCGGGGGCCGGTCCGCGCCGGAGCGGCGCCCCGCAGCCCGCTCCTCGATCGCCGGCGAGGCCGGAAACACGCGGCCCAGCCGGCCGTCAGACCGCTGCCGATTTGAGCGGGATCCCGGGGTCGGAGACCTTGGCGGGGTCCACGGGGACGCCCGCCTCGATCAGCTTGCGGCCCTGGGCCAGGTCACGGGGGCGGCCCACGGCCAGCACCGCGACCAGCGCGCCCTCGCGCAGCCAGCACACCGACCAGGTGGGCGCGGCCGGATCACCCCGCCAGAGCAGCGTGTCCGCGCCGCCGTGGTGTCCGGCGTACTGCACGAAGCGCCCGAACTGCTCGGACCAGAAGTACGGCACCGGGTCATAGACCTGGACCGCCTCCCCCGCCAGGATGTTCGCCGCGACCGTACGCGGCCCCTGGAGCGCGTTGTCCCAGTGGTGCACGAGCAGCCGCTTGCCGTAGCGGGCCGACGGGAAGGAGGCGCAGTCGCCGACGGCGTACACCCCGGGCAGCGAGGTGCGCAGGTACGCGTCCGCGGTGACGGAGCCGTCGGGGCCGAGCGATACGCCGGTCCCGGCCAGCCATCCGGTGGCCGGGCGGGCTCCGATGCCGACCACCACCGCGCCGGCCGGCAGCGCCCGGCCGTCCGCGAGCAGCACCCGGCCCTCCTCGATCCCGGCGACCTCCGCACCGGTGATCAGCTCGGCGCCGGCCTCCGCGTACCAGCGGCCCATCGGCTCGGCGACCTCCGCGGGCAGCGCCCCCGCCAGGACCCGGTCCGCGGCCTCGACCACGGTCACCTCGCAGCCCGCCTCCCGGGCCGCGGTGGCGAACTCGGCGCCGATCCAGCCCGCTCCGACGACCACCGCGCGGGGCGCCGTCGCCAGCACCGGCCGCAGCCGGGCCGCGTCGTCGAGCGTGCGCAGCAGGTGGACGCCGGGGACGCCCTCGGTCCCGGGCAGGGTCATGGGCTGCGCGCCGGTCGCCAGGACGAGGACCCCGTACGGGACCGGTCCCGCCTCGGTGTCCAGCTCGCGCTCGGCGGCCCGCAGCCCGGTGACCTCCGTCCCGAGCCTGAGCTCGATGCCGAGCCCCTCGAAGTCCACGTCGAAGGCGGAGCCCTCGGCCTTGCCCAGCAGGACCGCCTTGGAGAGCGGGGGCCGGTCGTAGGGCTGGTGGGGCTCGGCTCCCAGCAGGGTCACGGGGCCCTCGAACCCCTGCTCCCGCAGGGCGACGGCCGTCTGCACCCCGGCCATTCCGGCGCCGGCGATCACGACACCGTTCTGAGTCTGTTCCGTCTGCTCGTTCACGCGGCCACCCTAATCATCTGACGAACCGTCAGGAATAGGTGCCGCCTTACCCGCCGTCCGCGGCGGGGTTAGTAGCTGTTGTGCACTCAGGTCACTCTTGTGAGTGATAGTACGTTTGGGTGAGTGTGGTTACGGTCGTGGGTGTGAACCTAAAGGAGTGGGCGAAGGCGCAGGGTGTGCATCCGCAGACCGCGTATCGCTGGTTTCGTGAAGGCACTTTGCCGGTACCGGCTCAGCGGGTCGGGCCCCGCACGATCCTGGTGAATGTGGAGGCGCATGCCGCACCTGAGGTGGTGGGTGGTGTCGGCTTGTATGCCCGGGTGTCGTCTCATGGCCAGAAGGCGGATCTTGAGCGTCAGGTGACGCGTCTTTCACAGTGGGCGGCGAAGGCCGGTCACCGGGTGGTCCGGATCGAGTCGGAGACTGGTTCGGGTGTGAACGGTTCCCGGTCGAAGGCGCGTCGTCTGCTGGCCGACCCTGATGTGACCTGTGTGGTGGTGGAGCACAAGGACCGCCTCGGGCGGATGAATCTGGAACTGGTCGAAGCCGCCCTGTCCGCGCACGGACGCCGTCTCGTCGTGCTGGATGACGGCGAGGTCGATGACGACCTGGTCCGGGACATGATGGACGTGCTCACTTCGTTCTGTGCTCGCCTGCACGGACGCCGCGGTGCGCAGAACCGGGCTGCCAAGGCCCTGGAAGCGGCGGCGCAAGGTGGCTGAGCCGAGGAGGGGGCTCCGGACAATCGCCACGCCGTTCGTTGCCCTCGGTCCCTCGGGGGTGTCGATACGTGACCGGCTCAAGGCTCTGACGGCGGAGGATGAGAGGGTGCTGCGGCTGGTCGGCGCGCACCTGGGAGCCTTGGCCGGGCGTGACCTCAAGGCCCGCTGCGCTGATGGCCTGAGGCATTCCAATGAGTCGTGGGCCGGGCGCAAGCGTGAGCTGACCCCGCTGTCGTCGTCCCGGTGGGCGGGGTCGATCACGAAGGCGACGCATGACCAGTGGTCGCTGTCCCGCCGCGCTCAGGCCACCCACCTGGCCGGGCTTGATGCGGGTATCCGCATGCTCCGCCACCGCCTGTCCCTCCCGATCGGCGGGAAGGGCACCAAACACTCCCCGGGCGGCTACCGGTCGCAGCGCGAGTGGTTTGCCAAGTCCCGCCGGCTGGCATCCCTGGAGGCCCGGCACGCAGCCGTGTCGGCTGATCGTGAGGCGGGCCGGGTACGGGTGGTGCGCGGAGGCCGGAAACTGGCGAACACCCGCCACCACCTGGATGCGGCCGGTCTCACCGAACCTGAGTGGCGGGAGAGGTGGGAGGCAGCCCGCTGGTTCCTGTCAGCCGACGGCGAGTCCGGGAAGAGGTTCGGGAACGAGACCATCCGGGTCACCCCCGAGGGAGAGGTCAGCATCAAGCTGCCCGCGCCGCTCGCCGGGTACGCCAACAGCCCGCGCGGCCGGTACACACTCACGGCACGGGTCGCCTTCCCCCACCGGGGCGAGGAGTGGCGCGACCGCACGTCTACGGACCGGGCTGTCGCCTACCGCATCCACTACGACACCGCGCGCGGCCGCTGGTACTTGGACGCCGCCTGGACACGCCCCACCATCCAGACCATCCCCCTCCCGGCGGCACGCGCGAACGGCATCGTCGGCGTGGACACGAACGCCGATCACTTCGCCGCCTGGCGACTCGATCCCCACGGAAACCCCGTTGGTAAACCGCACCGCTTCCCCTACGACCTGTCCGGGACCACCCAGCACCGGGACGCGCAGATCCGCTACGCCATCACCCGCCTCCTCCACTGGGCACAACAGTGCGGCGTCACGGCCATCGCCGTCGAAGACCTCGACTTCACCGACGAGAAGACCCGCGAGAAGCACGGCCGGAAGAAGAAGTTCCGGCAACTGATCTCCGACATCCCCACCGCCAGACTCCGTGCACGGCTCGTCTCCATGGCAGCCGAAAGGGGTCTGCCGATCGTCGCGGTCGATCCCGCGTACACCAGCATGTGGGGCGCCCAGCACTGGCAAAAACCCATGTCAGCACCCCACCGCACCACGACCCGGCACGATGCCGCGAGCATCGCGATCGGCAGACGCGCCCTCGGGCACCCGATCCGGCGACGGACGGCACCGCCCCACGACGACCGGAGCGATCGTCGCGGGCATCGGACCGTCCAGGCCGAACCGGATACCCGAGGACGTGAGGAAACCCGACCCCGTGTTCCCGGACCCCGCACACGATGCGCGCAGCCCGGACACGGAGCGAAAGCGGGCAACCAGCACGCCCAACACCGTCCGGGGCGCGCGGCTGAGAGAGACCAGTCCTGGCAACAGGACTTACTCCCGCTCAGTCTCTAGGAACGGTTAGTCTGGCCACCGTACCTATCGCGGGAGTCCGGGCGCACCGGGCTGAGAGGGAGGCTGGCCGGCCTCCGACCGTACGAACCTGATCCGGGTCATGCCGGCGAAGGGAGGGGCTGGACGCCCATGCACTCATCTCGAACGAGAAAAGGATCCGACGTCCTCGTCATCGGGGGCGGGATCATCGGCCTCGTCACGGCCTGGCGGGCGGCCCGGCGCGGGCTGCGCACCGTACTCGCCGACCCGGCCCCCGGCGGCGGCGCCGCCCAGGTCGCGGCGGGCATGCTCGCCCCCGTCACCGAGCTGCACTACGGCGAGGAGGCCCTGCTGGAACTGGGCCTGGACTCCGCCGCGCGCTATCCGGAATTCGCCGCCGAGCTCGCCGAGGCCAGTGGCGGCCTGGACATCGGCTACCGCGCCTGCGGCACCCTCGCCGTCGCCCTCGACGCCGACGACCGCCTCCACCTGCGCGAACTGCACGCCCTCCAGCGCCGCTGCGGCCTGGAGTCCGAGTGGCTCACCGGCCGCGAGTGCCGCCGCCTGGAGCCGATGCTGGCCCCGGGCGTACGCGGCGGCCTGCGCGTGGACGGCGACCACCAGGTCGACCCGCGCCGGCTCGCGGCCGCCCTGCTGGCCGCCTGCGAGCGGGCCGGCGTGGTGATCCACCGGGCTCCGGCCGAGCGGCTGCTCGTCACCGCCGACCGGGCGGCGGGCGCGGTCCTCGACGACGGTACGGAGCTGCCCGCCGACCAGGTGGTCCTGGCCGCGGGCTCCCTGAGCGGCCGGCTGGCGGGCGTACCGCCGCAGGCCCTGGCCCCCGTGCGGCCGGTCAAGGGACAGGTCCTGCGGCTGTCCGTACCGGCGGCGTACGCGCCGTTCCTGTCGCGGACCGTACGGGCCGTCGTACGCGGCAGCCACGTCTACCTCGTCCCGCGCGAGAACGGCGAGCTCGTCATCGGCGCCACCAGCGAGGAACTCGGCTGGGACACCACGGTCACCGCGGGCGGGGTCTACGAACTCCTGCGCGACGCCCACGAACTGGTACCCGGCATCACCGAACTCCCGCTCACCGAGACCCGGGCGGGACTGCGGCCCGGTTCGCCCGACAACGCCCCGCTGCTCGGCCCGACCGAGCTGCCGGGCCTGCACCTGGCCACCGGCCACTACCGCAACGGGGTGCTGCTGACCCCGCTCACCGGCGAGGTGATGGCGGAGCTGCTGACCACCGGCGAACTCCCCCGGATCGCCCGCCCCTTCACCCCCCGCCGGTTCTCCGCCGCACGTCAGGAGTCGTACGCATGACCATCTCCGTCAACGGCGAGCCGCTGGAGATCGCGGCCGGCACCACGCTCGACGCCGTGGTCGCCACCCTGACCGCCGCGCCGTCCGGCGTCGCCGCCGCGCTCAACGAGACCGTGGTCCCGCGCGGGCAGTGGCCCGCGACGCCGGTGGGCGAGGGCGACCGGGTCGAGATCCTCACCGCGGTCCAGGGAGGCTGACGATGACATCCGTGGACGACGACCTGTTCACCCTCGCCGGCCGGACCTTCTCCTCGCGCCTGATCATGGGTACGGGCGGCGCCCCGAGCCTGGACGTCCTGGAACGCGCCCTCGTCGCCTCCGGCACCGAGCTCACGACGGTGGCGATGCGGCGCCTGGACCCCACGGTCCAGGGCTCCGTCCTGTCCGTACTGGCGAAACTGGACATCACGGTCCTGCCGAACACCGCGGGCTGCTTCACGGCGGGCGAGGCCGTCCTGACCGCCCGGCTGGCACGGGAGGCGCTCGGTACGGACTGGGTCAAGCTGGAGGTCGTCGCGGACGAGCGCACCCTCCTGCCCGACGGCGTCGAGCTGCTGGACGCCGCCGAGATCCTGGTGGACGAGGGCTTCACGGTCCTCCCGTACACCAACGACGACCCCGTGCTCGCGCGGAAGCTGGAGGACGTGGGCTGCGCGGCGATCATGCCGCTGGGCTCCCCGATCGGCTCCGGGATGGGCATCCGCAACCCGCACAACTTCGAGCTGATCACGGAGCGGGCGTCCGTGCCGGTCATCCTGGACGCGGGGGCGGGCACGGCGTCCGACGCCGCGCTGGCGATGGAACTGGGCTGCGCGGCCGTGATGCTCGCCTCCGCGGTGACCCGGGCGCAGGAGCCGGTGCTGATGGCGGCGGCCATGCGGGACGCCGTGTCGGCGGGGCGCCTCGCCCACCGCGCGGGGCGCATCCCGCAGCGGCGCTTCGCCGAAGCCTCCTCTCCTGCGGAGGGCCGCGCCGCCCTCGACCCGGAACGCCCGGCGTTCTGACCTGCGGCCGGCCTCCTGGGGCTCCGCCGCGGACCCCGCGCCTCGAACGCCGGCGAGGCTGGATCCTCAGCCCCGCCGGCGGCGCCGCACCCCAGCACGTCACAGCTGAGCTGCAAGCCGACCCGGACCGGCCGGAGGCTCACCGCGCCCTCGTAGAATCGCCGGGTGGATACGACCCTGGATGACCCCCTCGTCGGGCGCGTGCTCGACAGCCGCTACCGCGTCGACGCCCGCATCGCGGCCGGCGGCATGGCCACGGTCTACCGGGCCGTCGACACCCGCCTCGACCGCGTCCTCGCGCTGAAGGTGATGCACCCGGCGCTCGCCGCGGACGCCGCCTTCGTCGACCGGTTCATCCGGGAGGCCAAGTCCGTGGCCCGGCTCGCCCACTCCAACGTGGTCGCCGTCTTCGACCAGGGCACGGACGGGCCGTACGTCTACCTCGCCATGGAGTACGTCTCCGGCTGCACCCTGCGCGACGTGCTCCGCGAGCGCGGCGCGCTCCAGCCCCGGGCCGCCCTCGACATCCTCGAACCGGTGCTCGCCGCCCTCGGCGCCGCCCACCGGGCCGGCTTCGTCCACCGCGACATGAAGCCCGAGAACGTGCTGATCGGCGACGACGGCCGGGTGAAGGTCGCCGACTTCGGGCTGGTGCGGTCCGTCGACTCCGTCACCCACACCACCGGCTCCGTGCTCGGCACCGTCTCCTACCTGGCCCCCGAGCAGATCGAGAACGGCGTCACCGACACCCGCGTGGACGTCTACGCCTGCGGCGTCGTCCTCTACGAGATGCTCACCGGCGGCAAGCCGCACACCGGCGGCAGCCCCGCCCAGGTGCTCTACCAGCACCTCAACGAGGACGTGCCGCCGCCTTCGGCCGCCGTCCCCGGGCTCCCCGCCGGCCTGGACGAGCTCGTCCTGCACGCCACCGCCCGCAACCCCGAGCTGCGTCCCTCCGACGCCGCCTCCCTGCTCGGCCTCGCCCTGGAGGCCCGGGCGCGGCTCAGCGACGCCGAGCTGGACGCGGTACCGCCGCAGGCGCGCGCCGGGGAGCGGACCGCCACGGAGGACCGCACCAGCGTGATCCCCCGGCCGGTCGCCGCGCAGCAGGAGGTGCACCACACCTCCCGCCTGGAGATGCCGGAGATGGCGCCGCCGCCCGCCCCGACCGGGCCGCGGCGCGAGCGGCGCTCCCGCCGCGGCACCTTCCTGGCGGTCGCCGGGGTCCTGCTCGCCCTCGCCCTGGGCACCGGCGTCTGGTACATCAACTCCGGCCAGTTCACCAAGGTCCCCAACCTTCTCGGCAAGACGGAGGAGCAGGCCAAGGCCCAGCTGTCCGCCGCGGGCCTCGGCGTGAAGCGGATCGACCGGAAGTTCAGCAACTCCTTCGAGCGCGGGACGGTGATGAACACCGATCCCGCGGGCGGCAAGCGCATCCGCGGCAACGGCGCGGTGACGATCACCCTCTCCCGCGGCCCCGAGGTCGTCGCCGTGCCCAACCTCAAGGGCAGGCCGCTGGAGGAGGCCACGGCCGAGCTGACGAACGCGGGGCTCGCGCCCGGCATCGTCACCCAGGCCTTCAGCCAGGACGTCGCCCAGGGCTCGGTGATCAGCACCGATCCGGCGGGCGGGGAGAAGCGGGCCCCCGACACGGCCGTCGCGCTGCTGGTCAGCAAGGGCCGCCCGATCCCCGTGCCGAGCGTGGCCGGGGCTCCCCTGGAGCAGGCGCGCGCCACCCTGGAGGGTCTCGGCCTGAAGGTGGCGACCGCCCCCGAGCAGGTCAACGCCGCCTCTCCGGCCGGTACGGTCGCGAACCAGTCGGTCGGCGCGGGCACCCAGGCAGCGGCCGGGGACGCCGTCACCCTGACGGTCTCCAAGGGCCCGCGCCAGCTCCCGGTGCCGAACGTGACCGGCCAGGACGTGGACGCGGCCCGCAAGGCGCTGGAGGGCGCGGGCTTCAAGGTGAAGGTCGAGCGGCCGTTCCTCTCCTTCAGCAACACCGTGGACACCCAGTCGGTGGCCGCCGGCCAGAGCGCCCCCGAGGGCAGCACGATCACCATCAAGACCAAGGGACTGTAGGCGTACGTGGAACAGCAGGAGCACGAGGCACAGCCCGCGGGGGCCGTACGCAATCCCGTGGGCGGGCACGTCCCGGTGGCCGGCGGGCTCGCCTCGGTCGGGCTGACGTACGCCCGGGAGCTGGGCGCCGAGGCCGTGCAGGTCTTCGTCGCCAATCCGCGCGGCTGGGCCACCCCGGTCGGCAACCCGGCGCAGGACGAGCGGTTCCGGGAGGAGTGCGCGGCCGAGTCGGTCCCGGCGTACGTGCACGCGCCGTACCTGATCAACTTCGGCTCGCACACCGAGGCGACGGTGGAGAAGTCGGTGGAGTCCCTGCGCCACTCGCTGCGCCGCGGCCGGGAGATCGGCGCGCTCGGGGTGGTCGTGCACACCGGCTCGGCGACCGGAGGCCGCCCGCGCGAGGCGGCGTACGCGCAGGTCAGGGAGTACATGCTGCCGCTGCTGGACGAGCTGACGCACGAGGACGACCCCTTCCTGCTGCTGGAGTCCACGGCCGGGCAGGGTTCCTCGCTGTGCTCGCGGACCTGGGACTTCGGCCCGTACTTCGAGGCGCTCGACCACCACCCCAAGCTGGGCATCTGCCTGGACACGTGCCACATCTTCGCGGCCGGGCACGACCTGGCCGAGCCGGGCGGGGCGAAGCAGACGCTGGACCTGCTGGTGGACACGGTGGGCGAGGGCCGGCTGAAGCTGGTCCACGCGAACGACTCCAAGGAGGGGGTCGGCGC
The DNA here is from genome assembly GCF_040652415.1 of Streptomyces sp. NPDC048255. NCBI lineage: Bacteria > Bacillati > Actinomycetota > Actinomycetes > Kitasatosporales > Streptomycetaceae > Streptomyces > Streptomyces sp. NPDC048255. The sequence continues at coordinate 126,388 of NZ_JBEZMA010000008.1, forward strand.
GCACAAGGACCGGCACGAGAACATCGGGCGGGGCCACATCGGCCGGGACGCGTTCGCCGAGCTGTTCACGCACCCGGCGATGGAGGGCGTACCGCTGATCATCGAGACGCCGGGCGGGAAGGAAGGGCACGCGGCGGACATCGCGCTGCTGAAGGAGCTGCGCGAGTTCCACTGACCCCGCGAGGAATACCCCTGGGGGGTATTCGGTTCTGCTATCCGCAGGGCCGTTTGTCCGACGTTCCCAGGGGGCTCCCATGGACCACGCGCACGAGCACGGGCACCACGCACACGAGCAGCACGCCCACCACCACCCGCACCACGGCGGCAAGGTCACCTGGGCCGAGGCGGCCAGGGCCACGCTGCACTGCCTCACCGGATGCGCCATCGGCGAGGTCCTGGGCATGGTCATCGGTACCGCGCTGGGCTGGGGAAACGTCCCGACGATGGCCCTGGCGATCGTCCTGGCGTTCTTCTTCGGCTACGCGTTCACCCTGCGCGGGGTCCTGAAGGCCGGCGTGGACTTCCGTAGCGCCGTCCGGGTGGCGCTGGCCGCCGACACCCTGTCCATCACCGTCATGGAACTGATCGACAACGGCGTGATCGCGCTCTGGCCGGGCGCCATGGACGCGCACCTGTCGGCGCCGCTGTTCTGGATCGTGCTGGCGATCGCGCTGGCGGCGGCCTTCGTGATCACCGTCCCGGTCAACAAGTGGATGATCGGCCGCGGCAAGGGTCACGCGGTGGTCCACCAGTACCACCAGTAGGTCCGGGGGGAGGCACTCCCTAGAGCTCGGGGCCTTCCCCGGGCTCCTCCTGGTAGGAGTAGCGCTGCTCCCGCCAGGGGTCGCCGATGTTGTGGTAGCCGCGCTCCTCCCAGAAGCCACGGCGGTCGGCGGTCATGTACTCGACGCCGCGGACCCACTTGGGCCCCTTCCAGGCGTACAGGTGCGGGACCACGAGCCGCAGCGGGAACCCGTGCTCGGCGGTGAGCAGTTCACCGCCCTGATGGGTGGCGAAGACGGTGCGCTCGGAGGCGAAATCGGCCAGCCGCATGTTGGAGCTGAAGCCGTACTCGGCCCACACCATCACGTGCGTGACCTGGGGCGCCGGCGGCGCGAGGGCGAGGACGGTACGGGCGAGCACACCGCCCCATTCGGCGCCCGGCATGCTGAACTTCGTCACGCAGTGCAGGTCCGCCACGACCGAGTCGAAGGGCAGGGCCCCGAACTCCTCGTGGTTCCAGCAGTGCTTCTCGCCGTCGGCCGTCGCGCCGAAGACGCGGAACTCCCAGCGGTCCGGCTTGAACTTGGGTACGGGCCCGTAATGGGTGACGGGCCAGCCTCGCTGCAACCGCTGTCCCGGGGGAAGCTCCAGCTGCTCTGCTCCCGGAGATTCCCGGCTTTCCGGCTGACCCATGACTCCATGGTGACAGACTGGGCAGGGTGGTCATGACCAGGTCTGAGCCGATTCGGGCAAGTCACGGTAACTCCCACTAAGGAGGCACTTACTGGACGGCCTCCAGCGGCGGTGCAAGGATGCGCGCAACTGCCCCGTCACTTAGCTGACATTGCCTGGAAGGAGCCTCTGCGATGCAGGGCGACCCCGAGGTCCTTGAGTTTCTGAACGAGCAGCTGACCGGTGAGCTGACGGCCATCAACCAGTACTGGCTGCACTACCGCATCCAGGACAACAAGGGCTGGACCAAGCTCGCCAAGTACACGCGTGAAGAGTCCATCGATGAGATGAAGCACGCGGACAAGATCACCGAGCGCATCCTGATGCTCGACGGGCTGCCGAACTACCAGCGCCTCTTCCACGTGCGGGTCGGGCAGACCATCACGGAGATGTTCCAGGCGGACCGCCAGGTGGAGGTCGAGGCGATCGACCGGCTCAAGCGGGGCATCGAGGTCATGCGCGGCAAGGGTGACATCACCTCCGCGCGGCTCTTCGAGGAGATCCTCGCGGACGAGGAGCACCACATCGACTACCTCGACACCCAGCTGGAGCTCATCGAGTCCCTGGGTGAGCCGCTGTACATCGCGCAGCTGATCGAGCAGCCCAGCTGACGAGGGGTTTCGGTGGCCTAAGCCGCTTCGGCGAGCTCGGGCGAGGGAGCGGGCGCCACGTCGGCGGCGAGTACGGCCGCCGCGTTGCCCTTCTCCAGCAGTTCCCGGCGGGGGCACGCACCACGGCCGAGTATCCCCTGGATGGTGCGCACGCAGGAGCCGCAGTCGGTTCCGGCCTTGGTCGCCGAGGCGATCTGGCGGGGAGTGCAGGCCCCGGCGGCCGCGTGGTCCTTGACCTGCTTGTCGGTGATCCCGAAACACGAGCAGACGTACACGCGGTTCACCTCCCTGGCAGGAATGGTTCGGCGAGCCATCCCCTATTCGGTGAGGCTTACCTAACCGTACCCAAACTTAGGCAACCCTAAAAGCCCCGGGTACGACGATGGGGCGCGGATCACATCGATCCGCGCCCCATCCCCGTAGGAACGTACTGAAGGTCCTGCCCGGTCCTTACTGGTCCCGGTACATCTCCGCGACCAGGAACGCCAGGTCCAGGGACTGGCTGCGGTTGAGACGCGGGTCGCAGGCCGTCTCGTAGCGCTGGTGCAGGTCGTCGACGAAGATCTCGTCGCCGCCGCCCACGCACTCGGTGACGTCGTCACCGGTGAGCTCGACGTGGATGCCGCCCGGGTGGGTGCCCAGCGCCTTGTGGACCTCGAAGAAGCCCTTGACCTCGTCGAGCACGTCGTCGAAACGGCGCGTCTTGTGGCCGGAGGCCGCCTCGAAGGTGTTGCCGTGCATCGGGTCGGTGACCCAGGCCACGGTGGCGCCGGAGGCGGTGACCTTCTCGACCAGCTCGGGGAGCTTGTCGCGGACCTTGTCGGCGCCCATGCGGACGACGAAGGTCAGCCGGCCCGGCTCGCGCTCGGGGTCGAGGCGGTCGATGTACGTCAGCGCCTCGTCCACCGTGGTGGTCGGGCCGAGCTTGATGCCGATCGGGTTGGCGATCTGCGAGCAGAACTCGATGTGCGCGTGGTCCAGCTGGCGGGTGCGCTCACCGATCCAGACCATGTGGCCGGAGGTGTCGTACAGCTTGCCGGTCCGCGAGTCGGTGCGGGTCAGCGCGCCCTCGTAGTCGAGCAGCAGCGCCTCGTGGGAGGCGTAGAACTCGACGGCCTTGAACTCGGCCGGGTCGGTGCCGCAGGCCTTCATGAAGTTCAGCGCGTTGTCGATCTCGCGGGCCAGCTGCTCGTAGCGCTGACCGGACGGGGACGACTTCACGAAGTCCTGGTTCCAGGCGTGCACCTGGCGCAGGTCGGCGTAACCACCGGTGGTGAAGGCACGCACCAGGTTGAGGGTGGAGGCGGAGGCGTTGTACATCCGCTTCAGCCGCTCGGGGTCCGGGATCCGCGCCTCTTCGGTGAAGGCGAAGCCGTTGACGGAGTCGCCGCGGTAGGTCGGCAGCGTCACGCCGTCGCGGGTCTCGGTGTCCTTGGAGCGCGGCTTGGAGTACTGGCCGGCGATGCGGCCGACCTTCACGACGGGCACGGAGGCCGCGTACGTGAGGACGGCACTCATCTGGAGCAGCGTCTTCAGCTTGGCTCGGATGTGCTCGGCGGACACCCCGTCGAAGGCCTCGGCGCAGTCGCCACCCTGAAGGAGGAACGCCTCGCCCTTGGCGACGGCTCCCAGACGGGCGCGCAGCTGGTCGCACTCACCCGCGAAAACGAGCGGAGGATACGACTCGAGGTCCGCGACGACAGCGCGCAGGGCCTCGGCATCGGGGTACGAAGGCTGCTGCGCCGCGGGAAGGTCTCGCCAGGTCGCCTTGGCGGCGGGGGCTTGGGTTTCAGCGTTCACGGTCACCTGTTACACATTACGGCGTCGCACGGCCTGTCCAGCCGTGCGCCCACTACGTGAGACAGAAATCTCCCGAACCGGACCCCAGTGGCCGGAATTGGTGATTCCGGACGTGCCGCGGAGCGGATCCTTCGCCTCCACGGCGGGCGTGGGCTAGGGTCCCTCCCATGTACGCGCACGCGAACCTGAACTGGTGGTGGCCCGCTCCCGGCGGCCCACTCCTCGCGCGTACCTAGAGACACGACCGACGCGAAGGCCGCCCTGAGGGGCGGCCTTCCGCGTTCGCGCACGGACCCGGGCCCGCTCCTCCCACCGGAAGGAAGCCAGCCCCATGTCCACGCCCCAGCCCACGCCGCCGCCCGCGCCCACGGCCTCGCTGCTCAGCCGGCTCCTCGACGACTCGTGCCCGCCGTTCGCCCTGCTCCGGCGCCGCACCCCCGGCCGCGACCACGACACCGTCGAGCTGCTCCTCGGCGCCGTCCACGAGGCCGAGCGCCTCGCCGACCTGCCCGTCGGCCCGCTGCCCACCCTCGCCCTCGTCCCCTTCCGGCAGATCCGGGAGCGCGGGTTCGACGTACACGACGACGGCACCCCGCTGAGCGTGCTCGTCGCCGAGGAGACGTACGAGCTCCCGCTCGCCGAGGCGCTGGCCGCGCTGCCCGCGCACGAGGTCCGGGTCGAGGAGGGCGGCTTCGACGTCCCCGACACCGCGTACGCGGCCATCGTCGAGCGCGTCATCCGGGACGAGATCGGCCGCGGGGAAGGCGCGAACTTCGTGATCCGGCGGACCTACGAGGGCCGGATCGACGGCTTCGGCCGCGCCGACGCCCTCGCCCTGTTCCGGCGGCTGCTGCTGGGCGAGCGGGGCGCGTACTGGACGTACGTGGTCCACACCGGCGAGCGGACCCTGGTCGGGGCCAGCCCCGAGGTGCACGTGCGGATGTCCGGCGGGAGGGGCGAGCGCGAAGCGCTCTCGGTTGAGGGCGGTGGCGGGAGACGGGCGGGCGGCACGGTCGTGATGAACCCGATCAGCGGCACGTACCGCTATCCCGCCACCGGCCCGACGGCCGAGTCGCTCCTCGCCTTCCTCGGCGACCGCAAGGAGACCGAGGAGCTGTCGATGGTGGTCGACGAGGAACTCAAGATGATGTGCACCGTCGGCGACCGGGGCGGGGTCGTCGTCGGACCCCGGCTGAAGGAGATGTCCCATCTCGCGCACACCGAGTACGAACTGCGCGGCCGCTCCTCGCTGGACGTGCGCGAGGTGCTGCGCGAGACGATGTTCGCGGCGACGGTCACCGGCTCCCCCGTGCAGAACGCCTGCCGGGTGATCGAACGGTACGAGCCCCTCGGGCGGGACGGGGCGGGCCGCGGCTACTACGCGGGCGCGCTGGCCCTGCTCGGCCTGGACGCCGCCGGGGCGCAGACGCTGGACTCCCCCATCCTGATCCGCACCGCCGACATCTCCCGGGACGGCGTACTGCGGGTGCCGGTGGGCGCCACCCTCGTACGGCACTCCGATCCGGCGGGCGAGGTGGCCGAGACCCACGCGAAGGCCGCCGGGGTACTGGCGGCCCTCGGCGTACGGCCGGCCGCGCCCCGCCCGGCCTTCGCGGGGGCCCGGCTGGCGGACGACCCCCGGGTGCGGGCCGCGCTGGAGGCCCGGCGGGCGGACCTGGCCCCGTTCTGGCTCCGGATGCAGGAGCGGCCCGCCGCGCCGGGCGGCCACGCGCTGGTGGTGGACGGCGAGGACACCTTCACGGCGATGCTGGCCCACGTCTTGAAGGTGGGGGGTTCGCGGGCGCCCGGGCTGGAGGTGACCGTACGCCGCTACGACGACCCCGGGCTGCGGGCGGCGGCCCTGGCCTGGGAGGGCCCGGTCGTCCTGGGCCCGGGCCCGGGGAACCCGGCGGATGCCTCGGACCCCAAGATGCGGCTGCTGCGAGGGCTGGCGGCGGAGCTGCTGGCGGGCCACCGCCACGGCCTGGTCGGGATCTGCCTGGGGCACGAGCTGCTGGCGGCCGAGCTGGGCCTCCCGCTGATCCGCAAGGCGGAGCCGGCGCAGGGCGCGCAGACCCGCATCGACCTGTTCGGGGCCGAGGAGGTGGTCGGCTTCTACAACACGTACACCGCGCGCTGCGACGCCGCCGCGGCCGCCCTGCTCGCCGCCGAGGGGGTGGAGGTGTCCCGGGATCCGTCCACGGGCGAGGTCCACGCACTGCGGTCGGCCGCGGCGGGTTTCGCGGGGGTGCAGTTCCACCCCGAGTCGGTGCTGACCCTGCGGGGCGCGGAGCTGCTGGGTGAACTGCTGGCCGGTGTGAGGGCGGGCGCCCCCGCATAGCCGCCGGGCCACTGCGCGGGGTCCGGGGCGGAGCCCCGGCAACGGCGCGTCAGCCGGGAACCAGGGTGTTCTCGGAGCGGCGGCCGGCCAGGTAGTCGGCCACGTTGGCGACGGTGGTGTCGATGATCTGGCCCACCGCGTCACTCGTGTAGTACGCCTGGTGCGAGGTCACCACCACGTGCGGGAAGGTGACGAGCCGGGCCAGGGTGTCGTCCTCGACGGCCTCCAGGGACTTGTCCAGGAAGAAGACCCCCGCCTCGGCCTCGTACACGTCGAGGCCGACCCCGGCGAACCGGCCCGCCCGCAACTCCGTGACCAGCGCGTCGGTGTCGATCAGCCCGCCGCGGCTGGAGTTCACCAGGATCGCGTCGTCCCGCATCAGCCGCAGGGCCGCCGCGTCCACGAGGTGGTGGGTGGACTCCAGCAGCGGGACGTGCAGGCTGACCAGGTCCGAGGAGGCGAACAGCTCCTCCTTGTCCACGTACTTCATGCCGAGTTCCACGCACGCCGGGTTCTGCGCCACGTCCCAGCCCAGCAGGTTCATGCCGAAGCCGTGCGCGATCCGGGTGAAGGCCTCGCCGATCTTGCCGGTCCCGAGGACGCCCACCGTGCGGCCGCGCATGTCCCGGCCCATCAGCCCGTTGAGGCGGAAGTCGAAGTCCCGCGTCCGGATCGAGGCCCGGACGATGCGCCGGTTCACGGCCATCGCCAGCGTCCACGCGAACTCGGCCACCGAGTAGGGCGAGTAGTACGAGACCCGGCTGACGGTCATGCCGAGCTGCCGGGCCACGTCCAGGTCGATGTTGTTGAAGCCGGTGGAGCGCTGGGCGATCAGCTTCGTCCCGCCGGCCGCCAGGGTGCGCAGCACCCGGCCGTTCAGGTCCGCGTTGACGCTGGAGGAGACGATCTCGTACCCGGCGGCGATGGGTGCGGTGTCCTCGCTGAGGAAGACGTCCAGGCAGCGGATCTCGTGCTGCCCCGCGAAAGCCCGTTCCAGCAGCGGCTTCTCGTCGGCGGTCACACCGAAGGCAAGGATCTCCATGCGTGCTCCCGTACGTCGGACCATGGGTCGTTCGTCACGATACGACCCATGGTCCGGCGAAGCCCGGCGGCTCAGCCGAAGAAGACCCCGACCTCCTGGTACAGCGCCGGGTCCACCGTCTTCAGCTTCGCCGTGGCCTCGGCGATCGGCACGCGCACGATGTCCGTCCCCTGGAGCGCGACCATCTTGCCGAAGTCGCCGTCGCGCACCGCGTCGATGGCGTGCAGCCCGAACCGGGTGGCCAGCCAGCGGTCGAAGGCGCTCGGGGTGCCGCCCCGCTGGATGTGCCCGAGCACGGTGGTGCGGGCCTCCTTGCCGGTGCGCGCCTCGATCTCCTTGGCCAGCCACTCGCCCACGCCGGACAGCCGGACGTGGCCGAAGGAGTCGGTGGTGGCGTCCTTCAGCACCAGCTCGCCGTCCTTGGGCATCGCCCCCTCCGCGACCACCACGATCGGCGCATAACTGGCCTTGAACCGGGAGGTGACCCAGGCGCACACCTGGTCCATGTCGAAGCGCTGCTCCGGGATGAGGATGACGTTGGCGCCGCCCGCCAGCCCCGAGTGCAGGGCGATCCAGCCGGCGTGCCGGCCCATGACCTCGACGACCAGGACCCGCATGTGCGACTCGGCCGTGGTGTGCAGCCGGTCGATGGCCTCGGTCGCGATGCCGACGGCCGTGTCGAAGCCGAAGGTGTAGTCGGTCGCGGAGAGGTCGTTGTCGATGGTCTTCGGGACGCCGACGCAGGGGATGCCGTACTCCTCGTACAGCTTGGCGGCGACCCCGAGGGTGTCCTCGCCGCCGATCGCGATGAGCGCGTCCACCTCGTACTTGGCGAGGTTCTCCTTGATGCGCCGCACCCCGTTCTCCGTCTTGAACGGGTTGGTGCGCGAGGATCCGAGGATGGTGCCGCCCCGGGGCAGGATGCCGCGGACGGCGGGGATGTCCAGCGGGACGGTGGCCCCTTCGACCAGGCCCCGCCAGCCGTCCTTGAAGCCGATGAACCCGTAGCCGTACTCCTGCTCGCCCTTGCGGACGACGCCCCTGATCACCGCGTTGAGCCCGGGGCAGTCGCCGCCGCCGGTCAGCACTCCGACCTTCATGGAATCCTCCTTTGCCATGACGGTCACGCTAGTGGTGACCCGCGTCACATCAAGCGTCATGGAGAGGTCAATTCCGGTGGAATCACGCGGCGTTGCGTACGCCCGTTCACTCGTACGAAGACGTAAGTACGATCGGCGCCACCGTCCGCGTCCGGCTACGCGTCGTCCAGGCCCCGCTCTATCGCGTACCGGACGAGCTCCACCCGGTTGTGCAACTGGAGTTTGCCCAGGGTGTTCTGGACGTGGTTCTGCACCGTCCGGTGGGAGATGACCAGCCGCTCCGCGATCTGCTTGTACGAGAGCCCCTTGGCCACCAGCCGCAGCACCTCGGTCTCGCGGTCGGTCAGCTGCGGCGCCTTCGGCTCGTCGGGGGCGGCCGGCGCCGGGTCGGTGGCCAGGCGCCGGTACTCGCCGAGCACCAGCCCGGCCAGGCCCGGGGTGAACACCGGGTCGCCGGCCGCCGTGCGGCGGACCGCGTCGATCAGCTCCTGGGCACCGGCGGACTTCAGCAGGTAGCCGGTCGCGCCGGACTTCACCGCTTCCAGTACGTCCGCGTGCTCACCGCTGGCCGACAGGACGAGGACCCGCAGGGCCGGGTGGGCGCCGACCAGCTCCTTGCAGACCTGCACCCCCGGCATTCCGGGCAGGTTCAGGTCGAGGACCAGGACGTCGGGGGAGACGGCGGGGGCCCGGCGGACCGCCTCGGGGCCGTCCCCGGCCGTGGCCACCACGTCGAAGCCCGCCGCGGCCAGGTCGCGGGCGACCGCGTCCCGCCACATCGGGTGGTCGTCGACGACCATGACCTTGATCTCGTGCAGCTCGTCCGTCTGGTTCAACTCGGTCCGTCCACTCATCGGTTGTCCGTCCTGCCCCTGGGTACTTTCAGTTCCACTTCGGTGCCCTGCCCGGGGACGGACAGCAGCTCGGCGCTGCCTCCCAGGTCGCGCAGCCGGCCGCGGATGGACAGGGCCACGCCCATCCGTCCCTCGCCCTCCGCCTGGTCGAGCCGGCCGGCCGGGATGCCCGGGCCGTCGTCGCGGACGGTCACTATCACCTCGTCGCCCCAGTCCTCGACCAGGATCCAGGCCCTGGCCCCCTCGCCCGCGTGCTTGCGCACGTTGTCGAGGGCGGCGCCGACCGCCGCGGCCAGCTCCCTCGCCGCGGGCACCGGCAGCGGGACCGGGGTGCCCGGCTCGGCGAAGCTCACCCGGGACCCGGCGTGCGGGGCGAGGAGCGTGCGCAGGTCCAGCTCACCGCCGTCGTCGGCGTCCGGCTCCTCCACCTCGTACGTGTCCACCAGCGCGCCGCGCGACTGGTCGGAGGAGACCCGGGAAGGCTGCACCAGCCCGCTGGAGACCAGGGTGCGCAGCGCGACCTCCTGCTCCCCCGCCATCCGGCCGAGCTCCTCGGCCTCCCCGCCCAGTTCGGTGCCGCGCCGCTGGACCATGGCGAGGACCTGGAGGACGCCGTCGTGGATGTCGCGGGCGAGACGCTCGCGCTCGCGGGTGGCGGCCTCGATCTCCAGGGCGCGGGCGAGGGTGTTCTCACTGGCCCGGGCCACCTCGACGACGTAGCCGATGGCCACGGAGGAGACCCAGACGAGCAGCACGTTGTGCAGGGCGTCCCGGGTGGGCTGGCCGCCGTGGATGAGGATGGTGGCCGCGGCCACGAAGGTGGAGGCGAAGCAGGCCCAGCGCCAGCCGCCCTTGATGGCGAAGGCCAGGACCGCGCCCCCGGTCCAGATCGTGGGGAGGGTCGGACCGCCCCCGGTGATCCGCTCGTGGGTGTCGGCGAGCGGGGTCAGCCCGATCCCGACGATGGCCACGGTGAGGTCCGCGACGAGGAAGCCCTTGGTGCAGCTGGCGGCGTTGGCCACCTTCGAGGTGGTGGCCAGGGTCCAGACGGCGAGGAAGGCGAGGTAGCCGGCCGCGACCCCGGGGTGGTCGAACTCCTTGTACGCGGAGACGAACAGCAGCACCGCGTAGACCATGGTGAGCAGCCGGTAGCCCGTCAGGGCGCGCCAGAGCGGCTGCTCCACCGACATGCGTACGACGCGCTCGCGCTTCGCCATCTCCCCCACCCCCCGCGGGCGGTTCCGCCCGCGCTACCCGGCGCTCCGGTCCGCCTTGTCGGCCTTGTCGGCCTTCTCGTTCTTGGCCGCCTTCTCGGCGTCGGCGATCTGGCGCTTCGCGGCCGTCGCGTAGATGTCGACGTACTCCTGGCCGGACAGCTTCATGATCTCGTACATGACCTCGTCGGTCACCGAGCGGAGGATGAACCGGTCGCTGTCCATGCCGTGGTAGCGGCTGAAGTCCAGCGGCTTGCCGATCCGGATGCCCGGGCGCATCAGCTTGGGGACCACCTTGCCGGGCGGCTGGATCTTCTCCGTGTCGATCATCGCCACGGGGATCACGGGCGCGCCGGTGGCCAGCGCCACCCGGGCCAGACCGCCGGGCTTGCCCCGGTACAGCCTGCCGTCGGGTGAACGCGTCCCCTCGGGGTAAATACCGAACAGCTCCCCGCGCTCGATGACCTCGATGCCGCTCTTGATCGCGGCCTCACCGGCCCCGCGCGCACCGGAGCGGTCCACCGGGAGCTGGCCGACGCCCTTGAAGAAGGCAGCCGTCAGCTTGCCCTTGACCCCTGGGGAGGTGAAGTACTCCGCCTTCGCGATGAAGGTGACCTTCCGGTCCAGCACCGCCGGCAGGAAGAAGGAGTCGGAGAAGGACAGGTGGTTGCTCGCGAGGATCGCCGGCCCCTCCGCGGGAATGTTCTCGAGGCCCTCCACCCACGGCCTGAAGGCGAGCTTCAGGGAACCGCCGATCGAGAACTTCATTGCGCCGTAGATCAACTCGAAAGCCTTCCTGTGTCTGTCGAACAGACCTTAACCCGTGGCTCCCCGTGCAGCGGCCCGACGACCCTGGTCGGTGTCATCCCCGTCGCGTACGGTGAAGTCACACAGAGCAACGCACCCACCAACCCTCATGACCAAGGAGATCCTGGTGCCCGTCCTCCCTGGAGCCGAGCCGTTCCGCCACGAGGGCGGTGAGGTCGGTGTCCTCCTCTGCCACGGCTTCACCGGTTCCCCGCAGTCGCTGCGCCCCTGGGCCGAGTACCTCGCCGAGCGCGGACTGACGGTGTCCCTGCCGCTGCTGCCCGGGCACGGGACGCGCTGGCAGGACATGCAGCTCACGGGCTGGCAGGACTGGTACGCCGAGGTGGACCGTGCGCTGCGGGAGCTGCTCGACCGGTGTGAGCAGGTCTTCGTCTTCGGGCTCTCGATGGGCGGCGCCCTGACGCTGCGGCTGGCGTCCAAGCACGGGGACGCGATCAGCGGCATCGTGCTCGTCAACCCGGCCAACAAGGTGCACGACCCGCTGGCCTTCGCCCTTCCGGTGGCCCAGCACTTCATCCGGTCCACCGCGGGCATCGCCAGCGACATCGCGAAGCCGGGCTCGGAGGAGGTCGGGTACGACCGCGTCCCGACCCGGGCCGCGCACTCGCTGCGCAAGTTCTTCCAGCTCGTGGACGCCGAGCTGCCGCAGGTCACGCAGCCGGTGCTGCTGCTGCACAGCCCGCAGGACCACGTCGTACCGCCGGCGGACTCGGCGCGGATCCTCGCCCGGGTCTCCTCCACGGACGTCACCGAGACCCTGCTGGAACAGAGCTACCACGTCGCGACGTTGGACCATGACGCGGAGCGGATCTTCGCGGACAGCTATGCGTTCGTCGGCCGACTGGCGGAGAGCGTGGGCAGGGAGGGGGCGGAGGCCGGTGGCTGAGCACGAGGAGCAGCCGGGCGGGGTGCCGCCGCTCGACGAGGAAGCGGCGTGGGCGGCGATCGTCGCCGGGTACGGGCAGGAACCGCCGGACCCGCCCGGCGCGCGGCCGTTCAAGCCGATCGAGAACCTGCTGCTGCCCGAGGAAGACGTCAAGCCCTTGCCACCGGACCCGAAGCCCGAGCCCGAGCCCGAGCCGAAGGCCGGGCAGGACCCCGAAGCGGAGCCGGAGGAGCCCGCGCCGCCCGTGGCACTGGGCAGCTCGGTGACCTTCGCCCCGGGCGTCGGCGGAGCGGGCCCCCGGGACCACTCCCTCGCGGAGCCGAAGGAAGACGACCTGACGCCGGAGGAGGAGGGCCACTTCGTCCCCCCTGAGCCCGAGCTCCCGCCCGCGGACGTGACGGCCAAGTTCGCCTGGCTGGCGGTGGTCGGCGGCCCGGTGCTGCTGCTCCTGGCGGTCCTCCTCCAGTGGGACATGACCTGGTGGCTGACGACGCTGGGCATCGGCGGCTTCCTCGGCGGCTTCGCGACGCTGGTGGGCCGCATGGCACACGACGACGACGAGGACGACGACCCGGGCCGCGGCGCAGTCGTCTGACTTTTACGTGAGGGGCTGGGTTTGCCCGCAGGGCAATTCCAGCCCCTCCGGCGTTTCTGTTCCAGCCCCTCCGGCGTTTGAGCAGCGGGGGTCCGGGGGCGGAGGCCCGGCAACGGCGCCACACCCGGACCTCACGGCACGGCTACGGCGCAGCCGGCACCCGCAGGGCGGCCAACACCGGCAGGTGATCCGTCGCCGCCCGCAGATCCGCGGCCGTGACCCCGGGCAGTCCCACGGGGACCCCGCAGCCCAGCACCTCCACGCCCCCCGTCGCGAACACCGCGTCGATGCGCCGGTCGGCCGCCCCCACGGGAAACGTCGGCCCGCCGCCCCACGGCGCCACCTCCCGGCAGTCCTGGAGTTCGGCGGCCAGCCGGCCGAAGGCCGGGCCGTCCGGGCCCTCGTTCAGATCGCCCGCGGCGACCGCGTACGGGACCTCCAGCGCGGCGAGGCGCTCCAGCAGCATCCCGGCCTGGGCCCGGCGCTCCTCGCGCTGGAGCGACAGGTGGGCGCTGACCACCCCGGTCCGGGCCGCCCCGAAGCGGACCACGGCCGTGGCGAAGCCGCGCCGGTGCAGGCCGGGGGTGCGGGGCAGCAGTACGTCCTCGGTCCGCTCCACGGTGGCCCGCAGCGAGCACAGCAGCAGCGGCCCGGCCGCCGTCGCGCCCCCGCCGAGCACCACGAGGCCGCTCTTCCGGGCGAGCCGCGCCGCGTGTTTGCGCCACCGGAAGAACCGCGGCGCCTCCTGTACGCACACCAGGTCCGGCGCGCAGGCCCGGATCACCCGGGCCAGCGCCTCCTCGTCGTCGCGCAGGGAGCGGATGTTGTAGCTGAGCACCCGGATCACGGCAGAACCGTCGGGCTCCGTCAGAGACTTCGGCAGCGAAGGCAGCAGCTGGTCCATGCCCGCAACATACGCAGCTGCCCGCCGCACCCCCAAGGGGCGCGGCGGGCAGTCACCGTGGGGCGGGGCGGCTCAGCCCTGGCGGGCCAGGTCGGCCGCGCCGACGAGTCCGGCCTTGCCGCCGAGCTGTGCGGCGAGGACCTGGGCGTGCGGCCGCCACGCGCCGCCGACCAGCCAGCGCTTGAAGGACTTGCGGATCGGGTCGAGGACGAGGTCGCCCTCGTCGGAGACCCCGCCGCCGACGATGAACGCGGACGGGTCGAAGAGCGAGGCCAGGTCGGCGAGGCCCGCGCCGGCCCAGCGGGCCAGCTCGCGGAAGGCGTCGATGGCCACCAGGTCGCCCTGCCGGGCGGCCTGGCTGATGTGCTTGCCCTCGATGCCCTCGGGGGTGCCGTCGCCGAGGGACAGCAGGACCGTCGCGTTCTCCGGGGTGGCGTTGGCGCGCTGCTTCGCGTACCGGACGAGCGCGCGCCCGGAGGCGTACTGCTCCCAGCAGCCCTGGCTGCCGCATCCGCACAGCAGGCCGTCGGGGACGACGCGGATGTGGCCGAACTCGGCGGCGACGCCGAAGCGGCCGCGCCGCAGCTTGTTGCCGATGATGATGCCGCCGCCCAGGCCGGTGCCGAGCGTGATGCAGATGACGTCCTCGTGGCCCTGGCCGGCGCCGAAGCGGTACTCGCCCCAGGCCGCGCAGTTCGCGTCGTTCTCGACGACGACCGGCAGGCCGATGCGCTGCTCGACCTTGTCCTTGAGCGGTTCGTGCCGCCAGTTGATGTTCGGCGCGAAGAGTACGGTCGCGCGCTTGTCGTCCACGTATCCGGCGGCGCCGATGCCGACGGCGTCGATGGTGTGGTTGCTGCTGACTTCGGAGACGGCGGCGCAGATCGCGTCCGTCACTCCGTCCGCGGTCGGCGGGGTGGGCACCTTGTACGTCTCAAGGATGGTGCCCTCTTCGTCGACCACGCCGGCCGCGATCTTCGTGCCGCCGATGTCGACGCCGATGGTGAGTCCCATTAGTCCCTCGGTTTCCGGTCAAACCCCGCCACGGCCAACCGTACCCGAGGGCGAGGTCCGTTCAGTCGAGATCGATCCGCTCGCCCGGGCCGTCGTCCGGGCCCTCGTCGCGGGGGTCGCGGTCGGCGGACGGCTGGTCCGGTCGGCGCTGGCCGGGCGGCGTGTCGCGGGTCCAGCGGCGCTCGTGGCCCTCGACGGCCGAACGGTAGGCGGCGAGCAGCTCGGAGCCGGCGGTCGCGAGGTGGTCGAAGACCTCGGGATTGCGCTCGATGACGGGCTTGGCGGCGGTCTTCGCCTGGTTGACGAACTGCCGTACGGCGCCCTGGGCGGCGCCGCCCAGGAGCGGGTTGTTCAGCCCGGAGACCTTGTCGGCGACGGCTTCGAACAGCTTGAACAGTTCCTCGGCGGCGGTCCCGGTCTGCTGGGCACCGCCCTGCCCGCGCAGGCGCTCCTTCTCGGCGGCGAGGTCCTCGGCGCAGGCCCTGGCCCAGGCGTCGTCGTCGGTGGGGCGGTCGGTGGCCTCGCTCATGGCGGACTCTCCTGCGGCGGGTGCGGAGCGTGCGTAACGGACTACCTTCGACGGTACCCGAACGGCGGTACGGCGACGGGGGTGACCTGCCGGTCGGACTGAGCCCGGCCTGACCCGCAGGTCACCCCTTTAGGACGTACGGGGCCACAGTCCCGGGTCGGGGGTGAAGCGGATGCGGAGCACGTCGTCGGCCAGGGCCGCCCCGGAGACCGTGCAGCGGCGCAGCGCCGAGGGCAGCGGAACGATCCTGCGGTACGGGCCCGCCGTCAGCAGCAGCTCGTCGCCGCGGCGGATCAGGTCGAGGTCGCTCTTGCGGGCGTGCGGCAGGCGGACGGCCCAGACGAGCACCCCGTCCTCGGCGAGCCGGTCCTCGACGGGCCAGGGCCGGCGCCGGCCGGGGCTGCCGGGGGTGAGGGTGGGGCCCGTGTCGGGGCCGGTCAGCTCCGCGAGGTCCCCGGGCCCCTGCGGGTCACGGCCGAGGTGCGGGAGCTCCAGGGTCGTGACGTCCTGGCCCCAGTCCTCCAGGAAGGCGAGCTGCTGGGCGGCGACCGACTTGGCCCAGGGGTCCGCGCAGTCCCGCGGTACGAGCCGGTTGGCGACCAGGTCCGCGACGCCCAGCTCGTGCAGGGCGAGCCCGAGCACCCCGGCGCGCAGGGCGGCGTGGGCGGCCGGCCCGGGCTCGGCGACCAGCCGGACCCGGGTGGTGTCGGCTCCGACGACCGCCTGGACGGCGGCGAGCTCCTCGTCCCAGCGGGCGGCGGCCTCGTAGAGCCACTGCGCGGGCATGGGCACCCCGGCCAGCTGGGCCAGTACGGGCCGCAGGGCGCGGGCCGCCTGCCGTTCGGCGGGCAGCAGCCGGGCGAGGTAGCGGCGCAGCTGGGCGGGCAGGGCCAGGGTGGCGACGGCCTGGTGGAGCGGGGGCAGGTCGACGACGACCAGGTCGGTCGCGGGCGCGGCGGCGGCCCGGCGCAGGGCGCGCAGCAGGGCGAACTGCTCGGCGCCGGGCAGTTCGGTGAGCTCCTCGGCTCCGAGCGGCCGGGCCCCGAGCATGCCGAGGAGGGCGGAGCCGCGCTCCTGGAGGGCGACGAACTCCTCGCGGAACTCCTCACCGGAGTCCACCCGGGCCACCCGGAACCCGCCGGCCACCGGTACGGCCCGCAGCCCGTGCACGACCTCGGCGGACTCCCCCACCGGCGCGCCGACGAGGGCGGCCAGCGGATCGCCGGGGTCGCCGGACAGCAGCAGCACGCGCCGCCCGTCCCGCGCGGCGGCGAGGGCGGTGGCCGCGGCCACGGTGGTCCGCCCGGCCCCGCCGGGGCCGGTGATCAGCAGGGTGTGCATGGGGTGCGCGTGCTCCGGATCGGAATCGGGCCCGGGCGGCCCGGGCTCAGGCGGCCAGGGCCCGGGCGCTCGGGTAGCTCGGGCAGCTCAGGCTCGGGCTCAGGATGCCGGGCTCAGGCGGCTCGGCCGCCAGGGCTCGGGATCAGCGGGTCGATTCCACGCGCTTCTTCAGGCCCGCCAGAGCACGGTCGATGATGACCTTCTCGGCCTTGCGCTTGATCATGCCGAGCATCGGGATCTTGACGTCCACGGTCAGCTGGTAGGTGACCTCGGTGCGCTTGCCGCCTTCCAGCGGAGCCAGCCGGTACGAACCGTCCAGCTGGCGCAGCATCTGCGACTTGTCCAGGGTCCAGCTGACCTCGTCCGCGCCCTTCCAGGTGTAGGCGAGGGTGTGGTCGTCCTTGATCGCGCCCGCGTCGAGCAGCAGCCGTACCTTCTCGGCGCGGCCCTCGGCGTCGGTGGCCAGTACCTCGGCCTCCTTCACCTCACCGGTCCACTCGGGGTAGCGGGCGAAGTCGGCGATCACGGCCATCACGTCGGCCGGCGCAGCCTCGATCGTGATGCTTGAGCTGGTGTGTTCCGCCATCGCGGTCGCTCCTCCGGGGAGTGTTCGAGGAAGTGTGCGGCCTCCGGCCGCCGCTCGAAGGCTACCGTGCGTGCGGAGCTCACCACTCCAGGGCCCAGGGCCTTCCGGTCGCCGCGAAGTGCCCGACGTTCACGCACTCCGTGCCCCCGATCCGCATCCGCTGTGCCAGCGGCTGGTGCACGTGCCCGAAGAGGGCGTAGCGGGGGCGGGTGCGGCGGATGGCGGCCAGCAGGGCCTCGCTGCCCCGTTCGAAGCGGCGCGCGACCGTGTCGTAGCAGAGCTCGGGCACCTCCGGCGGGATGTGCGAGCACAGGACGTCCACCTCGCCGAGCGCCTCGACCTTGGCGGCGTACTCCTCCACGTCCACCTCGTAGGGGGTGCGCATCGGCGAGGGCAGCCCGCCGCCCACGAAGCCGAAGACCAGGCCGCCGATCTCGGTGCGCTGGCCGTCGAGGACGGTGAGGCCGGGGCGGGCGGCGTATTCCGGCCACAGCCCCGGGATGTCGACATTGCCGTAGGTGGCGTACGTAGGGGTGGGGAAGGCGGCGAACATCTGGGCGTACTGGCGGCGTACCGCGCCCTCGATCAGCTGCTCCCGGTCCAGCCCCGCCCACAGCTCCCGGCCGAGGGCACGGGCCTCCTCGAAGCGGCGCGCGGTGCGCAGCTCGACGATCCGGTCGGCGTTCTCGACGCCGAACAGGTCGGGGAAGATCCCGCGCGAGTGGTCGGCGTAGTCGAGGAAGAGCACCAGGTCACCGAGGCAGATGAGCGCGTCGGCGCCCTCTCCGGCCCGGGCGAGGGCCTCGGTGTTGCCGTGGACGTCGCTGACGACGTGAACTCGCGTGCGCCTGTTCCTGCCACCCATGCCGACACCCTAGGGGCGCCTGGGTCCGGCGGGTAGAGCGGGTCCCCCCACCGGTCCGGACCTGCGGTTACTTCCGAGTCCCGGAGCGGGTCGACTAGGGTCGCTCCGGTGGGGCCGCGTCATGTGACGCACGGAACATCTGGCCGGTTCCCTCTATCGGAACCCACTACCGGTGGGTAACGTCCGGTCGGTCCACACGGTGGCGATGGCGCCCAGAGGAGCAGCAGTCTTGCGCGAGTTCAGCCTTCCGGCCCTGTACGAGGTCCCGTCGGACGGGAACCTGACGGATCTCATCCGCCGCAACGCCGCTCAGCATCCCGACACGGCCGTCATGGCCCGCAAGGTCGACGGCCGCTGGCAGGACGTGACCGCGACCGAGTTCCTCGCCGAGGTCCGGGCCGCGGCCAAGGGCCTGATGGCCGCCGGCGTGCAGCCCGGCGACCGGGTCGCCCTGATCTCCCGTACCCGCTACGAGTGGGTGCTGATCGACTTCGCGATCTGGAGCGCGGGCGGCGTCACCGTTCCCGTGTACGAGACCAGCTCCCCCGAGCAGATCCAGTGGATCCTCGGCGACTCGGGCTCCGTCGCCGCGGTCGTCGAGAGCCCCGGGCACGGCGCGGCCGTGGAAGCCCTGCGGGACAACCTGCCGGAGCTGCGCGAGGTCTGGGAGATCGAGCGGGGCGCCCTCGACGCGCTGAAGGCCGCGGGCGAGAAGATCACCGACGCCGAGCTCGACGAGCGCAGCAGCCTCGCGGGCGCCGACGACCCGGCGACCATCGTCTACACCTCCGGCACCACCGGCCGCCCCAAGGGCTGCGTGCTGAGCCACCGCAACTTCTTCGCGGAGTGCGGCAACGCGGTCGAGCGGCTGAAGCCGCTGTTCAAGACCGGCGAGTGCTCGGTGCTCCTCTTCCTGCCGGCCGCGCACGTCTTCGGGCGTCTGGTGGAGGTCGCGGCCGTCCTGGCGCCGATCCGGCTGGGCTGCGTACCGGACATCAAGAACCTCACCGACGAACTCCAGTCCTTCCGGCCCACGCTGATCCTCGGTGTGCCGCGGGTCTTCGAAAAGGTCTACAACTCGGCGCGCGCCAAGGCGCAGGCCGACGGCAAGGGCAAGATCTTCGACGCCGCGGCCGAGACGGCGATCGCGTACAGCCGTGCGCTGGACACCCCGCGCGGCCCGTCCTTCGGGCTGAAGCTCAAGCACAAGCTCTTCACGAAGCTGGTCTACAGCAAGCTGCACGCCGTCCTCGGCGGGCGCGGCGAGTACGCGATCTCCGGCGGCGCCCCGCTGGGCGAGCGGCTCGGGCACTTCTTCCGCGGCATCGGCTTCACGGTGCTGGAGGGCTACGGCCTGACCGAGTCCTGCGCGGCGACCACCTTCAACCCGTGGGACAAGCAGAAGATCGGTACGGTCGGCCAGCCCATGCCGGGCTCCGTGGTGCGCATCGCGGACGACGGCGAGGTGCTGCTGCACGGCGAGCAGATCTTCACGGGCTACTGGAAGAACGAGACGGCGACCGCCGAGGCGCTGACCGACGGCTGGTTCCACACCGGCGACGTCGGCACCCTCGACGAGGACGGCTACCTCACGATCACCGGGCGCAAGAAGGAACTCATCGTCACCGCGGGCGGCAAGAACGTCGCGCCAGCCGTGATCGAGGACCGGATCCGGGCGCACGCGCTGGTCGCGGAGTGCATGGTGGTGGGCGACGGGCGGCCGTTCGTGGCCGCGCTGGTCACCATCGACGAGGAGTTCCTCGGCCGCTGGGCCGCGGAGCACGGGAAGCCGGCCGGTGTCACGGCGGCCGAGCTGCGTGAGGACGCGGAGCTGATCGCCGCGGTCCAGAAGGCCGTGGACGACGGCAACGCGGCGGTTTCCAAGGCGGAATCGGTGCGGAAATTCCGCATTCTGCCCTCCCAGTTCACGGAGGAGTCGGGCCACATCACGCCGTCGCTGAAGCTGAAGCGCAACGTGGTGGCGAAGGACTTCGCGGACGAGATCGAGGCGCTCTACCGCGGCTGACCCCACCGGGCGGCCGGGCCGGCGCGCCGCGGCCGCAGGCCGCTGTCAGCGCGGGTCCTCGGCGAGGACCCGCGCCATGTTCCGCTCGGCGAGGGCGGTGATCGTCACGAACGGGTTCACGCCGAGCGAGCCGGGGACCAGCGAGCCGTCGACCACGTACAGGCCCTGGTAGCCCTTGGCGCGGCCGTACGCGTCGGTGGCCTCGCCGAGGACGCAGCCGCCCAGCGGGTGGTACGTGAAGTTGTCGGCGAAGGCCCGGTTGCCGCCGAAGAGGTCGTACCGGTAGATGGTGAAGTTCCGCCGGTTGATGCGGTCGAAGAGGTTCTTGGCCGCGGCGACCGCGGGGGTGTTCTGGTCCCGCCGCCAGTTGAGGCGGGCGCAGTCGGTGGCGGAGTCGTAGCTGAAGTGCCCGCGCTCCGGGTTCCTGGTGATGGCCAGGTACATCGAGATCCAGTGCTCCAGGCCCATGGGCAGCGGGGCGATCTCGGCGAAGACCGGGTTCGCGGCGTTGTCCCAGTCGTCGATGCCCAGGGCGGGCATGGTGGCCTGGTCGGCGCCGACGGTGTCCCACAGGTGGTTGGCGCGGGCCGTCATGACGTTGCCGTTGGGCCCCCAGCCGAGCCCGACCTTCTCGCTGAGCGCGGGCAGCGCCCCGGTCTCGCGGGCCCGCAGCAGGATCTCGGTCGTCCCCAGGCTCCCCGCCCCGAGGAAGAGCTGCTTGCAGCCGAGTTCGCGCACCTGGGTGACCCGGCCGGAGAGATCGCTGGTCCGTACGGTCAGCACGTACCCGCCGGCCGGGTCCTGGCGTACGCCGACCACGCGCTGCATGGTCTCGATGGTGACGTTGCCGGTGCCGAGGGCGGCCGCCAGGTAGGTCTTGTCGACGCTCTTCTTCCCGTGGTTGTTGCCGTAGATGACCTCGCCCGCGAGCGCCGACCTGACCGCGGTGCCGGCCGCCTCGCGCTTCATGTACGCGAAGTCGTAGACGTTGGGGACGAAGACGGTCCTCAGGCCGGTGTTCTGGGCGTGCTTGCGGGAGACCCGGGCGAAGCGGTACCAGGGCGTGGACTCGAACCAGGCCGGGTCGATGTCGTTGACCCCGAGCATGGCCCGGGCGCGGGGGAAGTAGGTGCCGTACATCTCGTCGGCGTCGACCTGGGGCAGCACCTCGGAGAAGTACGAGCGCCTGGGTGTCGGCGCCATGCCGCCGTTGACGAGCGATCCGCCCCCGACCCCCCGCCCCACGTACACGGACATGTCGCCGTAGTTCACGCGGTCGAGGACGCCGGGGTACGGGCTGATGTCGCGGTTGACCACGTCGAGCCAGAGGAACTGGGCGAGCGGGGCCTCGGTACGCGTACGGAACCACATGGAGCGGTGGTCGGGCGCCGAGGTGGAGGGGAAGACCTTGCCGTCGGGTCCGGGGCCGTCCCAGAGCCGGCCCATTTCGAGGACGACGGTACGCACGCCCGCCTGGCCCAGGCGCAGGGCGGCGACGGCGGAACCGTAGCCGGAGCCGACGACGATCGCCGGTGCGTAGTGGGCTGCGCCCGGCTCGGCGGCGGAGGCGGAGGCCAGGCCGATCCGGGTGAAGCCGAGGGCGGCGGCGGTCTGGAGGGCGGCCAGTCCGAGGACATGACGGCGCGTCAGATTTGGTGTCATGGCCGCATCATGGGCGGAATCCGACCTTCCGGCCAGACGCCGTCCTGTCAGGCATCTGAGAGACAGTCAGGAGTGGCGAATCTCAGCCTCGCCGGCGTTTGAGGCGCGGGGGTCCGGGGGCGGAGCCCCCGGCAACGGCGCCGCACCAGGCGGCTAGAGCAGCTCGCGCAGCCGCTCCGCCAGCAGGTCCCAGCGCCACTTCTCCTCGACCCAGGCCCGGCCCCGTTCGCCCATCCGACGGCGGAGTTCGGGGTCCAGCAGCAGGGCCACGATCCGCTCGGCGGCGTCCGCGGGGGCGCCGCCCCGCACCACCCAGCCCGTCTCGCCGTCCAGCACCGCGTCCGGCGCCCCGCCGGAGTCGCCCGCGACCACCGGCAGCCCCGTCGCCGAGGCCTCCAGGTAGACGATTCCGAGGCCCTCCACGTCCAGCCCGCCCCGCCGGGTCCGGCACGGCATCGCGAAGACGTCCCCCGCGCCGTAGTGGGCGGGCAGTTCCGCCCACGGGACGGCTCCCGTGAAGACCACCGAGTCCGCGACGCCCGTCGCCGTCGCGAGCGCCCGCAGGTCCGCCTCGTACGGCCCGCCGCCCACTATCAGCAGCACCGCGTCCGGCACCGCCGCCAGGATCCGCGGCATCGCCTCGATCAGCGTGTCCTGCCCCTTGCGCGGCACCAGCCGCGAGACGCAGACGACCACCGGCCGGTCGGTCAGTCCGAGCCGGGCCCGGACCTCCGCGCCGCCCGAGCCCGGGTGGAAGGTCTTCTCGTCCACCCCCGGCGGCAGTTGCGCCATCCGCGCCGCCGCCCGCTCCGTCACGGCGGAGGCGATCCGCGAGCGGGTGTACTCCCCCAGGTAGGTCAGCGTGTCGGTGCCCTCGCCGATCCGCCGCAGCAACTGGCGCGCCGCGGGCAGCTGGGCCCAGCCCGCCTCGTGCCCGTGCGTGGTCGCCACGATCCGCCGGGCGCCCGCCCGGCGCAGCGCCGGGCCCATCAGCCCGAGCGGCGCCGCCGCCCCGAACCACACGGACTCGCAGCCGTGTTCGCGCAGCAGCCCCACCGCCCGCCGCGTCACGCGCGGGGTCGGCAGCAGCATCGTCGTACGGTCGCGCACGACCTGGAAGGGCTGTTCGGCGTCGAAGGCGGCGGTGGCCTCGCGGCCCTCCGCACTGTGCTTCCAGGTGGAGGCGTACACGACGATCCGGTCGGGATCCAGCCGCAGCGCCATGTTGTGCAGGAAGGCCTGGATGCCGCCCGGTCGCGGCGGGAAGTCGTTGGTCACGATCAGCGTCTTGTGCATCGCCTGCCGACAGTACCGGACGGCCTCAGCCCAGCTCTGCCCGCAGCTCCTCCTGCCAGGCCTTCGTCAGCTCCGCCGGGTCCACGCCCAGGGCCTCCTCCAGCGCGGTCGGCCACGGCTCGCGGCCCGCCCGTTCGTACAGGTCGACCAGCGCCGCCTCGCCCCACCGCCCCGCGATCAGCCGGCAGGCCAGCCAGGCCCCCTCGTACGCCCGGGCCACCGCGTCCGGGTCGCCGCCGAAGGCGAAGGCCTCCGCCGGGGGGAGTCCGGCGGGCAGCTCGCCCCGGCGCACCGCCCGGGCCAGCGCCGGGGCGGCCTGCTCCGGGGTACTGGAGGTGCCGCGGTACGCCGCCCAGTCCGCGAAGCCCTCGGAGAGCCACAGCGGGGTCGTGGCGGTGGTCGCCGCCCGGGTGGCCACGTGCGTGACCTCGTGGGTCAGGACGACCCGCCGGCCCGGCCCGCTCAGCTCGGCGTACCCCTCCGGGTTGATGACCACCCGGTCGGCGGGGCCGGTGCCCGCGCCCACCCGGCCGGTGGTGACGGCGCCCAGGCCCCGGTAGGCCTCGGCGGGCCGGCCCAGCAGCTGCGCCATCAGCTCCAGGGAACCGGGGACCAGCACCACCACCCGGCCCGCCCACGGCCGCGGCCAGGCCCCGCTCACCGCGGGCACGGCCCGGTCTGCCTCGGCGGCCACCTCGGCGAGCGTCCCCTGGCCGGCGGAGCCCAGCACCAGCGCGTGCGCACCCCGGACCACCGTCACCGCGCCCTGGTCCCACAGCTGCGGCAGGGCTCCGGGCGCCGGGCGGTCGGAGCGGACCCGCCAGGTGCCGTCGTCCCGGGCCAGTTCGAGTGCGCGCTCCGAGTCCGCGGGAGCCGCGTCGTAGCCGGCCAGCCGGTAGCGCAGCCGGGCCTGTACGGAGGCCCGTACGCCGTCCCGGTGCACCGAGGCGACCTCGTAGGCCCAGTCCTCCAGCGGGATCCCGGCGAGCCGCTCGGGCGGCACCCGGGACCAGTCGGCCACCGCCCGCCGGACGTCCTGCTCGGCGGCGCCGGCCGGGGGCCGCCCGCCGCACCCCGCCAGCAGGAGGCACAGCAGGAGCGGCAGCACGCGCAGCGGCGGCGGCACGCGCGGTGGACGGGGACCCGGGAGCATCAGCCGATCGTACGCACGGGCCCGGCCGGGCCGGTCCGCGCCCGGGTCAGGGCCAGGGCCAGAGTCAGGGCCAGAGTCAGGGCCAGGGCCAGAGCCGGGGCCCGGATCAGAGCAGGGGCCCGGCCCGGCGCCAGGGTCAGGGCCGGGTCACCGAGGACACCGGCATCATCCCGACCGGGTCGTACCGCACCCGGGCCCCCGGGTACGGGGCGTGCACCACCTGGCCGTTGCCCACGTACATGCCGACGTGGCTGGCGTCCGAGCGGTACGTCACCAGGTCGCCCGGCCGCGCCTGCGACAGCGGGACCTGGCGTCCCGCGTGCCGCTGGGCCTGCGAGGTGCGCGGCAGGGCGACGCCCGCCTGCCGGTACGACCACACCATCAGCCCGGAACAGTCGAAGCCGGAGGGGCCGGTGGAGCCCCACACGTAGGGCTTGCCGACCGCCGCCCGGGCCGCCATCACCGCGGCCGCGGCGCGCCCCGAGGACGGCCCCGTCGAGGGAAGGTCGGGCAGCGCGTCGGCGCGGCCGCCGGAGCGCGAGGCCCGCTCGAAGTCGGCCCGCTCCTCGGACGGCATGGCGTTGAGCAGCCGCCGGGCGGCCGCGAGCTTCGCGGTGACGGAGCGCTTGTGCTTGGCCACGTCGGCGCGCAGCGCGTCGAGTTCGGCGAGCTTGCGGGAGGCCTCGCGGCGTTCCTGGCCGAGGCGGCGCTGCTCCTCGCGCAGTTCGTCGAGCTGGCGGGCCTGGCGGCCGGTGAGCCGGTCCAGGACGGCGGCCCGTTCGAGGTAGTCGTCGGGGTTCTCGGACAGCATCAGCCCGACGGTGGGGTCGAGGCCGCCGCTGCGGTACTGGGCTCCGGCGAAGGTACCGAGGACGCCCCGCATGGTGTTGATGCGGTCCTGGCCGCGGGCCACCGCGTCCTGGGCCCGGCTGACTTCGGCGCGGAGCCGGTCGGCCTTCTCACCCGCCTCGTTGAACTGTTCGGTGGCCTGTTCGGCCTCCTCGAAGAGCCGGTCGACCTGGGCGCGGGCGCCGGCCGAGGGCTCGTAGGGCAGGCCGGGGGCCGCGCCCGCGGGCGCGCCCGTCATGGCGACGGCGGCGCCGGCCGCCGCGGCGGTGAGGACGGTGACCTTCGTGTTCCGGTCGAGGCCGCTGAGCCCGGGCCGGCGATGGGACGCCACGTGAAACCGCTCCCTTCCGCTGCGCGGGACCCGGGTCCGCCCCCCGTGGACGGCCGTGTGCCGGGTTGCGCGCTGGCAGACAGTAACCGCATGGCCACGCACCGGCCAACGACCGCGGGAGGGCACGCACAGTGACGCCCCGCAGGAGACGCAGGTCACCGGCGGGGCGTGCGGTCGAGGCGCGGCCTTGTAATTCGCCCGGATGGGCGGCGGACGGCGCGCCTTCGGCCGGGGGCTCTGGCTTCGCGGGGGATCGGATCCGCGAGGGATCAGATGCGGACGCCGAACTGGAACGGCATGTTGTCCATCGACTCGTACTTGACACCGCCGCGCGGGTTGGAGGCGTGCAGCGTCATGTTGTTGCCCGCGTACAGGCCGACGTGGTGCAGATCTCCGTAGAAGAAGACCAGGTCACCGGGCTGGAGCTCGCTGCGGCTGACGCGCCTGCCCTCCTCCGCCTGGGTGTACGTCGTGCGGGTGATGGTGACGCCGGCCTGCTTGTAGGCCCACTGGGTGAGCCCGGAGCAGTCGTACGCGCTGGGGCCGGTGGCGCCCATGACGTAGGCGGAACCCAGCTTGGTCTTGGCCGCCTCCAGGGCGGCGCCGGCGCGGCCGGAGGCCTTCACGTTGCCGAGGTCGACGCGCTGGCTGTCGCTGCGGCTGGCCCGCGTCTCCTCGTCCTTGAGCGCGGCACGCTCCTGCGCGGTCAGGGTGTTGAGCAGGGCCTGGGCCTCGCCGAGCTTGTCCTGCGCGGCCTTCTTCTTCTCGCTGAGCTCCTTGCGGGTGGCGTCGAGGTCGGCGAGCTTGCCCGAGGCCTCCTGGCGCTGCTGCGCGAGGCTGCGCTGCTTGGCCTGGATCTTCTGGACCGCTTCGACCTGCTTGCCGCTCAGGTGCTCCAGGCTGGAGGCCTTGTCGAGGTAGCTGTCGGGGTCGGCGGAGAGGAAGAGGGCGAGGGACTGGTCGATGCCGCCGTTGCGGTACTGGGCGCTGGCCATCGAACCGAGCGCGTTGCGCAGCTCGTTGAGGTCGCCCTGGCCGCGCGCGACCTGGTCCTGGAGCTGCCCGATCTCCTTCTCCAGCTTCTCCTGGCGCTCCTTGGCCCCGTTGAACTTCTCGGTGGCCTGCTCCGCCTCTTCGTAGAGCGCGTCGACCTGAGCCTTGACCTCGTCCTTGCCCGGCTTGGCCGGAGCGGCGGAGGCGCCCTGGGCGGAGAGGGCGACGGCCGCGGCCGCCGTGGCGGTCAGGACGGTCACACGGGCGCGGTTCGGCTGCTTGGGTCGACGGTGGGACGCCACGAAGGCGAGCTCCTTCTTCCTGGAGCCGCCGAAGTACGCAACTCGGCAGCACCTCCGCCGACACCCCGAATGAGTGATCTACCGCACGAAGGTTTGAACAGACCCTAGTGACCCCGCTGTGATCACTTCAAATCCCCGCGGGAAAAAACTCGCTCTCCTACCAGCTTCTTTACCTACAGCGCACGCTCCGTGCCGGGCACTTGACGGTGCGTCCTCCACCCACCCTGCCAATTCCGGCATTCAGGCCAGGAGTTACGAAACGCGCGAAAGCCGCTTCAGCAACAAGGCGGACGCCACGGGCCGCGCCCCGGCCTTGGCCACCCCGTCGGCGACCTCCCGGTCCGTGGAGACCACCACCACCGGCCTGCCGGGCGGCTCGGCCCGCACCAGCTGGCGGATCAGCTCGTCCGCCGTCACCCCGGCCTTGGAGAAGAGCACCCGCACCCCGCGCGGCGGCGCGAGCAGCACCGGGGCCGCCAGCTCCGCCCCGTCGAACACACAGGTCATCTCCGCGCCCGTCTGCGCGGCCAGCATCGACAGCCCGCCCAGCAGCCGCAACCGCTGCTTCTCCAGCGGCATCGTCGGATAGCCGGTCTTCGTCACGTTGTAGCCGTCGACCACCAGATGGGCCTGAGGCAGCGCCAACAACTGGTCCAGCAGCGCCGGATCGGTCTCGGACAGGGCCCGGGCCGCGATGTCCTTCGGCGTCATCCGGCCCGGCTCCACCGCTTCCACGGTGTCGGCCGGCCGGGTCGAGACCGGCGGCAGCGCCAGCTCGCGGCGCAGCCCCTGCGCCGCGTCCAGCACGGTGTCCAGCAGCAGCCGCAGCCGCATGTCCTCGATGCTGCGCCCCTCGCGGGTGGCCCGACGCGAGGCCTCCAGCGCCGTCTCCACCTCCGCCAGACGCGATTTGAGCCGCCGGGACTCGCTCTCGGCGGTGGCCACCCGGGTCGCCGCCTCGCCGCGGATCCCGTCGACCTCGGCGTTCAGCTTGCGCAGGGCCGCCTCGCCGCGCTTGACGTCGCTGAGGGCGCTGCGCAGCTTGCGCTGAAGCGATTCGGCTTCCTTGCGGGCCGCGTCCAGTTCGGCCCGCACCTGCTCGCCGCCCGTGCGCTGCAGCTCCCGTACGTGGGCCAGCTCCTCGCGGAGCCGTTCCAGCTCGCGCCGGGTCTCCTCGCCGATCCGCTCGGCGTCGGCGCGCTGCGCCTCCTCGCCCGCGGCGGCCACCAGCTTCACCCAGCCGACCGGCCGCAGGACGTACGCGGCGGCCGCCACGTCCAGCGGATCCGCGGCGGCCGGCGGCGCACCGGACTCCAGCGCCGCGGCCAGGTCCACCTGCGCCTCGCGCAGCTTCTCCGCGACCCTGCCGCGGAACACGGGGTCGGTCTCGACTGCCGCGGCCATGGCGTTGCCCGCGAACTTGGCGCGCCGGGTCGGGGTGAAGCGGGCGTACTGGCGCAGCTGCGCCGGGAGGTCCGCGACCGTCAGTCCGCCGAAGGCGTCCGAGACGAGCGCGACGACCCGGCGCCGCACGCCTTCCGGCAGCGGGCGGTCGAGCACCTCGGCGGCGTCGCCGGCCGGTTCGGCCGGCTCAGCGCCGCTTGCTGGCTCCACAATCCGTCACCCCTACCGTGATCTACCTGTGGACGCGGCTCCCTCAGGAGTCCGCGCCCGGCCTGTCCACGAGCTCGATCTGGTCCACCGCGTTGCACCAGCGGCAGCGGACCGACTCGATGGTCTCATTGACCACCTCGCGCTCCTCGACCTTGGGCTCCCCGGCGAGGTCCAGGTGGACGTACTCCACGACCTTCGACGAACGGGTGACGTCGAAGCGCGTGAGGTTGCCGCACAGGGTGCAGCGCCACCGGGTGGTGTCGGTCGGCAGGGGAACCGTCATCAGGCCGCTCTCTCCTTCGTAGCTGATTCAATTAAAGCCGTCCGCGGCGCCGTACGCGTCGCCCAGCGGACCGCAGCTCGTAACCCTACGGCCTGCCACCGCTTCAGGTGGGCCCGGTTGAGTCATGATCAGTCGCATGATCGTAAGGTGGCAGGCCGTCCGCGAGGCCGCCCGGGGACCGGTGGTCACCCACGCGCTGATCGCCGGCTGCTGTGTGGTGTTCCTGCTCGGCCCCGCCTCGGGACT
Organism: Streptomyces sp. NPDC048255; assembly: GCF_040652415.1. NCBI lineage: Bacteria > Bacillati > Actinomycetota > Actinomycetes > Kitasatosporales > Streptomycetaceae > Streptomyces > Streptomyces sp. NPDC048255. The sequence continues at coordinate 155,108 of NZ_JBEZMA010000008.1, forward strand.
GAACCCGGCCTACGGGACGGGCGAGGCCCTGCTGTCCTCCGGGACGGGGTACTTCCGGCGCTGGGGCGTGGTCCCGGACGAGCTCTTCACGGGCACCCCGCGCGCCTGGCTGACGCCGCTGACCGCGCTGTTCGTCCACGGCAGCTGGCTGCACCTGCTCGGGAACATGCTCTTCCTCTACGTCTTCGGCGCGATGACCGAGGAGCGGATGGGCCGCCCGGCGTTCCTCGTCTTCTACATCTGTACGGGTTACCTGGCGCTGGCGGCGTACGCGGCGGCGAACGCCGGGTCCTCGCAGACGCTGGTCGGGGCCTCCGGGGCGATCTCGGCGGTCCTCGGCGCCTTCCTGTGCCTGCTCCCGCGGGCCAGGGTGACGAGCCTGTTCCCGTTCCTGTTCTTCCTGCCGCTGCGGTTCCCGGCGTGGATCGTGCTGTTGTTCTGGTTCGCCCTGCAGTGGGTGGCGGCGCACCGCGCGGACAGCGGACCGGGTGTCGCCTATCTGGCCCACCTGGTGGGCTTCTCGCTCGGCTTCGTCTACGCCTGGGGCCGGTATCGGCGTACGACTAGAGTGAGGCGACCAGCGACGGCCACCGAGGGAGACAGCCAGCCGTGATCACCGCGATCGTGCTCATCAAGACCAGCGTGGACCGCATCCCCGAGATCGCCGAGTCCATCGCCGCGCTGGACAGCGTCAGCGAGGTCTACTCCGTCACGGGTACGTACGACCTCATCGCGCTGGTCCGCGTGGCCCGCCACGAGAACCTGGCGGACATCATCCCGGGCCGCATCAGCAAGATCCCGGGCGTGGAGGCGACGGACACGCACGTGGCGTTCCGCACGTACTCGCAGCACGACTTGGAAGCGGCGTTCGCCATCGGCCTGGACGCTTAGCGCTGGGCTCTGGCGGGGGGTTCGCCTCAATCGCCGGCGGGGCTGGAAATGTGCCCCCGGGCGGGATCCCGCCCTCCGGGCACGGGCCGTACGGGTACGGGTGACCCACCCGGGCGGAATCCCACCTGCCGGGCACGGGCCGTACGGGTACGGGTGACCCACCCGGGCGGGATCCCGGCTGCCGGGCCTGTCCGCGGCGGCCCTCCGGGACGTCTCCTCGGCTCGCGCACTGAGCCCGGTCACGCACCGTCAGGCCGGTTGCGCGCTCGTCCTGCGGGGACGTCCCTGCGCGCCCCCGCTCCCCCACCCGGGCAGGGGCCGGGCCTCGCCAGCGGAGTCGGCCGTGGGGTGGGGACGCGCAGGAGTGTCCCCGCAGGACGAGCGCGCAACCCGGGCCGCACCCACGCAGCCTGACCTCAGTGCGCGAGCCGAGGAGACACTCCGGAGCGGCCCCGCCCCACCCCCGCACCCGCCGGGCCGCCTGCACGGGCAAGGCCGTACCCGCCGGGCCGCCCGCACGGGCAAGGCCGTACACGCCGGGCCGCCCGCAGGGGCAAGGCCGTACACGCCGGGCCGCCCGCAGGGGCAAGGCCGTACCCCGCAGGGCAGCGGATCAGAGGGTCGGCAGGGCTTCGCCCGGGCCGGCGGCGCGGCCTTCTGACAGGTGGAAGACGTACCCGCGGAGGTACTCCCCCAGGCCGGCGTCGATGTACGCCGCGTACTCACGCGCCCCGGCTGCGGCTTCGCGTTCTTCGGCCCGCTCGGACACAGACCACGTCCGGCCCACGGCGGCGGCCCACTCCCTCACCCCGCCACGATCGCGCCACCAGTCCCGGACCAGATCCGGGGTCCAGTGGTCGTCACCGTCGCAGGCGTACCCGACCATCGGGTCCTGCGCGACCGCGCCCAGCAGCGCCAGCGCCTGCGCCGCGTCACGGGGCTGCCGGTAGACGAACTCCGCGCCCCACTCGTCGTCGTAGAGCACGTGCCCGGGGGCGATCAGCCGGCCCATCCAGCAGTTGTCGGTCCCCGCCCCGTAGAACGGCCCCGGCACGTTGCGCCAGTCGCGCTCCGCCCAGCGGTCGGGGCGGGGGTTCCACCAGCCGCCGCGGTGCTCCGCGGCGGGCAGCCACGTGCCGCCGTCCGGGGCGGGCAGCGGCCCGCTCTCCGCGGCCCGGACGTACGGCAGCGGGTCCCAGTAGCTCATGCCCCGCATCCTGTCAGGGTCAGACGGCCGGGACGCAGCGGCCCTCTTCGGTGCGGTACTGCCACTTCGCGCCGTCCGCGACGAGCTCCCGCACCGCGCGGACGAAACGCTCCACGTGCTCGTCAGGCGTGCCGGCGCCGAAGCTGACGCGGATCGCGTTCAGCGAGCGCTCCCCCGGCGCCGCCTCCGGCGCACCGCACTCGCCCTGGGCCTGCGGCTCGCTGCCCAGCAGGGTGCGGACCAGCGGGTGGGCGCAGAACAGGCCGTCGCGTACGCCGATGCCGTACTCGGCGGACAGCGCGGCCGCGAAGTGCGAGCTGTTCCAGCCGTCCACGACGAAGGAGATGACGCCGACCCGGGGGGCCTCGTCCCCGAAGAGGGACAGGACGCGGACCGCCGGGACCTCCGCCAGGCCCTCGCGGACCTTCGCGATGAGGTGGCGCTCGCGGGCGACCAGGCTGTCGAACCCGGCCTCGGTCAGGGCCTTGCAGGCGGAGGCGATGGAGTAGACGCCGATGACGTTGGGGGAACCGGCCTCGTGGCGGGCGGCCGTGGTGTGCCACTCGACGTCCACGCCGCCGTCCTCGCGCCGGGCCACCTTGCGGGAGGCACCGCCGCCCGCGAGGTACGGCTCGGCCGCCTGGAGCCAGTCCGCGCGGCCGGCGAGGACGCCCGAGCCGAAGGGGGCGTAGAGCTTGTGTCCGGAGAAGGCGACCCAGTCCACGTCCAGGTCCTGGACCGAGACGGGGTGGTGCGGGGCGAGCTGGGCGGCGTCCAGGACGATCCGCGCGCCGTGGGCGTGCGCGGCGGCGGCGAGTTCCTTCACCGGCCACAGTTCACCGGTGACGTTGGACGCGCCGGTGACGCAGACCAGGGCCGGGCCGTAGGGGTCGCGGTCGGCCAGCGCCCGCTCCAGGGTGGCGACGGCCTCGTCCGGGGTGCGCGGGGCGTTGAGGTAGGTGACCTGCGCGTCCGTCCACGGCAGCAGCGAGGCGTGGTGCTCGGTCTCGAAGACGAAGACCTGGCAGTCGGCCGGAAGGGCGGCGGCGAGGAGGTTCAGGGAGTCGGTGGTGGACCGGGTGAAGACCACCTGGTCGGCGGGGCGGCAGTCGAGGAACTCGGCGACCGTGGCCCGGCTCTGCTCGAAGAGGTCGGTGGACAGCTGCGAGAGGTAGCCGGCGCCGCGGTGCACGCTGCCGTAGTAGGGGGCGTAGGCGGCCACGTCGTCCCAGACCCGCTGGAGCGCGGGGGCGGAGGCCGCGTAGTCGAGGGCCGCGTAGGTGACCTCGCCTCCGGTGACGAGGGGGACGGTGACGTCCCGGCCGAGCACCGGCAGCGGCTCGGCACAGGCGGGGCCCTCGGCGGTGGCGGTGGCGGTGGCGGCGTTCAGGGATGCGGACATGGCGGTATCTCCCGGCAGGCAGGGGTGAATGGCTTCGGTGTGCCCGTACGGGGACGCGGCTCTGGGCCGTCCGGGGTACGGGAAGTCCTCGGAGCGAACGGGGGTACGCAGAAGTGACCCTGTCCGAGGGTTGAAGAAGGGGCGGAGTCGCCCTATCGCATTCGCTTGCTCACGGAAAACGCTCCTCGAGAGACCAGGACCCCTGGTGTCGAGGGATCCGCGCTTGCCGTAGACCTCGCTGCCTACGACCTGGTCATCACCCGGGGCACCCCGCCACGGAAGGAGGGTTGCCGGACAGCAAGCCGGGGCCTAAACGCTGTCACTCGTGACCTGTCCAGCATCCTGCCACAAGATCCCCCGAGCGCAAGACCCCGGTCCGCATGGTGGACCGGGGCCTTGGCCGGAAATGATCAGGCGTTGCTCGCCGCCACCCACCGCTCCAGCGCCGCCCGGGCCTCGCCCGAGTCGATGGACCGGGCCGCGAGGGCGATGCCCGCCGCGATCTGCTCCTCCAGCGTGCCCGTGCCGGGGTCCAGGGCCACCAGGGCCGCGGCCGAGTTCAGCAGCACCGCGTCGCGGACCGGGCCGGTCTCGCCCGCCAGCAGGCGGCGGGCCACGTCCGCGTTGTACGAGGGGTCCCCGCCGGCGAGGGCCGCTACGTCGACCAGGTCGATGCCGACGTCGCGCGGGTCGAAGGACTGCTCCGAGACCTTGCCGTCGCGGACCCACCAGACGCGCGAGGTCGCCGTCGTGGTCAGTTCGTCCAGGCCGTCGTCACCGCGGAAGACCAGCGCGGACGAGCCCCGCTCGGCGAGCACGCCCGCCACGATCGGGGCCACCCGGGCGTCGGCCACGCCGGTCGCCTGGGCCCGTACCCGCGCCGGATTCGTCAGCGGGCCTAGGAAGTTGAAGGTGGTCCGGATGCCCAGCTCCTTGCGGGCCGCGGCCACGTGCCGCAGCGCCGGGTGGAACTTCACCGCGAAGCAGAAGGTGATGCCGGCCGCCTCGGCGACCTCGACGACCCGTGAGGTGCTGAGGTTGAGGTTGACGCCGAGCTTCTCCAGGACGTCCGAGGACCCGCTCGCGGAGGACGCGGCCCGGTTCCCGTGCTTGACCACCTTGGCGCCGGTACCGGCCACCACGATCGCCGACATCGTGGAGATGTTCACCGTCTTGGCCCCGTCGCCGCCCGTGCCGACGATATCCACCGTCCGGCCCGGCACCTCGATCAGGTTGGCGTGGTCGTACATGGCGCGCACCATGCCGGTGATCTCCGTGACCGTCTCCCCCTTGGCCCGCAGCGCGACCACGAAACCCGCGATCTGGGCGTCGGTGGCCTCCCCGCGCATGATCCGGTCCATGGCCCAGGCCGTGTCGTCGGCGCTCAGGTCCCGGCCGGTCAGCAGGGCGTCGAGGACGCCCGGCCAGCTACGGGCCGCCACGCTGTCGCCGCCTGCCGGGGTCACAACGTTCATGGTCCGCTCCTGTGCTAGTGGGCCGCCCCCATTTTCGCCGCCCACGTCGAATGGGAAGACCCTCAGCCTATCCAGCCCCGGGGGGCGGCAAAGAGCCCCGTCCAGACACTGGACGGGGCTCTCACCGTGGCGACACCAGGACTGGCCGAAACCAGTCCCTCATGCGTTCAGCAGGGGATCAGTGGTGGCCGTGGCCGCTCTGGATCTCCTTGTACTCCTCCACCGTGGGCTTCGGAATCTGGTTGTTCTCCGCGTAGAAGCCCTTGCTGAGCTTCGCGCGGAGCTTCTCCGTGCTCTTCACCTTGCGCTTGACACCGTTCTCGTCGACCGTCGGGCCGATCTCGACGGGCTTGTACTGCTCGTGCGAGGTGAGGGTGTGCAGCTGGCCCTGCGACAGCGGCTCGTGGACCTCCACGAACTCACCGTGCGGCAGGCGCTTGATGATGCCGGTCTCGCGACCGTGCAGCACCTTGTCCCGGTCCCGGCGCTGGAGGCCCAGGCAGATCCGCTTGGTGATGATGAAGGCGACGACCGGGACGACGAAGAAGCCGATCCGGACGAACCAGGTGATCGCGTTGAGCGAGAGGTGGAAGTACTGCGCGAACATGTCGTTTCCACCGCCGATCAGCAGCACGGCGTACTCCGCCAGGTAGGCGACACCGAAGGCCGTACGGGTCGGGACGTTGCGCGGGCGGTCCAGGATGTGGTGCTCGCGCTTGTCCCCGGTGATCCAGGACTCGATGAACGGCCAGGCGGCGATCGAGCACAGCACCAGCGGGAAGAGCAGCAGCGGGATGAACACGCCCAGGACGAGCGTGTGGCCCCACAGGTTGATCTCCCAGCCGGGCATGGCTCGGATCAGGCCTTCCGGCATACCCATGTACCAGTCGGGCTGCGCGCCGGTGGACACGTGGTCCGGGCGGTACGGGCCGAGGGCCCAGATCGGGTTGATCGAGGCCACGGCGGCGATCGCGGTGATGACACCGAAGACCAGGAAGAAGAAGCCTCCGGCCTTGGCGGTGTACACCGGGAGCAGCGGCGTGCCGACGACGTTGTTGTTCGTCTTGCCCGGGCCCGCGAACTGGGTGTGCTTGTGCACCCAGACCAGGGTCAGGTGCGCCACGACCAGGCCGATCATGATGCCGGGCAGCAGCAGGATGTGGAACGAGTAGAACCGTGCGACGAAGTCGCCGCCGGGGAACTCGCCGCCGTACAGGAAGAACGACAGGTACGTGCCGACGACCGGCACGGACAGGATCGCGCCCTCCATGAAGCGGACACCCGTACCCGAGAGCAGGTCGTCCGGCAGGGAGTAGCCGGTGAAGCCGGTGAACATGCCGATGAACAGCAGCGAGAAACCGAACAGCCAGTTGATCTCGCGCGGCTTGCGGAACGCGCCGGTGAAGAAGACGCGCATCATGTGCACGATCATCGCGGCGATGAAGATCAGTGCCGCCCAGTGGTGGATCTGCCGGATGAGCAGACCGCCGCGGACGTCGAAGCTGATCCGCAGGGTCGAGGCGTAGGCCTCGGACATCTGCACACCCTGCATGGGCACGTACGAGCCGTGGTACACGACCTCGTTCATGCTCGGGTGGAAGAACATCGTCAGGTAGGTACCCGTGAGGATGATGACGATGAAGCTGTACAGGCAGATCTCACCCAGCATGAAGGACCAGTGGTCCGGGAAGATCTTGCGCATGCTGTTCTTGGCCATGCTGTAGATGCCCAGGCGGCCATCCACCCAGTCAGCTACGCGCTCGCCGGCCGGCGCTTGGCGCCCAGTATCAGTGGCGGTGCTCATCCGCGCTCCCAGAAGGCAGGACCGACGGGCTCTTCGAAGTCGCCGAGCGCTTCGAGGAAGCCTTCGTCATTCACGCCGATCCGCAGCTGCGGAAGCGCGTGACCGGCCGGGCCGAAAATGACACGGGCGCCGTCGGAGAGGTCGAAGGTGGACTGGTGGCACGGGCAGAGCACGTGGTGCGTCTGCTGCTCGTACAGGCTGATCGGGCAGCCGACGTGGGTGCAGATCTTCGAGTAGGCCACGATGCCCTCGTGGGACCACTCGAGTTCCTGCTTGTCCTTGATGTCCTCCGGCTGGATGCGGACGATCATCAGGGCGGCCTTGGCGATCTGCGTCTGGAAGTCGTGCTGTCCCTCTTCCAGGCCCTCGGGCTGGACGAAGGTCAGCGAACCGACGACGACGTCCTCGGGACGCAGCGGCTCCATCGTGTTCTGGTTGATGAGCAGCTTGCCCTTGGCCCACAGGGTCTTGCGGAGCTTGTCCTCGGGCAGCGGGCCCAGGTCGCGCAGGATGACGATGCCGGAGAGCGGCACCAGGGCCAGCGCACCGAGCATCGTGTTCCGGATGAGCGGGCGGCGGGCGATGGTCGACTCGTCCGTACCGGCCCGGAAGTCGCTCATGACCTGGGCCTTGACCTCCGCCGAGGCACCCATGGGGTGGCGCTCGTCGGCGATCTCCACGTCGGACATCAGGGTGCGGGCCCAGTGGACCGCGCCCGCGCCGATGAGGAAGAGGGCCAGGCCCAGCGTCAGACCGAGGCTGAAGTTGAGCGCGCTCACCTTCCCGATGGGGAAGATGTACACGATCTTGTCGATCGGGATGGTCACGAAGGCGGCGATGAAGCCGATCGTGGACAGCATCGACAGCGTGAACATCAGGGCGACGGTGCGCTCGGAGCGCTTGGCGGCCGCCTCGTCGATGTCCTGGATGCGCGGCCGGTGGGCCGGCATGCCCGGGTCGGCGAACGGGTCGTCCGCGACCGCTACGGCACCGTGGTGCGCGTCGCCCTGCTCACTCGGCAGGTGCTTCTCTTCGGGAATGTCTTGGCTACTCATGACTTCTTGGCCTTAGCGGTGTGGGCCGCGACCCAGACGGCGACAGCGATCAGCGCACCCAGACCGAAGATCCAGCCGAACAGACCCTCGGAAACGGGGCCGAGGCCGCCGAGCTTGAGGCCACCGGGGTTCGTCGACTTATCGCCGTTCACGTTCTGGAGGTACGCGATGATGTCCTTCTTCTCCTTCTCCGGCATGGTGCTGTCCGGGAAGGAGGGCATGTTCTGCGGGCCGGTGAGCATGGCCTCGTAGATGACCTTCGGCTCCACGCCCTCGAGGTTCGGGGCGTACTTGCCGTTCGTCAGCGCGCCGCCCTCACCGGTGAAGTTGTGACACTGCGCGCAGTTGTTGCGGAACAGCTCACCACCGTTGGCGATGTCGGCACCGGCCGGGTCGAACTGCTTCTCGGTCGGCACGCTCGGGCCGGCGCCCAGGGAGGCGATGTACGCGGCCAGCTGGTCGATCTGCTCCTGAGAGTAGATCTTGGGCTTCTTCGGCACCTGCACGCCGGGCTGCTGGGCGGGCATGCGGCCCGTGCTGACCTGGAAGTCGACGGCCGCGGCCCCGACCCCGACCAGGCTCGGGCCGTCAGAGGAACCCTGACCGCCGGTTCCGTGGCAGCTTGCGCAGCCCACGGCGTACAGCTTCTTGCCCTCCTCGATGGCGAGGGACTGGGCGGTTTCATCGGCCTGCGCCTTGCCTGCGGGCGCGAAGGCGGCGTACAGCCCCCCAGTGGCCGCCAGCGCGAGGAGTAGAACGACGACCGCCGCCAGCGGATGGCGTCGTCGTGCGGAGAGCTTTTTCACGGATTACCCCGGTGTCAGGATCTTCTGCGTCGGTGTTTCTGGATGGAGTGCCGGGACCTGCCCGGTGACGTGTTCGCTACTTGATCAGGTAGATCGTCGCGAAGAGGCCGATCCAGACGACATCGACGAAGTGCCAGTAGTAGGACACGACGATGGCCGACGTGGCCTGTTCGTGGGTGAACCTCTTGGCCGCGTACGTCCGGCCGAGGACCAGCAGGAAGGCAATGAGACCGCCCGTCACGTGCAGTCCGTGGAAGCCGGTGGTCAAGTAGAAGACCGAGCCGTACGGACCGGACGAGAGGCTCATGCCCTCGTGCTTGACCAGCTCGGTGTACTCGAACACCTGGCCGCCAATGAAGATCGCACCCATGACGAACGTGATGATGAACCACGTCCGGAGCTTCTTCACGTCACCTCGCTCGGCGGCGAATACGCCGAGCTGGCAGGTGAGCGAGGAGAGCACCAGGATCGTGGTGTTCGTCGCCGAGAAGGGCAGGTTCAGGCTCTCGGCCTGCGCTGTCCAGTACTCGGCGCCCATCACGGATCGCAGGGTGAAGTACATCGCGAAGAGGGCCGCGAAGAACATCAGCTCGGAACTCAACCAGATGATGGTTCCGACGCTGACGAGGTTCGGCCTGTTGACCGTCGGGTGCGCGTGCCCGGTATCTACTGTCGTTGCTGTCGCCACGACCGACATTATGTCGGTCGCTTATCCCGCCCTCACCCTGGGGGGTGCCGTTCGGAGTGTCCGGGGCGTGTGCAAGGCCCGAACGGCCCATCAGACGGGCCTCGAAAGCATCCTGGCGATGCTGTCCGAACCGATGTTGACACGGGGTCGGACGGAGTAGCATCCGCGCATCGAGAGCGTGATTCACGGCCACGTGGAGGAACGAAATGCGGGCGACTGCGCGGGTTCTGGTCTACAGCGACGACGCGAGCACCCGGGAGCAGGTGCGGCTGGCGGCCGGTCGCAGGCCGGCCGCGGACCTGCCTCCGGTGGAGTTCCTGGAGTGCGCGACCCTTCCGGCGGTCCTGTCGGAGCTGGACGCGGGCGGCATCGACGTGTGCGTGCTGGACGGCGAGGCGGTTCCGGCCGGGGGCATGGGGGTGTGCCGGCAGATCAAGGACGAGATCTTCCGCTGCCCGCCCGTACTGCTGCTGATGGGACGCCCCCAGGACGCCTGGCTGGCCACGTGGAGCCGCGCGGACGCGGCCGTCACCCTTCCGGTGGATCCTGTGGAGTTCGCGGACGCCCTGGCGGGCCTTCTGCGGGCCCGGCTGTCCCTGGACGCCTGATCACCTCCCGTACGGCCCCAGGAGCGCCTGTGGGGCCGTACGGCCCCTCCCGCCGCACTCCTGCGCCGCCCGGGCGCGGCGCGGGGCGGAACGGGGCCGTACGCGTGAGCGCGTACGACCCCGCGGGCCGGCGACGGGCGCGCCGGGCCCCGGACTCGGACTCGGACTAGACGGTGGGACGCAGGCGGGCCTGGTCGACGGGGCTGCGGCCCTCCTGAGTGCCCTTCAGCAGGGCGCTGCCTTCGCGCCAGTCCTTCCAGTCCATGTTCCAGTCGCCGAAGCCGTTGCCGAAGATGTCCATGTCGTCGCCGATGCTGTTGATCACCTGGACGATGTCGCCCTCGGTGATGTTCTCGTAGAACCAGGCGGCGTTGCCGGTGCTCATGCCCGTGCAGCCGTGGCTGACGTTCTCGTAGCCGTGCGAGCCGATGGACCACGGCGCGGCGTGGACGTATTCACCACTCCAGGTGACGCGGGTCGCCCAGTAGACGGGCAGGTTGTAGTACTCGCTGCCGCCGATGCCGACGGTGTCTCCGCGCATCTGGACGTAGTACTGCTTGCCGAGCACCACCTTGATCCCGTTGCGGGTGGAGAAGCCGGGCTTTCCGGTGGTCACCGGAATGGTGGTGACCACTTCTCCGTTGCGCTCGAACGTGAGGTAGTGCGAGGAGGCGTCGGTGGTGACCTCGACGCGGTCGCCGATCTCCAGCTTCAGCGGCTTGGCCGCGGCCCCGTGGAGCTCGTCCGTGATCTTGATGCCTTCGAGGTTGCTCCGTACGGAGACCTCGGTGTTGGCGGGCCAGTACTCCTTGGGGCGGTAGTGGAGCGTCTTGTCGTCCACCCAGTGCCAGGCGCCCACGACACCGGGCGGGGTGTCGACGACCAGGCCCCGCTCCACGATCGCGCGGGCGGCCTTGTCCTTGACGGGCTCGTTGAGGTCGGCGGTGAGGGGCTGTCCGACGCCGTACTTGCCCTCCTCCGGGCCGAACTCGACCTCGAGGACCCCTTTGGAGGGGGTCGTGTCGAAGGTGAGCGTGCGCCGCCCCGGAGCGCCGCGCTCGTCCTCGGTGCTCACGGTGACCGTGTAGCGGACGCCGGCGGCCATCGGGGCGGTGCTGTGCCAGCGGTCGCCCTTGGCGGTCAGTTCGCCCGCCAGGCGGCGTCCGTGGGCGTCCACGACGCTCACGTCGGTGATCCGGCCCTTGCCGCTCTTGGCGGTGACTTCGAGGGGCCGGCTGGGGTCCACGGGGCGGCTGCCGGCGGTCTGGTTGAAGGCGACCTGATCGCCCGCGTCGTACGGGCGGGCGGACAGCGGGTTGTCGCCGGACCCGCATGCGGTGGCGCCGGCCCCGAGGGACGCGACCAGCAGGGAGCAGCTGAGTACCGTCCAAAGACGCGGTGAGTGCTTCATGGGGCCAACGCTATGAAGGTATGACAAATACGGCGCGCGGGATGACTGCAAACGAGGGGCCCGGACTCCTCCGAAGAGGTGTCCGGGCCCCAAGTGGTGCGCGACGCGGCCGCGCGGGCGGTGCTACTGGTTCTGGTTCTCACCGCGGTAGTACTCGTACACCCAGCCCCACAGGCCGATCAGGATGACCGGGGCGGAGAAGTACATGAGCCACCAGCCGAAGATGACTCCCATGAAGGCGAGGGCGCCACCGATGGCCAGCGAGAGCGGCTGCCAGCTGTGCGGGGAGAAGAACCCCAGCTCGCCCGCCTCGTCGGCGACGTCGGCCTCCAGGTTGTCCTGGGCCATCTCGTCCACGCGCTTGGCCGTGAAGGCCAGGTAGTAGCCGATCATGACGGTCAGGCCGAAGGTGAGGAACAGCGCGGTGGTGCCTACGGGCTCCTTCGACCACACGCCGTACACGACGGCCATGATCAGGACGAAGAAGGAGAGCCAGAGGAACATCTTGCCCTGGATCTTCACTTGCCGGCCTCCTTGTCACCGGTGAGGGCCTTGGTCCCGCCGGCGGTGTGGTCCTCGAGGTGGTCGAGGGCCGCGATCTCCGGGTGGTGCAGGTCGAACGCCGGGGATTCGGAGCGGATCCGCGGCAGGGTGAGGAAGTTGTGCCGCGGCGGCGGGCAGGAAGTCGCCCACTCCAGCGAACGGCCGTAGCCCCACGGGTCGTCGACCTCGATCTTCTTGCCGTACTTCGCCGTCTTCCAGACGTTGTACATGAACGGCAGCATCGACAGGCCCAGCAGGAACGAGCTGATCGTCGAGATCGTGTTCAGCGCGGTGAAGCCGTCGGCGGCGAGGTAGTCCGCGTAACGGCGCGGCATGCCCTCGGCACCCAGCCAGTGCTGCACCAGGAACGTTCCGTGGAAGCCGATGAACAGCGTCCAGAAGGTGATCTTGCCGAGGCGCTCGTCCAGCATCTTGCCCGTGAACTTCGGCCACCAGAAGTGGAATCCGGAGAACATCGCGAACACCACGGTGCCGAAGATGACGTAGTGGAAGTGCGCGACGACGAAGTACGAGTCGGAGACGTGGAAGTCCATCGGGGGCGAGGCCAGGATGACGCCGGTCAGACCACCGAAGGTGAAGGTGATCAGGAAGCCGACGGCCCAGAGCATCGGTGTCTCGAAGGACAGTGAGCCCTTCCACATGGTGCCGATCCAGTTGAAGAACTTCACACCGGTCGGTACCGCGATCAGGAAGGTCATGAAGGAGAAGAACGGCAGCAGCACACCACCGGTGACGTACATGTGGTGGGCCCACACGGTCACCGAGAGGCCGGCGATCGCGATCGTCGCGCCGATCAGACCGATGTAACCGAACATCGGCTTGCGGGAGAAGACCGGGATCACTTCGGAAATGATTCCGAAGAACGGCAGGGCGATGATGTACACCTCTGGGTGTCCGAAGAACCAGAAGAGGTGCTGCCACAGCAAGGCGCCGCCGTTGGCCGAGTCGAACACGTGCGCACCGAACTTGCGGTCGGCCTCCAGCGCGAAGAGCGCGGCGGCCAGCACCGGGAAGGCGAGCAGGACCAGGACACCGGTCAGCAGCACGTTCCAGGTGAAGATCGGCATGCGGAACATCGTCATGCCGGGCGCGCGCATGCAGATGATCGTGGTGATGAAGTTGACCGAGCCGAGGATCGTGCCGAAGCCGGAGAAGGCCAGACCCATGATCCACATGTCGGCGCCGATGCCCGGCGAGCGGACCGCGTCCGACAGCGGGGAGTAGGCGAACCAGCCGAAGTCGGCGGCACCGTTCGGCGTGGCGAAGCCCGCCACCGCGATGGTCGAGCCGAAGAGGTACAGCCAGTACGCGAACATGTTCAGCCGCGGGAACGCCACGTCGGGCGCACCGATCTGCAGCGGCATGATCCAGTTCGCGAATCCGGCGAACAGCGGCGTCGCGAACATCAGCAGCATGATCGTGCCGTGCATCGTGAACGCCTGGTTGAACTGTTCGTTCGACATGATCTGCGTACCCGGACGGGCCAGCTCGGCGCGCATGAAGAGCGCCATGATCCCGCCGATGATGAAGAACACGAACGAAGTGACCAGGTACATCGTGCCGATGGTCTTGTGGTCGGTGGTGGTGAGCCACTTGATGACCACGTTGCCCGGCTGCTTGCGCCGTACCGGCAGCTCGTTCTCGTACGAGTCAGCTGCGGCGGCACCCTGAGGTTCGTTGAGGATGCTCACAGTTTGTTCGTCTCCGCATTCCGGGCCGGGTCGGTCTGCTTGATGCCCGCCGGCAGGAAGCCGGTCTGCCCCTTCTCGGCCAGCTGCTTCAGGTGCGCCCGGTACTCCTCGGGCGAGACGACCTTGACGTTGAAGAGCATCCGGGAGTGGTCGACGCCGCAGAGCTCGGCGCACTTGCCCATGAAGGTGCCCTTCTGGGAAGGGGTGACCTCGAAGACATTGGTGTGGCCCGGGATGACGTCCTGCTTGAACAGGAACGGGACCACCCAGAAGGAGTGGATGACGTCGTTCGACGACAGGATGAAGCGGACCTTCTCACCCACGGGGAGGACCAGCGTCGGCCCCGGGTTGTTGGTGTCCGGGTTCCGGTCTCCGGGGACGCCCTTCTCGTAGACGCCCTCGGCGCCGGCGGGGAAGGCCTTGGAGAAGCGGTCCGGGATGCTGGCGAGCTCCTTGGGGACCTCACCCGCCTTCGGGGTCGCCGCGTCGCCGTCGACGTTCTCGATGTAGTTGAAGCCCCAGCTCCACTGGTAGCCGATCACGTTGATCGTGTGAGCCGGCTTGGCGGAGAGGGAGAGCAGCTTCGACTCGTCACGCGCGGTGAAGTAGAAGAGCACCGAGACGATGATGAGCGGAACCACGGTGTACAGCGCCTCGATGGGCATGTTGTACCGGGTCTGCGGCGGAACCTGCACCTTCGTCCGGCTACGCCGGTGGAAGATGACGCTCCACATGATCAGGCCCCACACCAGGATGCCCGTGATGAGCGCGGCTGCCCAGGATCCCTGCCACAGGGAGAGGATGCGCGGCGCCTCCTCGGTTACCGGAGTCGGCATTCCGAGGCGGGGGAAGTCTTTCCATGTATACGAGCAACCAGTGGCGGTCGCCAGGACCACGCCCGCAGTCAGCGCCTGCAGCAGCTTCCGCCGCATCGGGCGCCGCGGCGAGCGGTCGGAGCCGTAGGGACTCACGTAGCGCCTTCCCGAGAGTCTCGGCCCGCGCGGCCGGCCGCGGCCGTGTTCGGGTCGGTCGCCGGCCCTGACGCAGGCAGGGGTTTGGATGTTTATGCGGACCAAACCCTACTGGACGCTATTTGGGGTCGCGCGGGGAGGGTGCCCAACGCGCCGCTACTGCCCCCGAAGGGATGGATCCGCCGTCCGGGGGACGGGGCGAACGGCCCTGACCGGCCCGGTCCGGAAGACTTCTGACGGCCCCTGACCTCGGACGGCGGAGGCTGCGGCTAGCGTGACGGGATGCCGTACTTCGACACCGCGTCCGCCGCCCCCCTGCACCCCGTGGCCCGGCAGGCGTTGCAGGCCTCCCTGGACGAGGGCTGGGCCGACCCGGCCCGGCTGTACCGGGAGGGGAGGCGTGCCCGGCTGCTGCTGGACGCGGCGCGGGAGGCGGCGGCGGAGTCGGTGGGCTGTCGCGCCGACGAGCTCGTGTTCACTCCTTCGGGGACGCACGCGGTTCACACGGGCCTCGCCGGGGCCCTCGCCGGACGCCGGCGTGTCGGCGGCCATCTGGTCGTATCGGCGGTCGAACACAGTTCTGTACTGCACGCGGCGGACGCGCACGAGCGAACCGGCGGCACCGTGACCCAGGTTCCGGTGGACCGCTACGGCGCGGTGGACCCCGCCGGGTACGCCGACGCCCTCGGTGCGCGGACCGCCCTGGCCTGCCTCCAGTCGGCCAACCACGAGGTGGGCACCGTCCAGCCGGTGGCGGAGGTCGCCGAGGCCTGCGCGGCGGCCGGGGTGCCGCTGCTGGTGGACGCGGCGCAGTCGCTGGGCTGGGGCCCGGTGGAGGGCGCCTGGTCCGTCCTGGCCGCGAGCGCCCACAAGTGGGGCGGCCCGCCGGGGGTCGGCCTGCTCGCGGTCCGCAAGGGGGTCCGGTTCTCCTCCCAAGGCCCGGCGGACGAACGGGAGTCGGGGCGCTCCCCCGGCTTCGCGAACCTCCCCGCGATCGTGGCGGCGGCGGCCTCGCTGCGGGCCGTACGGGCCGAGGCCGACGCGGAGGCCGCCCGGCTGCGGGTCCTGGTGGACCGGATCCGGCGGCGGGTGGTCCGGCTGGTCCCGGACGTGGAGGTGGTCGGCGCGCCGGTCCGCCGTCTGCCCCACCTGGTCACGTTCTCCTGCCTGTACGTCGACGGGGAGAGCCTGCTGCACGAGCTGGACCGGGCCGGCTTCTCGGTCTCCTCCGGCTCCTCCTGTACGAGCTCCACGCTGACCCCCAGTCACGTGCTGCGGGCGATGGGGGTGCTGTCGGAGGGGAACGTACGGGTGTCCCTGCCGCCGGGGACCACGGCGGAGGAGGTCAACGCCTTCCTGGAGGTGCTGCCGGGTGCGGTGGCGGGCGTACGGGAGAAGCTCGGCGTGAGCGAGGCCCCGGCGGCGCCGCCGGAGGCCGACTCCCTGGAGGTCGACGCGCTCGGCCTGCTGTGCCCCCAGCCGGTGATCGAGCTGGCCCGCGCCATCGGCCGGGTCCCGGTGGGCGGCACCGTGACGGTCGTCTCCGACGACGAGGTGGCCCGGCTGGACATCCCGGCGTGGTGCGCGATGCGGGGGCACGCGTACGTGGGCGAAGCGGGGCGCGAGGTCGGCTTCGCCTACACCGTGCGACGTCTGCTCTGACCGAGGCTCCGCGATCCAGCCTCGCCGGCGTTCGAGGCGCGGGGTCTGGGGCGGAGTCCCAGGAAACCCGGCTCCGCCGGGCCCCGGGCTCTGCCCGGACCCGCGCCTCAAAACGCCGGCGAGGCTGGAATTGCCCGGCGGGCAATCCGGTCCCGCCGGGCCGCTACGCCAGGTGGGACTTGACCTCCGCCGCCGCCTCTTCCCCGTACGCCTTGGTGAAGCGCTCCATGAAGTGGGCCCGGGCCAGGGTGTACTCCTGGGTGCCCAGGGTCTCGATGACCAGCGTCGCGAGCATGCAGCCGAGCTGCGCCGCGCGCTCCAGGCCGACGCCCCAGCCGAGACCGGTCAGGAACCCGGCGCGGAACGCGTCGCCGACGCCGGTCGGGTCGACCTTCGCGTTCTCCTCGGGGCAGCCGACGACGATCGGGGCCTCGCCGACCCGCTCGATCTTCACGCCGTTCGAGCCGAGGGTGGTGACGCGGGTGCCGACCTTGGCGAGGATCTCCTCGTCCGTCCAGCCCGACTTCGACTCGATGAGGCCCTTCTCGTACTCGTTCGAGAAGAGGTAGGTCGCCCCGTCCATCAGGGTGCGGATGTTCTCGCCGTCCATCCGGGCGATCTGCTGGGAGAAGTCCGCGGCGAAGGGGATCCCGCGGGTGCGGCACTCCTCCGTGTGGCGGAGCATCGCCTCGGGGTCGTCCGCGCCGATCAGGACGAGGTCCAGGCCGCCCACCCGGTCGGCGACGGACTTCAGCTCGATCAGCCGGGCCTCGCTCATCGCGCCCGTGTAGAAGGAGCCGATCTGGTTGTGGTCGGCGTCCGTGGTGCACACGAAGCGTGCGGTGTGCAGCACCTCGGAGATGCGGACCGACTCGGTGTCGACGCCGTGGCGGTCCAGCCAGGCGCGGTACTCGTCGAAGTCGGAGCCGGCCGCGCCGACCAGGATCGGGCGGCTGCCGAGCTGCCCCATGCCGAAGCAGATGTTCGGGCCGACACCGCCCCGCCGGACGTCGAGGTTGTCGACGAGGAAGGAGAGGGAGACCGTGTGCAGCTGGTCCGCGACCAGCTGGTCGGCGAAACGGCCGGGGAAGGTCATCAGGTGGTCAGTGGCGATGGAGCCGGTGACTGCGATACGCACGGCGTGGATGCTCCTGCGAAGGACGGCAAGGGGACAGTCAAAACTACCCGGTCAGCAGCGTTGATCCGACCGTACGAAACTACCCCGTAGTAGGTCTTTCTTCACGTACGCCCGGATGCCTACGGTTCGGACATGACCTTCACCGATGGCTTCGGTCCCACCGAGTACACCGCCGACGCGCGTGCCACGGAAGTCTCCCGCAGGCCAGGTCTGGCGCAGCTGCTGGGCGACTGCGCCCGGATGGCCCCGCACTGGGCGGTCCCGGCGGGTCCCCGTCCGGCCCGGGTGGCCCCCTCCCAGATCCACGGGATCCGTGTCCCGCCCGCCTCGGCCCGGCTGATCGCGGCCACCGCCGCGTACGGGGACCAGTAGGGGAAGCGAGGGGGCCGGGCCCCCCGGGGAACCGGTTTCGCGTCTGCTC
Source organism: Streptomyces sp. NPDC048255 (assembly GCF_040652415.1). Taxonomy (NCBI): domain Bacteria; kingdom Bacillati; phylum Actinomycetota; class Actinomycetes; order Kitasatosporales; family Streptomycetaceae; genus Streptomyces; species Streptomyces sp. NPDC048255. The sequence continues at coordinate 172,902 of NZ_JBEZMA010000008.1, forward strand.
CGTCCCACCCGCATCAGGTACGACGGAACGGGCGAAGGAGCGATGCGGTGACCAGCGAAGAACCCGACACATCACGCGGCACACGGCGGCGGCCGGCCTGGGCCATCGGCTCGATCGCGGCCGCCGTCCTGTTCGCGGGCGGCGGGACGGCGTACTGGGCCTCCACGGCCCACGGCGACGCCACCGGGGGCGGCCGTACGGGCGACAGCGCGGCCTCCGCGCCCCGTAGCGCGGGCGATCCCTCGGGGCCGGGCATCGCGCCCGGGGAGCCCGACCCGTCCGGCGGCGGGGTGGTCTACCGGGCCGAGGGCAAGCTGCCGGAGGCGCCGGCCACCGCGCCCACGTTCACCGCGACGGGGGAGGTCACCTCGGCGGAGGTGGCCCGGCTCGCCGCGGCGCTCGGGATCCCCGGCGCGCCGCGGCTGAGCGGTGACGTCTGGCTGGCCGGGGAGGCCGCCGACGGCTCCGGGCCCCGGCTCACGGTGACCCGCAAGGCCCCGGCGACCTGGAACTTCTCCCGCTTCCAGGCGGGCGGCGGCGTGGGCGACGACTGCGTGCGCGGCAAGGACACCTGCGGTCCGGCCACCCTCCCCGGAGGCGCCGGGGACGCGGGCAAGGCCGCGGGCGCGAGCGGCGGGAAACCGGTGTCGGAGGAGGCCGCCAAGGCCGCGGCGGCGCCGGTGCTGGCCGCCGCCGGGCTGGAGGGCCCGCGGCTGGACGCCCGCCTGACCCAGGGCGCGGTGCGGGTGGTGTCGGCGGACCCGGTGGTCGGCGGGCTGCCCACGCAGGGCTGGTCCACCAAGGTGAGCGTGGACGCGGGCGCCCAGGTGGTGGCGGGCAGCGGTGAGCTGAAGGCGCCCGAGCGGTCGGGCGAGCAGCGGGTGGTGGGCGCCGTGGAGGCGCTGGCCCGGCTGAACTCCGCGTCGGGCGGCTCGGACGGCACCGGTCCGGGGCCGAGCGGCTGCGCGACCTCGGTCCCGCTGGACCCGCAGACCCCGCCGGGGGCCACGGACACGCTGCCGTGCAACCCGGAGCCGCGTCCGATGAAGCCCCCGCGCACGGAGACGGTGCGGGGCGCCGTGCTCGGGCTGGTACCCGGGACGGTGAGCGGGGCGCGGGGCCTGGTCCCGGCCTGGCTCTTCGAGGTGGCGGGCAAGGACGGCGGCCCCGGCCGTACGGTGGCCCAGCCGGCCGCGGCCGAGGAGTCGCCGGCGCCGGTGCCGCCGCAGGACGGGCGCACCGTGCCCGGGTTCTCGTACAAGGAGGCGGACCGGAAGCTGACCGTGAACTTCTGGGGCAGCGTGTGCTCCACGTACGCACTGGAGGCGCGGGAGCAGGCCGAGTCGGTCCTGGTGAAGATCATCGACACCCCGAACCAGCCGGGCCAGGCCTGCATCATGCTCGCGCAGGAGATGTCGCTGACGGCGACGCTCAAGGAGCCGCTGGGCGACCGGAAGGTGCTGGACGCGACGACGGGCAAGCCGCTGGCGCGGCAGTAGCCCCGGGCATGCAGGAGGGCCCGCCTGCCGGTCGGATGCGACCGGGGGCGGGCCCTCTGCGTGGGACTCGGCAGGACTAGCTGAACGAGTCGCCGCAGGCGCAGGAACCCGTGGCGTTCGGGTTGTCGATCGTGAACCCCTGCTTCTCGATGGTGTCGACGAAGTCGATGGAGGCACCGTGGAGGTACGGGGAGCTCATCCGGTCGGTGACAACCTTCACACCGTCGAAGTCCTTCACGACGTCGCCGTCGAGGGAACGCTCGTCGAAGAAGAGCTGGTAGCGCAGGCCGGAGCAGCCACCGGGCTGGACGGCGACGCGCAGCGCGAGGTCTTCACGGCCCTCCTGCTCCAGCAGGGCCCTGACCTTGCCGGCGGCGGCGTCGGACAGGAGGATGCCGTCGCTCACAGTGGTCTTGTCGTCCTGTACGGACATCTGCATTCACTCCCGAAGTGGGCGGCTCCCCGCCGGAGACAGGGAAACGTCGGACTCTTGCCGTCGGTGGCAACGAGCGGGGCCGCGGATTCATTCCGGGACCCGACGCTTGTTTCAGACATTCATGCTCGCACACCGCACGCGGGGGCGGCCCGGACCGGGCGGCAGCTAATGCGTCACATTGACACTATCGGCATCGTCAAACTGACGTGAAGCAGCTATGATAGATAGCGTCAAATAGACGAGAAGTCGAAGCGCCGTTGCTTTCAGAAGTCCCTTGTCGCAGAACAGAAAGGGTGCGTGTCGTGACCACCGCCCAGCCTTTGGACGTCCAGCCGACGCCCCTTGCCCTGCTGCTGCTCGGCCGCGAGGCCGACCCGAAGAGCGAGCGCGGGGTGGAATGCCCCGGCGACCTGCCCTCGCCGTCGGACCCGGACCTGGTGGCGCGCGCCCGCGCGGCCAAGGAGAAGCTCGGGGACAAGGTCTTCATCCTCGGCCACCACTACCAGCGTGACGAGGTCATCGAGTTCGCCGACGTCACCGGTGACTCCTTCAAGCTCGCCAAGGACGCGGCCGCCAAGCCGGAGGCCGAGTACATCGTCTTCTGCGGCGTCCACTTCATGGCCGAGTCCGCGGACATCCTGACCTCGGACGACCAGAAGGTGGTCCTGCCGGACCTGGCCGCCGGCTGCTCGATGGCCGACATGGCCACCGCCGAGCAGGTCGCGGAGTGCTGGGACGTGCTGACCGAGGCCGGCATAGCCGAGCGCACGGTCCCCGTCTCGTACATGAACTCCTCCGCCGACATCAAGGCCTTCACCGGCAAGCACGGCGGCACGATCTGCACGTCCTCCAACGCGAAGAGGGCCCTGGAGTGGGCCTTCGAGCAGGGGGAGAAGGTGCTCTTCCTCCCGGACCAGCACCTGGGCCGCAACACCGCCGTCCGCGACATGGACATGTCCCTGGACGACTGCGTGCTGTACAACCCGCACAAGCCGAACGGCGGCCTGACCGCCGAGCAGCTGCGGGACGCCAAGATGATCCTGTGGCGGGGCCACTGCTCGGTCCACGGCCGGTTCTCGGTCGACTCGGTCAACGACGTGCGCGCCCGCATCCCCGGGGTGAACGTCCTGGTCCACCCCGAGTGCAAGCACGAGGTCGTGGCGGCCGCGGACTACGTCGGCTCGACGGAGTACATCATCAAGGCGCTGGAGGCGGCCCCGGCCGGCTCCAAGTGGGCGATCGGCACCGAGCTGAACCTGGTCCGCCGGCTGGCGAACCGTTTCGCCGCCGAGGACAAGGAGGTCGTCTTCCTCGACAAGACGGTCTGCTTCTGCTCGACCATGAACCGCATCGACCTCCCCCACCTGGTGTGGACCCTGGAGTCCCTGGCCGAGGGCAACCTCGTCAACCAGATCCAGGTCGACAAGGAGACGGAGAGCTTCGCCAAGCTCGCGCTGGAGCGCATGCTGGCGCTGCCGTAGCACCGGCCGCCGCCGGACCTGCCCGAAGGGCCGCCCCTCGATGCGAGGGGCGGCCCTTCGGCTCGTGCGCGGCGGGTCGGCGTCAGACCTTGGCCGGGGTCTCCTCGTCGGCCGGGTGCGCCGGGACCACCGTGAGGCGGGCCGTCTTCTTCGCGCGGCGGCGGTCCTTGCGGAGTTCGACCATCGTGTAGAGGGTCGGCACCAGGAGCAGGGTCAGCAGCGTAGAGCTGACCAGGCCGCCGATCACGACCACCGCGAGCGGCTGCGAGATGAACCCGCCCTCGCCGGTGACGCCCAGCGCCATCGGGAGCAGGGCGAAGATCGTCGCCAGGGCCGTCATCAGGATCGGGCGGAGCCGGTGCCGGCCGCCCTCGATGACCGCCTCGACGACGCCCAGCCCCTGGGCCCGGTACTGGTTGACCAGGTCGATCAGCACGATCGCGTTGGTCACCACGATGCCGATGAGCATCAGCATGCCGATCATCGCCGGGACGCCCATCGGGGTGCCGGTCACGATGAGCAGGCCGAGCGCGCCGGTCGCCGCGAACGGGATCGAGACCAGCAGGATCAGCGGCTGCACCAGCGAGCGGAAGGTCGCGACCAGCAGCATGAACACGATCGCGATGGCCGCGAGCATGGCCAGGCCCAGCGAGCCGAAGGCCTCGTCCTGGTCCTCCGAGACACCGCCGATGGAGGCCGTGGCCCCCTCGGGCAGGTCCATGGCCTTGAGCTTCGCCTGGAGCGCGGTGCTGACCGCGCCGGTGTTGTCGCCGAGCGGCTTCGCGGTGACGGTGGCGGCGCGGGCGCCGTCGATCCGGGTCATCGCGACCGGGCCGGGGACCTCCTTGACCTCGGCGATGTCGCCGAGCTTCAGCGGGCCGACCGGGAGGGCCTGGAGTTCGGCCAGGGTGGTGGCCGGCTGCGCGGACTTGATGACGATGTCGCGCTCGGTGTCCTCCAGTACGGCCTTGCCCGCCGGAGTGCCCCGTACCGCCTGGGCGACGAGCGCGCCGAGCGCGGTCTGGTCCAGGCCCGCCTCGGCGGTCCTGGGGGTGGCCGTGACCGAGATCCGGGGCACGGACTGGGAGAGGTCGCTCTGGACGTCGGTGACGTCCTTCAGCTCGGCGACCTCGGCGCGGACCTGCTCGGCGGCCTTGGCGAGGACCTCGCCGTCACCGGCCTTGACGACCACGCTGAGGTTCTGGCTGCCGAAGCCGTCGCCCGCCACGATCTTGGTGTCGCCGATGCCGTCGAGCCCGGCGAGCGCGCCCTCGATGTCCTTCTTCACGGCGTCCGCGTCGCCCGCGTCCTCCAGCGAGACCTGGTACGAGGCCTGGTTGGAGCCCGTACCGCCGCCGAAGGCCGCGAGGAAGCCGGAGGAGCCGACGGTGACCTGGTAGCTCTTGACGCCGTCGATACCGGACAGCGCCTTCTCCACCTTCCGGCTCGCCTCGTCGGAGGCGGCCAGCGAGGTGCCGGGGGCCAGCTCCTGCTTGACCGTCAGGACGTCCTGCTCCCCCTGGTCGAAGAAGTTGGTCTTCAGCAGCGGGGTCATCCCGAAGGTGCCGACGAGGACGACCACCGCGATGGCCACACTGGTGAGGCGGCGCCGGGTGGCGAAGCCCAGGACCCGGACGTAGAAGGTCTGGAGGCGGCTGCGCGCCTCCTTCTCCTCCGCGTCGCGGCGGGCCTTCGCGGCGCTCTCGGCGTCCCCCGCCGTCACGCCCTTCGGGGCCCGCAGGAACCAGTACGACAGCACCGGCACGACCGTCAGCGAGACGAGCAGCGAGGCCAGCAGGGCCGCGGTGACGGTGAGCGAGAAGGAGCCGAACAGTTCGCCGATCATGCCGCCGACGAGACCGATCGGCAGGAAGACGGCGACGGTGGTGAGCGTGGAGGAGGTGACCGCGCCGGCGACCTCCTTGACCGCCGTGATGATGGCGGACTCGCGCTCCTCCCCGTAGCCGAGGTGGCGCTTGATGTTCTCCAGGACCACGATCGAGTCGTCGACGACGCGGCCGATGGCGATGGTGAGCGCGCCCAGCGTCAGCATGTTGAGGGACAGGTCGCGGGTCCACAGCACGATCAGCGCGAGCACGACGGACAGCGGGATGGAGACCGCGGTGACCAGCGTCGAGCGCAGCGAGCCGAGGAAGACCAGGATCACGATCACCGCGAAGAGCAGGCCGAGCAGGCCCTCGGTGGTGAGGCTGGAGATGGACTTGGCGACGGCCGGGCCCTGGTCGCTGACCACGGTCAGCTCGGCGCCGGCGCCCAGCGTGGAACGCAGCTCCGGCAGCTTGTCCTTGACCTCGTCCGAGATGGCGACGGCGCTGCCGTCCTTGTCCATCGTCAGGACGAGCGCGAGGCTGGGCTTGCCGTTGGTCCGGGTGATGGAGACGGGCTTGGCGGCCTCCTGCTTGACGGTGGCCACGTCGCCGAGGCGGACCGCGCCCTTGCCGGGGCCGGGGCTCAGCCGCAGCTCCTCCACCTGGGCGAGGGAGGTGTAACCGGCGCCGACGCGCACGCTCCGGTTCTTGCCCTCCTCGTCGAAGGCTCCGGCGGGTACGGTCGCGCCGCCCGCCTGGAGACCCCGGGCGAGGGCGGCCCCGTCGAGGCCCGCCGCCGCGAGCTTCGCGTTGTCGGGGGTGACGGTGACCTGGAGCTCCTGGACCCCGTCGACGGTGACCTGGCCGACGCCGTCGATGTCCGACAGGACGGGGACGACGGAGCGCTCCAGCTGGTCGGCGAGGGCCTGCTGGTCCTTGTCGGAGGTGACGGCGAGGATGACGGTCGGGATGTCGTCGGTGGAACCGGCCACCACCTGCGGGTCCACCTCGGCGGGCAGCCGGACGCGGGCCCGGTTGACGGCCTGCTGGACGTCGGCGACGAGCTGCTTGGTGCCGCTGTCGCCGTAGTCGAAGGTGGCCATGATGAGGGCGTTGCCCTCGCTGGCGGTGGAGGTGATGCCGGTGAGGCCGTCGACGCCCTTGAGGGTGGCCTCGATCGGCTCCACGACCTGCTTCTCCACCACGTCGGGGGAGGCGCCCTGGTACGGCGCGAGCACGGACACCATGGGCAGTTCGATGGACGGCAGCAACTGCTGCTTGAGCTGCGGGATGGCTATGGCACCGAAGAGGAGCGCGACGATCGACACGAGGCCGATCAGCGCTCTCTGGGCAAGGCTGAAGCGGGACAGCCAGGACATGGGCGGGGATCTCTCTGCAGTGACGTATACGAGGTCGTGCCGTCGGCACGCACCAGGGAACTCCCACCCTGTCCCACGGCGCGGGGGTGCCGCGTCGCTCGCAGGTCCCGTCCTTATGTGCGGCATACCGCGTCCGCAGTACGCCGTATCTACTCCGCATCCCTCCGCGCCCGCCGCCCGGCGGTGGCCGGCTACTCCGCGCGGGGCCGGACCAGTCCCGACTCGTAGGCGATGACCACCAATTGGGCCCGGTCGCGGGCGCCCAGCTTGGCCATGGCCCGGTTCACGTGCGTCTTGACGGTGAGCGGGCTGACCTCCAGGCGTCCGGCGATCCCGTCGTTGGACAGTCCGGCCGCCACGTGGACGAGGACCTCGCGCTCCCGGACGGTCAGCGCGGCGAGCCGCTGCGCGTGCGTACCGGCGGAGGCGCCGGAGGGGTCCGGGCCGGCTCCGCCGCCCTGGGCGAGGAAGGTGGCGATGAGCCCCTTGGTGGCGGCCGGGGAGAGCAGCGCCTCGCCGGCGTGCGCGACCCGGATGGCGTTGAGCAGCTCCTCCGGCTCGGCGCCCTTGCCGAGGAAGCCGGAGGCGCCGGCCCGCAGGGCGGCGGCGACGTACTCGTCGACCTCGAAGGTCGTCAGCATCACCACGCGTACGGCGGCCAGTTCCGGGTCCGCGCTGATCATGCGGGTAGCGGCGAGCCCGTCGGTACCGGGCATCCGGATGTCCATGAGCACGACGTCGGCGCGCGTGCGCCGCGCGAGCTCGAAGGCCTCGGCCCCGTCGCAGGCCTCCCCCACGACCTCCATGTCGGGCTCGGAGTCGACGAGCACCTTGAAGGCGCTGCGCAGCAGGGCCTGGTCGTCGGCGAGCAGCACTCTGATCGGTCGTACGGGGCTGGCATCGGCAGGCTCGGTCATGCGCCCAGAGTAGGCGGGTGCGCGCAGGGAAAACGGCCGCCCAACTGCTCCCTGACCGCCTAGCGTGGTCACGGAACCCTGACGACCGTCCCGATGGGAGCGCTCGCCTGTGAGTAACCTCTTGGACATCGGTGTGAACCTCATAGCCACGGCGATCGCCTTCGCCTTCGGGTGGTTCGCCAACCGGCTGCGCGACCTCTGGAGGTTCCGCAAGACACGTGCCTTCTGGCGGGACTTCGTCACCGACGACCTCAAGGTCGTCACATCGGTCTTCATCCAGGACGAGCACTACATCTGGGAACGGTCCGGGCTGGTCGGCGTCGGCGACGTACAGGCTCTGGGCGAGCTCGAGAAGCAGCTCCAGAAGGTGGGGGTGAGGCACCTGCCCATCACCCCGAGCCATCAGCTGACCGGTGCCGAGCACCGGGGGAACCTGGTGCTCGTAGGCGGTCCGCATTCCAACGAGGTGACCGCGGAGGTCATGCGCCGACTGCCGCTGACCCTCCGGTTCGGCCCGGCCGAGACACACGACGCGAACATCTACGACGCCGACACGAACAACGTGATGGAGTGGGTCAGCGACGCCGGCGACCGGCTCGTCGTCGATCAGGGCATCGTGATCCGTGCCGCCAACCCGTTCAACGCCGAGCGGAGCGTGGTCATCCTGGCGGGCAGCTTCGGCTTCGGCACGAGCGCGGCGGCGCAGTTGCTGAACAGGCCCGAGCTGCTCACCCACAGAGTCGTCACCGCGGGCCGGCCGTTCGAGGCCGTCTTCTCCGTGGAGATCGTCCGCGGTACGCCCCAGAACATAGAGATCAAGGACCTGAAGCAGCTCGATCCGCACATCCTGCGCACGGAGCGCGGCTGAACCGTGTTCGCGGTGAGACGGCCTAGCCCAGGGCGAGGACGACCAGGGCGGTGGTCGCCGACACCTCGGCCAGGGCCCCGAAGACGTCTCCGGTGACCCCGTCGAAGCGGCGCACGCAGCGGCGCAGCAGCAGTTCCGCGGCGAGCAGTCCCGCCAGGACCGCGGCGGCGTGCAGGCCCGCGGCGGGCAGGCCCAGCGGGAGGGCGGCGGTGGCGGCCAGCGCCACGGCCAGCACGGTCACCGCGGCGGCCACCCGAAGCGGCACCACGCCCGCGACCGCCGCGCCGAGCCCTTCGGGGCGGGCCGGCGGGACGCCCGCGCGGGAGGCCAGGGTCATGGCGAGGCGGGCGGTCACGGCGGCGGTGACGGCGGCGAGGCCGCCGCGCACCCAGCTGTCCGCGTACGCGTCGGCCAGCGCGGCCACCTGCACGATGAGGGCGAGCACCAGGGTGACGACGCCGAAGGGGCCGATGTCGGACTGCTTCATGATGCGCAGCGCCGCCTCGGCGGGTTTGGCGCTGCCCAGCCCGTCGGCGGTGTCGGCGAGTCCGTCCAGGTGCAGTCCGCGGGTCAGCGCGGCGGGGACGGCCACGGTGACGGCCGCGGCGAGCAGCGGACTGCCGCCGCCCACCAGCAGGAGCGTTCCGGGTACGGCCGCGAGCAGGCCCACGACCAGCCCGACGAGTGCGGCGCAGGCCATTCCGGTCCGGGCGGCGGGGCGGTCCCAGCGGGTGACGCGGGCGGGCAGCACGGTCAGGGTGCCGAACGCGAAGCGGACCCCGTCGCGCAGGGAGGCGCGTTCCGGGGGCGGCGGCGGGGGACCTTCGAACGAATCTGTCATCGGCGCGAACGCTACCCGCTTACAGTGGGCGGTAAGTTGCCCAATACGGTCAAAAGGGCAGCCGCCGCGGAGAGGGTCGGTGCGATGGGTCACTGGTGGTACCGCAACATCCTCGAACCCGGAAAGCTGCCCCTGCTGCTCGCCCTGCTCTCCTTCGTGCTCTCGTTCCTGATCACCCGGGTGATCACCCGCCTGATCCGCGCCGGGAAGGGCCCGTTCAAGAACGTCACCCCGGGCGGGCTGCACGTCCACCACGTGGTGCCGGGCGTGATCCTGGTGGTCATCGGCGGGTTCGGCTCGGTGGGCAGCAGCCGGAACAGTTTCGGCGCGCTGCTCTCGGCCGTGATCTTCGGGCTGGGCGCGGGCCTGGTGCTGGACGAGTTCGCGCTGATCCTGCACCTCGACGACGTCTACTGGAGCGAGCAGGGCCGCAAGAGCGTGGAGATCGTGGTGCTGACGGCCGCGGTGGTCGCGCTGGTGCTGGGCGGCTTCCTGCCCTTCGGGGTCAACGAGCTGACCGCCGACGAACGCCAGAGCCGCGGGCTGGTCGTGATGAACACCGCCACCAACTTCTTCCTCGCCCTGATCGCCCTGTGGAAGGGCAAACCGCGCACGGCGGTGTTCGGGACGGTCATCCCCTTCGTGGCCCTGATCGGCGCGGTCCGCCTGGCCCGGCCCGGGTCCCCGTTCGCGAAGAGGTTCTACGCGAAACGCCCGCGCGCCCGGGCCAGGGCCGGGCTGCGCGCCTTCCACCACGACCGGCGCTGGGCGGCGCCGCGCCGCAAGTTCGAGAACTTCATCGGCGGCACCCCCGACCCGGTCCGGGCCGTACAGGGGGACGGGGGCACGAACAGGGGCGGCGGGGACGCGCAGCCGCCCGCGCCGCCGCCGCACCGACCCGGCGGCCACTGACCCGACGGCCACTGCCGCGAGGGCTGACGCGAAGGCCGGAACGCCGACGGGCCCGCTCCGGGAAGGGAGCGGGCCCGTCGTGCTGTCGGTGCACCGGGATGTCCGGCGGAGCGGCGGAGCGGCGGGGCGCTCAGCCCGGGATCAGCCCGTCGTCGTTGAGCATGCCCTTGACCTCGTCGAGCGTCGCGCCCGGTTCGGGCAGGATCAGCTCGGACGGCTCCAGCGCCTCGTCGGGAAGGGGCTCGCCGAGCCGCCGTACGGCATCGAGCAGCGCGCCCAGCGTGCGCCGGAAGCCCTCCTCGTCGCCGCTCTCCATCTCCGCGAGCAGCTCGTCGTCCAGCTTGTTGAGCTCGGCGAGGTGCTCGTCGCCGAGGCTCACCTGCCCTTCCCCCATGATGCGGACAATCATGACGGACCCCGTCCTACTGCTTGTCGAACCGGTGCTGGCCCTGGGACTGCTGGTTGGTGCCCTGGGCACCGCCCTCGATGGCCTGCTGCTGCGCGGACGTGCCGCCCGCCAGCTCGGCCTTCATCCGCTGGAGCTCCAGCTCCACGTCCGTACCGCCCGACAGGCGGTCCAGTTCGGTCTGGATGTCGTCGCGCGCCAGCCCTGACTGGTCGTCCAGGGCGCCGGAGGCCAGCAGCTCGTCGATCGCGCCCGCGCGGGCCTGGAGCTGGGCGGTCTTGTCCTCGGCCCGCTGGATGGCGAGGCCGACGTCGCTCATCTCCTCGGAGATGCCGGAGAAGGACTCCGCGATTCGCGTCTGCGCCTGGGCCGCGGTGTACGTGGCCTTGATGGTCTCCTTCTTGGTGCGGAAGGCGTCCACCTTGGCCTGGAGGCGCTGCGAGGCGAGCGTCAGCTTCTCCTCCTCGCCCTGGAGGGTCTGGTGCTGCACCTCCAGGTCGCTGACCTGCTGCTGGAGCGAGGCGCGGCGGGACAGGGCCTCACGGGCCAGGTCCTCGCGGCCGAGGGCGAGCGCCTTGCGGCCCTGGTCCTCCAGCTTGGCCGACTGTCCCTGGAGCTGGTTGAGCTGCAGCTCCAGGCGCTTGCGGGAGGTCGCCACGTCGGCGACCCCACGGCGCACCTTCTGCAGCAGCTCCAGCTGCTTCTGGTACGAGTAGTCGAGGGTCTCGCGCGGGTCCTCGGCCCGGTCAAGGGCCTTGTTCGCCTTCGCGCGGAAGATCATCCCCATACGCTTCATGACACCGCTCATGGGCTTCGCGCGCCCCCTTCTAGACGGACTTCGCTCCAGGACACCAACAGTCGCGATCCCCGATCACCCGGTGATCGCCATAGAACCCACAGTACGGGCCCTGTCTCCATTACCGCACTGTTCGACCGCGGATGCGCTCCTCCTCCAGGACGACTGCGCCCGCGGCGTATCAGGCGTAAGGAGTAGGTGCGCCCCCGACAGGCGCCCGACGGGAGCCTTTCGGAAGAACCCTGCACCCGGAAGACGCCCGCCGTTGCCGGATCGTTCCCCGCCGGGGTGGGGCCCGTGCCTTCCACCACGTAGGCTTGGGTTTTGTGTTTGGTAGCCGCTCCTCCAAGGAAGAGAAGGCCGCCGCCACCGACAAGGTGAGCGCCGACCTCTCGCAGCCCCGTGACCCGCAGGCCCCGAAGGGCCGCCCTACGCCGAAGCGTGCTGTGGCCCAGTCGCAGCGCAAGGCCGTGGTGGCCTCGACCGGCAACCGCAAGGAGGACGCAAAGCGAGCCCGTGAACGCCGCCGGGTAGAGATGGCCAAGCAGCGCGAGGCGCTGGCCAGCGGCGACGAGCGTTATCTGCCCGCCCGCGACAAGGGCCCGGTCCGCCGGTACGTCCGCGACTTCGTGGACTCCCGCTTCTCCGTCGCCGAGATGTTCCTGCCGCTGGCGGTGATCATCCTGGTGCTCAGCATGGTGCAGATGCCGCAGGTCCAGAACATCGCACTGCTGCTGTGGCTCGGCGTGATCGCGCTGATCATCGTCGACTCCGTCGGCCTGGTGTTCCGCCTCCGCAAGGCCCTCGCCACCCGCTTCCCCGACGAGCCGCGCCGCGGCGCCGTCGCCTACGGCCTGATGCGCACCCTCCAGATGCGCCGGCTGCGCCTGCCGAAGCCGCAGGTCAAGCGTGGGGAACGGCCCTGAGCCGAGTAAAGCCCGGAGCGTCGGGAGACGGCTTCGCTGAGGGGGCCCGGCTCTGGCTCGAGGGCCTGGGGGGACTGCGCAACGCCGTCCGCCAGGAGCTGGTGGGCCGGCAGGTCGACGAGCAGATCGCGCACCGCTTCCCGGTCGGGCAGCGGTTGCGCGTCCTCGACGTCGGCATGGGGCAGGGCACCCAGGCGCTGCGTCTCGCCCGCGCCGGGCACAAGGTGACGGGTCTGGAACAGGACCCCGGCATGCTGGCCGTCGCCCGTGAGGCGCTGGCCGCGGAACCCGCCGGGATCCAGGACCGGGTCCGCCTCATGGAGGGCGACGGCCGCGAGACCGGCGCGCACTTCCTGCCGGGCAGCTTCGACGTGGTGCTGTGCCACGGGGTGCTGATGTACGTGCCCGAGCCGGACGCCATGCTCGCCGGGCTGGCCCGGATGCTCGCCCCCGGCGGACTGCTGTCCCTGCTCGTGCGCAACGGCGACGCGCTCGCCATGCGGCCCGGGCTGGACGCCGACTGGAAGGGCGCGCTGGCCGCGTTCGACAGCGTCGACTACACGAACCGGCTGGGGCTCGAAGTCCGCGCCGACCGGCTGGCGGGGCTGACCGCCACGCTGTCCGGTATCGGTGCGCCGCTCCAGGCCTGGTACGGCGTACGCGTCTTCACCGACGGGACCGAGGCCGGTGAGACGCTCCCGCAGGACGAGGAGCTGGAACGGCTGCTGGCCGCCGAGGACCGGGCCGGCCGGACCGACCCCTACCGCGGGGTCGCCGCGCTGCTGCACTTGTGCGGCGTCCGGGGCCAGTAGCCCTCCGGGCCGGTTCCGCCGTACCTCGGCCCTGCCGTACCTCGGCCCTGCCGTACCTCGGCTCCGCCGCTCCGCCCCAGACCCCGCGCCTCAAACGCCGGCGGGGCTGGGGTGTGCCGAGAGGCCCGGGCCCGAGCGGGGGCCCGGATCTCCGGCCGACCCGCAGGGGCCCGGGCCCGACCGCCAGGCCCCCGCAGGGGTCAGGCGTCCAGGGCCGACCTCAGGCTCATCGTGTAGAGCTCGGTGCCGTTGTCGTCCGACAGCTTCACCTGTTCCACGCCGCCCTCCAGCAGCTCCTTCCAGACCTCACCGACCCAGGACTCCGCGTCCCCCTGCGTGGTGAACTCCTCCGGTTCCACCGCCGGGCTCGTCTCGCTGCCGTCGGCCGTCTCGAACCGCCACGTCCACGCCATGTCCGCCTCCGTTGCTCGTCCGCTGCTCGCACGCATCTCGCCTTGAGTGTGCCCGCAGAGTAACCGGGCGCGCACCAGTCCCGCCGACGCGGGAGGATCATCCTGTGGAACTCACTCTGCTCGGCACCGGCACCCCCGAGGGCCTGCCCCGCCCCGGCTGCCCCTGTGCGGCCTGCGCGGTGTCCGTCGGCACCCGGTCCCGGGGCGCCACGTCCGTACTCGTCGACGGGGCGCTGCTGCTCGACCTGACCCCCGGGGCGGTGCTGGCCGGCGCCCGGGCGGGGCATTCGCTGGCCGGCGTACGGCAGGTCCTTCTCACCCACCCGCACGACGGGCCGGCGGTCGAGCTGCCACCCGGGCTGCCCGCCGCGGGGCGGGTGCCGGACGGGCGGGAGCTGTCGGTGATCTCCGGCCACCGGGTGCGGGCGGTGCCGATGGACGCGCCGGGCACCGGGTACGAGGTCACCGGCCCGGACGGCGGCCGGCTGCTGTACCTGCCGCCCCGCGGGGCCCCGGCCGGTACGAACGGTTCCGTGCAGCGCCCGTACGACGTGGTCCTCGCGGACGTGCTGGGCCGGCCCGAGGCCCTGGCGCGGCTGCGGGCGAGCGGCGCGGTCGGCCCGGCCACGGACGTGATCGCCGTGCACCTGGACCACGACTGCCCGCCGGGCCCGGAGCTTGACCGCCGCTGCGCGGCCGCGGGGGCCCGGGTGGTGCCCGACGGCACCACCGTGGCCGTGGGCGAGTACCGCGCGGTGCCCGACCTTCCGCGCCGGACCCTGGTGCTGGGGGGCGCCCGCTCCGGCAAGTCCGTCGAGGCGGAGCGGCGGCTGGAGGGCTTCCCCGACGTGGTCTACGTGGCCACCGGCGGCAGCCGGGACGGGGACGCGGAGTGGGCCCAGCGGGTCGGGCTGCACCGGGAGCGGCGGCCCGCGAGCTGGCGGACGGTGGAGACCTGCGACCTGGTCCCGCTGCTCGCCGCCGCAGGTCCGCCGCTGCTGATCGACTGTCTGGCGCTGTGGCTGACGGACGCGATGGACCGGGCCGGGGCCTGGGACGACGACGTGTGGGCCAAGGGCGGGCAGCACCAGCTGCGCGACCGGATCGCCGAGCTGGTGGCGGCGCTGCGCGCGACCCGTCGCCGGGTGGTGCTGGTCAGCAACGAGGTGGGGTCGGGGATCGTCCCGGCGACGGCCTCGGGCCGCCGGTTCCGCGACGAGCTGGGCCGCCTCAACAGCGTGGTGGGCAACGAGTGCGAGCACGTACTCCTCGTCGTCTCGGGCCAGGCCGTCGTCCTCAAGGAATAGGCGGCTCAGGGAACAGGCCGGGTGATCGTGTGGAAACCTCCAGCCCCGCCGGCGAGCGGACCGGCCTCCTCGCCTTCGCCGGGTGCGCCCTGCTGGGCGGCGGCAACGCGGTGGGGGTCAGGTTCAGCAATCGCGAACTGGACCCGCTGTGGGGCGCGTCGGTGCGGTTCGGCGCGGCCGCGGTGCTGCTCCTGCTGGTGACGGCCGTCATGCGCCTCGCGCTGCCGCGCGGGCGGGCACTGGCCGGCGCGGTGCTGTACGGGGTGCTCAACTTCGGGGTGACCTTCGCGCTGGCCTACTACGCGCTGGTGCACATCCACGCGGGTCTGGGGCAGACGCTGCTCGCCCTGGTCCCGCTGGTGGCGCTGCTGCTGGCGGTCGCGCAGCATCAGGAACGCTTCCGCAGGTCCGCGCTGGCGGGCACGCTCGTCGCGGTCGCCGGGGTCGCGCTGGCCTCCCGGACGCCGTTGCAGGGCGATGTTCCGGTGCTGTCCCTGCTGGCGATGCTGGGCGCCGTGGTGTCCTTCGCCGAGGCGACCGTACTCGTGCACCGCCTGCCGCCGGTCCACCCGGTGACGATGAACGCGGTGGGCATGACGGCCGCGACGGTCGTGCTGGTCGCCGGTTCCTTCGCCGCGGGCGACAGCTGGCGGCTGCCCGACCGGACGGCGACCTGGTGGGCGCTGGCCTACATGGTCGTGGCGGGTTCGGTACTGACCTTCGTCTTCTATCTGGTGGCGGTGCGTCACTGGGGCGCGTCCCGCGCGGCGTACGTCTTCGTCGTCATCCCGCTGGTCACGATCACGCTCTCGGCCTGGCTCGACGACGAGGAGCTCACGGCGGGTCTGCTGCTGGGCGCGCCCCTCATCATGCTGGGCGTCCATCTCGGCGCCCTTCGGCCGGGCCGCCGACGGTCGGGCGGGGGCCGTGCGGGGGCTGGTTGAGCGGCTCGGAGAGGGGGCTTGGGCAGGGCCTCACCGGCTGTACGCTCTGGCAGATGAGCACGCTGAATCTCGACGACTTCTCCGATCTGATCGAGCGCCCCGACGGGGGCGTCCGGCGTGACGCCGAGGACCGCCGTGAACGCCTCGCCGTGCCGCCCGGCGCGCTGGGCCGGCTCGACGACCTCGCCGAGTGGCTCGCCGCCGCGCAGGGGCAGGTGCCGGTCAAGCCGATCGAGCATCCCCGTGTGGTGCTGTTCGCCGCCGACCACGGGATCGCCTCCAACGGCGTCTCCGCCCGGGCCGCCTCCAGCGGCCACGAGCTGGTGCGCGCGGTGCTGGAGGGGACCAGCCCCGTCGCGGTGCTGGCCGGCCGGTTCGGTGCGGGCGTACGGATCGTCGACGCCGGGCTGGACTGCGACCCGGAGCTGCTGCCCGAGGACGTGGTCCGCCACCGGATCCGGCGCGGCAGCGGGCGGATCGACGTCGAGGACGCGCTGACGGCCGAGGAGGCCGAGGCCGCGCTGCGGCTCGGGATGCGCATCGCCGACGAGGAGGCCGACTCCGGAACGGACCTGGTCGTCCTCGGTGACCTCAGCGTCGGCGGGACCACCGTCGCCGCCACCCTCGTCGCCGCCATGTGCGGAACCGATGCCTCCGTGGTGACCGGCCGGGGCGGGCAGCCCATCGACGACCTGGCCTGGATGCGCAAGTGCGCGGCGATCCGCGACGCGCTGCGCCGGGCCCGCCCGGTCCTCGGCGACCAGGTGGCGCTGCTCGCGGCGGTCGGCGGTGCGGACGTGGCCGCGATCACCGGCTTCCTGCTCCAGTGCGCGGTGCGCCGTACGCCGGTCATCCTGGACGGCGTGGTCTCGGCGGCCTGTGGCCTGGTGGCCCAGCGGGCCGCCTTCCGGGCCCCCGACTGGTGGCTGGCCGGGCAGGCGAGCGGCGAACCCGGCCAGGCGAAGGCACTTGACCGGATGGCGCTCAACCCTCTGCTCGATCATGGCGTCACAGTGGGTGAAGGTACTGGGGCCTTGCTGGCGCTGCCCCTGGTCCAGGCGGCCGCCGCACTCGCGGCGGAACTCCCGGAGCGGACGGCGCCGGAGCCGACGGAATGAGCCACCGGGACCCGCGGCCCTGACCAGGCCGTGGCCCCCGGACCGCCCACGCAGGTACGGCGCCGCCCCATATGATCGCTTTTTATGGGAGAGGTCCGTTTGACCAGCGCAGAGACCGCCCGGGGCACCGCACCGGTACCCGGTCAGGCATCCGGCAGGAAAGAGACCGGCGGCGACCCCGCCGGCAAGGGGGCGGGGGGCGGCCGGGAGACCGGCAGGGGGAGCACCCGCTCGCGACGGGGGGCCGCGTTCGCGGTCTGGTACCTGCGTGCCGTCACCTTCGTCAACTTCCTCAGCGCGGTGTGGCTTTCGCTCGGGCAGGACCTGCGCCGGCACAACACCGCCGACTTCTACACCCCGTACCTGCTGACGGCGGGCTTCGCCTCCGGACTGTTCTCGCTGCTGCTCGCCGTCACCATGGGCCGGCGCAAACGCGCCGCCTGGATCCTGAACCTGGCGGTGAGCGGCGCCCTGCTGCTGGCCTTCGCCGTGGCGGCCTTCGCGCCCTGCACCGGCGGCCGGTGGAACATGTGCTACCCGGAGTTCCGGGACCACGTCCAGAACTGGGTCTCCCTCGGCCTGACCGCCGCCTTCGTGGGCGCCCTGCTGGTGGGCCGACGGGAGTTCTACGCCCGGGGCGACCGCTCCAACCCCGCCCTGGCCACCGTCGTGGCCGCCGTCGGCCTGCTGGTCACCTCGCTGGTCGCGGCTCTGCTCGTCGGCGCCACCAACACCGACCCCGACGCCTCCGACGCCACCTTCCTGGCCCGCTGGCGGTACGGCGTGATGCGGCTGGTCACACTGGCCCCGGACGACCGGATCCACAACGCCATCACCCCGCCGGGCTGGGTGGACGTCTTCATCAACTTCATGTCGATGGTGCTGCTCCTCGCCGTGCTCTTCGCCGCCTTCCGCTCGCGCCGCGCCGTCGACCCCATCACCGAGGAGGACGAGGCCCGGCTGCGGGCGCTGCTCGCCAAGCAGGGCGACCGCGACTCGCTCGGCTACTTCGCGCTGCGCCGCGAGAAGTCCGTCGTCTGGTCCCCCACCGGCAAGGCCGCCGTCACCTACCGCGTCGTCGGCGGGGTCTCGCTGGCCTCCGGCGACCCGATCGGCGACCCCGAGGCCTGGCCCGGCGCCATCGAGCCGTGGCTGGCCGAGGCCCGCGAGCACGGCTGGGTGCCCGCCGTGATGGGCGCGAGCGAGGAGGCCGGGCAGATCTACGCCCGGCACGGCCTGGACGCGCTGGAGCTCGGCGACGAGGCGATCGTCGAGACCGACGAGTTCACCCTGGAGGGCCGCGCGATGCGGACCGTCCGCCAGGCGTACAACCGCGTCAAGCGGGCCGGGTACACGGTCCGGATCCGCCGCCACGCCGACATCCCGGCCGAGGAGATGGACGAGCTGCTGCGCCGCGCCGACGACTGGCGCGACGGGGCGACCGAACGCGGCTTCTCGATGGCGCTGGGCCGCCTGGGTGATCCCGCCGACGGCCAGTGCGTGATGCTGGAATGCACCGACGGCAAGGGCGATCTGCGCGCCGTGCTGTCCTTCGTACCGTGGGGACCCAAGGGGCTGTCACTGGACCTGATGCGCCGCGACCGGGACTCCGAGAACGGCCTGATGGAGTTCATGGTGATCGAACTCCTGGAGCGCTCGAAGGAGATCGGGGTCACCCAGGTCTCGCTGAACTTCGCGATGTTCCGGTCGGTCTTCGAGCGCGGCTCCCGGCTCGGCGCGGGTCCGGTGCTGCGGATGTGGCGCTCGCTGCTCAGCTTCTTCTCCCGCTGGTGGCAGATCGAGTCCCTCTACCGGGCCAACGCGAAATACCGGCCGATCTGGGAACCGCGGTTCATGCTCTTCGAGAAGAGTTCGGACCTGCTGCGGATCGGTGTCGCGGCGGGACGGGCGGAGGGCTTCCTGGAGGCCCCCGGCCTTCCGAAGTGGCTGCACCGCAGACACCTGGAGACCCGCCGTTGACAGCGCGGAGCACATCCTCGTTCCGGCGGTTCGCCCGCCGTGAGTGGGGGCCGATGTTCTGGACCGTCCGGGACGCCCTCGCCCGCGAGAAGTGGCGCGCCGTCCCGATGACCCTCGGCGCGGTCTGCCTGACCTCGGTCTTCCAGATCGTGCAGAACACCTCCTGGGGCTTCCAGCCGGTCCAGGACCTCGGCTCGGTCAGGGCGGTGGACCCGTTGTGGCTGGCCCTCCTGCGGACCCCGCTGTCGCTGTTCGTGCCCGCACTGGACCTCCCGGTGTGGGGGGCGCTCGCACAGATCCTGATCGTCTTCGGGATCTCGGAGATCTGCATCGGCTGGTGGCGCACGCTGCTGATCGGCTACGTCGCCACCCTCGCGGGGACCACGTACGCGCGGATCGGGCTGGCGCTGGGACCCGGCCATCCGCTCGGCCTGCCCGACTCCGACCGCGTCGTCAACGACACCGGCCCCTCGGCGGCGGTGGTGGGGCTGGCCATCTACGTCTGCTGGCGGTACCGGGCGTACCTGACCGGCGCCCTGGTGGTCCTGGCCATGATCGGCGAGGTGCTGGTCAAGGACAACCTTGCGGGCAAGGAGCACCTGGCGGCGATCGCCGCGGTGATGGCGGTGTGCCTGGTCCGGGCCCGGTGGGGTCCGGCGCCCGCCCGCGTCCCGCTCCGGCGGCCGCCGCCGGTGGACACCGTCTGAGGAGCGGCTCGCCGGTCAGGCCGTACCGTATCCGGGGTGACGACAGACCTCGGGCCGTTCGCGGCCACCCGGCAGTGGATGCGGGCCCACCCGCTGGCCACCGATGCCGTGCTCGCGGCCGGGGCGTTCGTCTCCATGGTCGTCGGATCCTTCGCCGATCCGCACGGGCCGCACGGGCCGACCTTCGGGACCCGGAACCCCGATCCGCTCTCGCTGCTGCTGATGCTGCTCGGCGCGGCGGCCCTGGTGTTCCGGCGCCGGCAGTCCCGCACCGTGCTGGCGGTCACCTGCGGGCTCTCCCTGCTGGAGCTGACCACCGGCGAGCCCCGGGCGCCCGTCGCCATGTGCACGGTGATCGCCCTGTACACGGTGGCCGCCCGCACCGACCGGCCCACGACCTGGCGGATCGGGCTGCTCACGATGGCGGGGCTGACGGGCGTGGCCATGCTGGCCGGACCGCTGCCCTGGTACGCGCAGGAGAACCTCGGGATCTTCGCCTGGACCGGGATGGCCGCCGCAGCCGGTGACGCGGTGCGCAGCCGGCGGGCCTTCGTCGACGCCATCCGGGAGCGCGCCGAGCGGGCCGAGCGGACCCGGGAGGAGGAGGCCCGGCGGCGGGTCGCCGAGGAGCGGCTGCGGATCGCCCGGGACCTGCACGACGTGGTGGCCCATCACATCGCCCTGGTCAACGTGCAGGCGGGAGTGGCCGCGCACGTCATGGACAAGCGGCCGGACCAGGCCAAGGAGGCCCTCGCCCACGTACGGGACGCCAGCCGGTCGGCGCTGAACGAGCTGCGGGCCACGGTCGGGCTGCTGCGGCAGTCCGGTGACCCGGAGGCGCCGACCGAGCCGGCCCCCGGGCTGGCCGTACTGGACGAGCTGGTGGACACCTTCCTGCACGCCGGGCTGCCGGTGCGGGTGATGCTCCAGCTGGGCGGCGGGGAGGGCCCGTTGCCCGCGGCCGTGGACCTGGCGGCGTACCGGGTGATCCAGGAGGCGCTGACCAATGTGCGCAAGCACGCCGGTCCGGGGGCCAAGGCCGAGGTCAGCGTGGTGCGGGTCGGGTCCTCGGTGGAGGTGACCGTACTGGACGACGGGGGCTCCGCGGCGGACGGGGCGCCGGAGCCGGCCGAGCCGGGCGGGGGCCACGGCCTGCTCGGCATGCGCGAGCGCGCGACCGCCCTGGGCGGGTCCTGCTTCGCCGGGCCGCGCTACGGGGGCGGCTACCGCGTCCACGCGGTCCTGCCGCTCTGACCGAACCCGACGGGGTCCCGCTGCGCGGAGCTTCCGCAGGCGCGCCCTCCCAGCCTTGGCCGGGGCACTCCAGCCTCGCCGGCGTTTGAGGCGCGGGGTCTGGGGCGGAGCCCCAGGAACCCGGCTCCGCCGGGCACCGGGC
>NZ_JBEZMA010000009.1:0-188217 GCF_040652415.1 Streptomyces sp. NPDC048255
GAGTACGGCCAAGTACGAGCTGCGATCCTCCGCCTTGCGATGCACCGCACCAGACGACGCGGGCTGATCCACGAAGATCGCCCGGACAGGACCTAAGCGGTGTCGAGGACGGCCCAGACGCGACGGCCGTCCTCGGCCAGGTCGTCGCCGCAGCTGTCCACCGTCGCCAGCGTCCGGAGTTCGGCGAAGGCGTCGCCCTCGGGCGCACTCCCGGGCCGGTGGCTCAGGGCGATGACGAGGATCTTGTCCGCCTGGTCACCGAGGTGCACGCTGACGCGGCGCCCGCCGTCCCGCACGGCCGCGTCGACCAGCACCCGTACGGCCGCCGCGAGATCCTGCTCGTCCAGCCCCGGGTAGCCCCAGCCCCGAACCGTTTCCAGGGCTTGGCCGGCAGCCTTCGGCGCGGCCCACTCGTCCGCCCGGAAGGTCAGGGCCGCCGTCTGCCGGTTCCTGATCCGCATGCGCGGCCGGGGCAGGCTCAGCTGGGCCGTCGGCTCCGCCGCCGCCTGCGGCCGGTGGGCTCGCGGAGAGGTCCTCAGCGGGTACGACGGCCTCGGCGGGGCCTGGGGCCCCTCGCCCTCTGGAGCGGTCAACTCGTCCTCCCGGAAGCGGAATCGGGCAGCTCTGCCCATCCTGGCAGTGCCCCTCGGAGGCCAGTGGCGAAACCCGGCCTCCGGTCCGCGTCCGATGGGCCGAAGATTCGATCGCCGACGATCGAACGCACCGACGATCGATCACGGACGCGGCGCGGGGCGTGACTGCGCGGCGGCACGCGACGGCACCACCGCGCGCGCCTTGACCCGTATGCCCTGTGCGGTGGGCGTCGGAGCCCGCGGGGCCTTTGACTGGGGAGCCCGGAAGAATCTTGGAGGCATGGTGACCGCGGTCGCGTGGATGCGTGGTGTGGCAGGTGCGGTGGCGCTGTCAGCGGTGGCGCTCGGTGCCGTGGGCTGTTCGAACGGCGCCGGCGACCCGTCCGGCGCGGTGTCGAGCGCCGCGGCGGCCGTCGAGTCGGCCGGGGAGGCGGTCTCGTCGGCCGCTGCCGAGGCCAAGAAGGCCGCCGAGTCCGCCGCGGCCGTCGCGAAGGACAAGCTCGCGGAGATCAAGGATGGGGTCGATGCCAGGGACCAGGTGTCCTTGGGGACGCCGACGACCGACGCGGACGGGTACACGACCGTTCCCGTGACCGTGCGGAACACCGACGACGCGGCGAAGTCCTTCGCGGTGCAGGTCGAGTTCAAGGACGAGGGCGGCAAGCTGCTCGACACCGTCGTGGTGACGGTCTCGGACGTGGCCGGCAAGGGCACGGGCCAGGGCACGGCCCGCAGTACGCACAAGCTGTCCGGCACGGTGTCGGCGGAGACCGGTACGGCCCTGCGCTACTAGGGAGTGTCGTCAAAGTGGCGTCGGCGGCCCGCAGGGCGGTGCTGGTGGGGCCTGGTGCGTGCGATCGCAAGGCGGAGGAGGGAGTCGATGCGGAGCATCGGCGACCGACGACAACGCGGCGAGCGTGCGTGCCGGACCCCACCAGCCAGACGGCACTTCGACGACACTCCCTAGGGCCTCGCCGATCAGGCCGGGCACGCACGCGCACCGGTCCGCGGCTCAGTTGTAGGTGACCGTGACCTGCTGGAAGCCGAGGGAGCGGAGCAGGCCCACGAGCATCGCGGTGGTGTTCTCCTGCGCGCGCTGGGTGAGGCCGCTGTCGCGGGCCGCGTCCGCGATGTGCCGGACCGCGAGCTGCTGGACGGCCTGTTCGCTCGCCGGGTTGTCGGAGAAGAGGTCGCCCAGCCGGTCCAGCAGGCCCCGCTCCTTGGACACGGCGTAGGAACGGGCCGGGTCCAGGGCGGGGTCGCCGAGGGTGGCGTGCGGCAGTCGCAGGGCGGCCTCGGTGCGGTCCTCGTTCACGGTGACGCTCTGCTCCCCGAGTCGGCCGAAGTCGACGTAGGCGCTGACCGTGCCCGCCCCGACGTAGAGGATGCGGGTGCCCCGGATGGCGTCGGGCAGCAGCTTGGCGTCCTTCTCCAGGTCGACGACGACCTGGAAGTTCCCCGCGGCGCCCTCGTAACGGCTCATGTTCTGGATCGACTTGAGGACGGCCGGACCCGACCGGTCACGGCTCTCGTCGCCGAAGAGCCCTCCGAAGCCTGGCAGCAGGCTGAACCGCCCGGCGATGACGAGGATCGCGGCGACTGCCACGAGGATCGCGGCCACCGTCACCGTCCGCCGCGAGCCGGATCCCCCCGACTCCTTGCTACGCACAGGTGGTTGAGCGGAAGTCTCCATACCGTTCCGATGCCCCGTGGGCAGGCGGCCATGCCGTCGAGCCCATCGGACCGGGCATCGACCGCCGGGCGGGCCTGCGCGCGGGGAGCACTGTGCGTAGCCAAATGATGCAGATCGTCACCATTCGTGTGAGTGTGGGAAGGCAAGCATTCTCGAGTGCGAGGAGCACCGTGATGGGCGGTAAGCAGGACAAGCGGCAGCAGCCGGGCCAGTCGGGCAAGGGCCCCGACGAGATGGGTGCGCAGCCCAAGCGCCCCGCCGGCCAGAACCCGACGCACCACCAGCAGCCGGGCCAACCCGCGAAGCCCTCCCGCGGCAAGGGTCACGAGGCCGACGAATCCACGCGTCGCCGTGACGACGACCTGCTCCGCGAGGAAGACCTGCACGACGACCTGTAGCAGGTCCACACAGCCAGGGCCCGGCCGGACGGGTAGCCACCCCGGCCGGGCCCTGACCTGCCTGCGGCAGCGTCCGGGAGCCCGTGCCGGGTCCGGACCTGCGCAGGCGTGTACGCCCGCGCCGGGCAACGGGCAGCACGAATGGACGCCCCGCGGTGCAGAGGCGGGAGCTGCGGCTTAGCGTCGCAGTGCGATGGCGCGGGCCAGCAGGCCACTGCGCGTCCAGGCGATCGAGAGGAAGCTCCATGGCAGTCGTGATGACCTTTTCCTGGCCCGAGATCACGCCCGACATCTATGACGCGGTACGTCAGAAGGTGGGATGGGAGCAGGACGCGCCGGACGGGTGCGTCCTGCATGCCGCGTGGTTCGTCTCCGGCGGCCTCAACGTCCTCGACATCTGGGAGTCGGAGGATCACTTCAACCGCTTCATCGCCGCGCGGATCGCCCCCGTGCTCAAGGGCGAACTCGGCGTGCAGAGCGACCCCGAGCCGCAGTTCTTCCCCCTGCACCGGCGTTTCGTCGCCCCGGGCATCAGCGGCGGCAGCTCCTGAGGCACGCAGGCGGGTCGCCTGCTCCTTCCGCTCACAGCATGACGTGCTTGACCTGGGTGTAGTCCAGGAGGCCGGACAGCGAGAGGTCGCTGCCGTAGCCGGAGTGTTTGACTCCGCCGTGGGGCATCTCGGAAACGGTCGTGCCGTGGGTGTTCACCCAGACGATCCCGGTGTGGAGGGCCCGCGTCGCCCGCATCGCACGGTCGTGATCGGTGGTCCATACGCTCGCGGCCAGCCCGAAGCGCACGCCGTCGGCCAGGCGCAGGGCGTCGGCCTCGTCGGTGAAGGACTGCACGGTCACGACGGGGCCGAAGATCTCCTCCTGCACCATCTCGTCCTCCTGGTGGACGCCGGCGACCACGGTGGGCTCGTGGAAGAAGCCCGGGTGCGGGAGGCGCGCGCCGCCGGTGACGATCTCCGCGTGGGCGGGAACGCGGTCCAGCAGGGCCTGGACCCGGGCGAGCTGGTCCGCGTTGTTGCGGGGGCCGAAGTCGGCGTCCGGGTCGTCCGGGGCTCCGGTGCGCAGCTTCCGCGTGGCGGCGGCGAAGGCCACGAGGAACGCGTCGTGGATCCGGTGGTGCACCAGGAGCCGGGTGGGCGCGGTGCAGTCCTGGCCCGCGTTGTAGTAGGCGACGGCGGCGAGGGACGCGGCGGTGGCTTCGACGTCCACGTCGTCGTGGACGATGACCGGGGCGTTGCCCCCGAGTTCCAGGTGGACCCGTTTGAGGCCGGCCGCCGCCGCGGCCGCGATCTCCTGGCCCGCCCGCACGCTGCCGGTGACCGCGATCAGGGCGACGTCGCGGTGCGCGGTGCGCGCCCGGCCGGTGTCGCGGTCGCCGCAGACGACGTTGAGCACGCCCGGCGGCAGGTGCCGCGCGGCGATCCGGGCCAGCAGAACGGACGAGGAGGGGGTCAGCCGCAGGGCCGGGTCCTCCTCCACCCTGCCGCTCACGACGATGCCGGACGTGAAGGCCTCCAGCGCGGTGGCCAGGAGGTTCGCGTCGGACCGGGTGTTCCACGGGTCCTCGCGCGTCGCGCCATAGGCGAACGCGCCGATGATCAGATCCTCGCGGTCCTCGCCGGACAGGGCCTCCAGGGCCCCACGACGGTCCTGGGGCGCCCGCGCGGACAGACGGTGGAACGCGAGCTCCACGGCCGCGAGATCCAGGCCCTCCCGATCGTCGAACCGGCTGTACATGGGACGGGACAAGACCTTCAGCATGGTGTGACCGAGCACGACTCCCCCGCGTTCTCCCCAAGAACCCTCAGCCGTCTCCTTCACCAACAGCCGGAGCCCTCGGATGGTTCCCGTATTTCCCGGGGGGACCGGCCACACCGCAGGGGTGTGGCCGGGTGACGTTCAGCCCCAGCCGGGTGGCGCTAGAACCAGTTGAGGGTGAGGGGGAAGGTGGTGCTGGTGGAGGCTCCGGTCGCATCGGTGGCGGTGGCGGTGATCTGGACGGTGCCCGATCCCCACGGCTTGCCGCTGATCCGGCCCGTCGCGGCGTCCAGGGTCAGCCCCCAGGGCAGCCCGCTCGCGGCGTAGCGCAGCGGCGGCTTGCCTCCGGTCGCGGTGAGCTGGATCGTGCAGTTCTGGTTGAACTTGCACGTCTGCGGGCCGGGGTTGGCGAGCTTGAGGTCCCCAGTGGGCGGCGGGGTGGTGCCGTCACAGCCGGGAGCGGCCTCCGCGGGCAGCGGCACACGCCAGATCTGGTTGTCGTTCTCGGAACCCACCAGGAGCGTGGCGCAGTCGGCGTACGTCACGATCTCGCCCTGGGGCTGGGCGGGCAGTGCCACATCGGCGAGTCTGGCTCCGGTCGCCGCGTCGTACACCGAGGCGGTGTTGGCCCCGAGGGGTCCGCCGCTGCGCAGGGTGTAGGACTTTCCGGTGGGCGAGAAGGCGCCGTCCGTGGCGAAGACGGGACCGGGGCGGACCGGGGTGAGGGTGTTGAGCTGTCCGGGCTGGGGCGGCAGCGGGGCCTTGTAGAGCTGGCCGGCGCCGCCGATGAGCTTGCTGGCGACGTACAACTGCCCGGTCACGGGGTCGGCGAGGAGCGATTCGGCGTCGTGGCGGCCGTCGGAGTAGGCGAAGCGGTAGGTGACGGGGGTGACGGTGGCGGCTCCCGCGAGGGTCTCGGGTTCGGGGAAGCTGTGGACGGAGAGCTCGGCGCGGCCGCTGAAGTTGTCGCCGATGTCACCGACGAGGATCACCGGGCGGCCGGCCGGGTCCTTGCCGAGGGCCAGCGCCTCCCAGTCCGTGTTGGAGGTGCCCGCGACGGTGAGGGTGGCCTTGAGCTGGCCGGTGGGCCCGTTGCAGTCGATCGCGAAGACCTGGTTGCTGTTGCCGCTGTCGTTGACGGCGTAGAAGACGCCGGGGTGGCGCGTGCTCATGGCGAGCCCGCTGATCTCCGCCAGGCCCGCGGGCAGGGTGCACTTGCGCTCCGGGGCGGCTGCCGCCGAGGGCACCGCGGGCTGCGGCTGCGCGGCCTTCCCAGAGGTGGACGCGGGTAGGGGCACGGCTGCGGCTGCGGCTTGCGGCAGCGGCCACAGCAGGACGAGGCTCGCGGCGGCGGTCGCCGCGGCGCGGGGGGACACGAGGAGTCGGGACATGCGCACAATGTGGGGGTGACAGCCGCAGTTCCCAAGCGGCGGGCACCTCCGCGTTGGGCATGGACCGATGCCGGGCGGGCATGGCGTGCCCGGAGCGCCTCCCCTCGCCGGCCGGGGAAGCCGGCGGTCAACGACTGGGCTCGCGTACGGGCGAGTTGTGCCGGGCGTGGGCGAGGAAGGCCCGAGCGGCGCGGCTCAGGGGGCGTCTGGCGTGCACGAGGCCTACGGGCCGCAGCAGCGGCGGGGTGAAGGAGCGCACCTCGGCGCGGCGTCCGAAGGCCCGTAAGACGACGTCCCGGTACCAGATGAGCGAGCCCCGGCCGTCGATCACGCCGGTCACCCAGGCCAGCCGTTCGTTGACTTCCAGCGTGGGTACGGGCCGTACTCCCAGGCAGCTGAACATCGCCTCCAGCTCCGTACGGCGGCCCGTGCCCGGCGCCGGCAGCACCATGTCCAGGCCGTCGAGCATCCGGAAGGGCAGCGGGTCGGGCAGCCGGGAACCGAGCGGCGAAATCAGGACGACCTCCCGCTCCTGGATGTGGTGCGCCGACAGCTCGCTGTCCACCGGCAGGTCGACCAGCCCCAACTCGGCTGTTCCGTCGATGAGTTCCTGCACGAGAACCTCCCGGCTGTCGTGCTGGTGCAGGCGTACGTCGATACCCGGGCTGCGCTCGGTGAAGGCGGGTACGAGATCGACGGCCAGGTCGAGCGCCAGGGTCGGGGTGGCCACGACGTGCAGGGTGGCCCGGGTCTTCTGCCCGTGCGGGGCGCCGACGTCCTCGATCGCCTCCACCGCGTCGAGCACCGTACGGGCGAGCCGGACCACGCGGGTGCCCGCGGGCGTGAGGTCCACGCCGCGCCCGCGCCGGGCGAGCAGTTCCACTCCGAGGTCCCGCTCCATGGCCTGAACTGCCCGGGAGAGGGCGGACTGCGCGACGAACACCGACGCCGCCGCGCCGGTGATGGAGCGGCAGTCCGCGACGGCGACGAGGTACCGAAGCTGCGCGAGTGTGGGGGTCATGACCGGACGGTAACTCCAGGACCGTTCAGGTGTAAGGGGCGGCCGAGTGAACAAACGGCCGATTACGGAAGCCCTCATACCGGGTTCACTGCGAGCCATACCGACCCGGCATGCCCGACCGGGGGGCCCGGCTCCGCCGCCACGCGGAAGGAATGCTTCCGGTGTGTGGAACATCGCAGGCCCAGGCGGTGGGAGCGGTTCCAGGCTACGGATTTCGCAGCGGCCGCCGGGCGGCCGAAAGCGAATGGACCCTACCAATGCGGCCGTTGACACTCACAGGCGGCCACCGCACGATGCAACGCGGCATGACGGCGTTACCGGCGGTCACCCATGGTGGGTGCCCGCCCGGAGCGGCCTGAGCGGACCCTCGCCACCCCCCTGACCTGCCCGGGCCCTCGCCGCACGACCCCGCCACCGCTCTGCGCCGTCCCCCGCGCCAATCGCTCCGCACCACCGCTTCGCGCCACCGCTTCGCGCCATTCCCCGCGCCATCGTTCCGCACCACAGCTTCGCGCCACCCCCCGCGCCACCGCTCCGCACCACGCCCGGCGCCACCGCTCGGCGCCACCGCTCGGCGCCACCGCTCTGCGCCCGGTCCGTCCCGTCCGCCCGCGCTGCCCGTTCCCCAGCCCGTTGGCCCGCACCGTACAGCACCGCACCGTTCCCCCTGCCCGTTCGGCCTGTCAGGAGCGCCTGTGACCCCCCAGCCGGTCCGTTCCGCCGTCCGCGACCTCGTCGTCGCGGTCAGCCCCTTCGAGGAGCCCAACCCCAGGATCGTCGTGGCCGCCGAGCGCGCCGGCGCGCTCGGCCTGCTCGATCTCGGCAGAGACGCCGGCCCCGCCCGCCGTGCCCTGGCCCAGGCGACGCGGACCCTGCGACAGCCGTACGGCGTACGGGTGCCGGTCGGCTGCCCGGTCTGGCCGGACGAGCTGCCGGCCGAGGTGGACACCGTACTCCTGGCCGATCCCGCCCAGCAGCCGCGTCCGGCAGCCTGGGCGGCCGGCGGCGCCCGCAGGGTATGGGCCGAGGTGACCAGCCCTCAGGAGGCGGCGGACGCCGTGGCCGCCGGGGCGGACGCCGTCGTCGCGAAGGGGCACGAGGCAGGCGGCCGGGTCGGTGAACTGACGACGTTCGTCCTGCTCCAGCGACTGCTGGCCGACCCGGACGTGACGGTCCCGGTCCTCGCCCAGGGCGGCATCGGCCCGCACACCGCGGCCGCCGCCGTCGCGGGCGGCGCCGCCGGGGTGGTGCTCGACGCCCAACTCGCCCTCACCACCGAGGGCGAGGCCGCCCTCCCCGGGGAGATCACCGCCGCCCTCCGCGCGATGGACGGCAGCGAGACCCTGGTCGTCGCGGGCCACCGGATCTACACCCGCCCCGACCTCGCGCCGCCCGATCCCGGGGAGCTCCCCCACCGGCTCGGCGCCCGCGGGCTGCACACCCACTCCCTGCCCCTCGGCCAGGACGGTGCCTTCGCCGCCCGCTTCGCGGCCCGCCACCGCACCACGGGCGGCGTGGTGCAGGCCGTACGCGAGGCGGTCGCCACCCATCTCGACGCGGCCGTGGAGAGCGCCCCGCTCCGGCCGCACCCCGCGGCCCCCCATCTCCCCGTGGCCCAGGGCCCGATGACCCGGGTCAGCGACCAGGCCGCGTTCGCCGCGGCCGTCGCGGACGCGGGCGGGGTCCCGTACCTGGCGCTCGCCGTCATGCCGGGCGACGAGGTCCGCACCCTGCTCGCCGAGACCGCACGCCGCCTGGGCGCCCGGCCCTGGGGCGTGGGCCTGCTCGGCTTCGCGCCGCCCGAACTGCGCGCCGAGCAGCTGGCCGCGGTCGCGGAGGTCCGCCCCCCGTACGCCGTCATCGCGGGCGGTCAGCCGGCCCAGGCGGCGCCGCTGGAGGCCGGGGGCACGCGGACGTACCTGCACGTCCCCTCCCCCGGCCTGCTGGAGCAGTACCTCGCACAGGGCGCCCGGCGGTTCGTCTTCGAGGGGCTGGAGTGCGGCGGTCACATCGGCCCCCGGTCCTCCTTCACCCTGTGGGAGGAGCAGATCGACCGGCTGCTGGCCTGCGAGGACGCCCCGGCACTGGACCTGCTCTTCGCCGGCGGCATCCACGACGAGCGGTCGGCCGCCATGGTCGCGGTCGCCGCCGCGCCGCTGGTGGGGCGGGGTGCCCGGATCGGCGTCCTGATGGGCACCGCCTACCTCTTCACCGCGGAGGCGGTCACCGCCGGGGCCGTACTGCCCGGCTTCCAGGCCGCCGCCCTCGACTGCGAGGCGACCGTCCTGCTGCGGACCGCGCCGGGACACGCCACGCGGTGCGCGGAGACCGAGTACGCCGACGCCTTCGAAGCGACGCGGCTGCGGATGACGGCGGACGGCGTGAGCCCGCGCGAGGTGTGGGAGGAGCTGGAGCGGCTCAACCTCGGGCGGCTGCGCCTGGCCAGCAAGGGGCTGCGGCACGGGAGCGCCGGCCCGGTGCCGGCGACCGAGGAGGAGCAGCGGCGCGAGGGGCTCTTCATGCTCGGCCAGGCCGCCACCGCCCGCTCGGCCACGACCACGGTCGCCGCCCTGCACGCGCAGGTGACGGAGGGGGCCAGCGCCTTCCTGGAGCGGCGGACCCGGGAACTCGCCCCGGCCGGGCCGCCCGTGGCGGAGCCCGCCGAGCCGCTGGACATCGCGATCGTCGGCATGGCCTGCGCGTATCCGGGTGCGGGGGACCTGGCCGCCTTCTGGGCGAACGTCGTCGCGGGCCGGGACGCCGTCACCGAGGTGCCGGCCGACCGGTGGGATCCGGCGCTCTACTTCGACCCCGACCCTGCGCGGGCCGGGGAGCGTACGCCGTCACGGTGGGGCGGCTTCCTGCCCCCGGTGCCCTTCGACGCGCTCGCGCACGGCATCCCGCCGGCCTCGCTGGCCGGGATCGAACCGGTGCAGCTCCTCGCCCTGGAGATCGCCGGCCGGGCCCTCGCGGACGCCGGCTACGGCAGCGGACGCGCCTTCGACCGCTCCCGCACCTCGGTGGTCTTCGGCGCGGAGGCGGGCACGGATCTGGCGGGCGCCTACGGTTTCCGGGCCCTCTATCCCGGCTATCTCGGGGAGGTTCCCGCGGAACTGGACGCCCAGCTGCCCAAGCTCACCGAGGACTCCTTCCCCGGCGTACTGGCCAACGTCATCGCGGGCCGGATCGCCAACCGGCTCGACCTCGGCGGCGCGAACTGCACGGTCGACGCGGCCTGCGCCTCGTCGCTGGCGGCGCTGGACCTGGCCTGCCGCCAACTGCGCTCCGGGGACAGCGACATGGTGCTGTGCGGCGGGGCCGACGTGCACAACGGCATCAACGACTACCTGATGTTCGCCTCCGTGCGCGCCCTGTCCCCCACCGGCCGGTGCCGCCCCTTCGACGCGGCCGCCGACGGGATCGCCCTGGGCGAGGGGGTCGCCGCGGTGGTGCTCAAACGGCTGGAGGACGCGCAGCGGGACGGCGACCGGGTGTACGCGGTCGTCAAGGCCGTCGGCGCCTCCAGCGACGGGCGCTCCCTCGGGCTGACCGCGCCCCGGCCCGACGGCCAGCGGCGCGCCCTGGAGCGGGCGTACGAGCGGGCGGGCATCGCGCCGGCCGACGTGGGGCTGGTCGAGGCGCACGGTACCGGGACGGTGGTCGGCGACGGCACCGAACTGGCGGTGCTGACCGCCCTGTTCGGGGCCTCCGCGGACTCCCCGAACTCCGGGAACCTCGCGAACTCCGGGAACTCCGGGAACCTCGCGAGCTCCGGCGGCTCCGCGAGCGACGGCGCCGCCGGGTGCGCGCTCGGCTCGGTCAAGTCCCAGATCGGCCACACCAAGTGCGCCGCCGGACTGGCGGGACTGATCAAGGCGGCACGCGCGGTGCACGCCGGGGTGCGGCCGCCGACGCTGCACCTCGACCACCCGCATCCGGACTGGCGGGCGGGGACGGGCCCGTTCTTCTTCGACACCGAGGCCCGGCCGTGGGCGGCGCCCGTGGGCCGGCGGATCGCCGGTGTGAGCGCCTTCGGCTTCGGCGGTACGAACTACCACGCCGTACTGGCGGGTCACGAGGAGGAGCCCGCGCACGGACTCGACGCCTGGCCCGCGGAGCTGTTCTGCTTCCGGGGCGCCGACCACGCCGCGGCGGCGCGGGCGATGGACCGGCTGGCGGCCCGGCTGGAGGAGAACGACGGCGCGGGACGGCCCTGGCCGCTGCGCGACCTGGCCGCCGAGACCGCGGCGTCGGCATCCGGCCCCGTACAGGTCTCGGTGATCGCGGAGAGCCTGGAGGACCTCGCCGCCAAGCTGGTACGGGCCCGCGGCTTCACCGCGGGCGACGGGGTACACGTACGGGCACCGGGGGCGGATCCCGGGAAGGTGGCGTTCCTCTTTCCCGGACAGGGCAGCCAGCGCCCCGGAATGCTCGGGGACCTCTACGTCGCCTTCCCGCGGCTGCGGGGACTGCTGGACGAGGCTCCGCGGCAGGTGGTGGCGGCGATGTTCCCGCCGGCCGCCTTCACTCCGCAGGAGCGGTCGCGGCAGCGGTCCGCCGTCACCGACACCCGGGTGGCACAGCCCGCGCTGGGCCTGGCCGGCGCGGCCTCGCACCTCCTCCTCGGCTCGCTCGGCGTCCGGCCGGACTGCACCGCCGGACACTCGTACGGGGAGCTGACCGCGCTGTATGCCGCCGGGTCCTTCGACACCGCTGCTCTGCTGCGGCTGAGCGGCCGCCGGGCGGCGGCCATCCTGGAGGCCGCCGGGCAGGACCCCGGGACGATGGCCGCGGTGGCGGCCGCCCCCGAGCAGGTCCGGGAGATCGCGGAGCGGGCCGGGTGCGTGATCGCCAACCACAACGCGCCGGCCCAGTGCGTGGTCTCCGGTCCGACGCCGGCCGTCGAGGCGGCCCTGGCCGCGCTGCACGCCGCCGGGCTGCGCGCCGAACGCATCCCGGTGGCCTGCGCCTTCCACAGCGAGGTCGTGGCCGGGGCCGTGACCGGCCTCGCCGCCGAGCTGGCCGGGACGCCGCTGGCGGAACCCGCTGTCCCGGTCTGGTCCACGGCCACGGCCCTGCCGTACCCCGCCGATCCGGCGGAGGTGCGCGAGGTGCTCGCCCGGCAGGTGGCCGAACCGGTGCGCTTCGTGGACCAGATCGAGGCCATGTACGCCTCCGGGGTACGGACGTTCGTCGAGGCGGGGCCCGGCCGGGTGCTGACGGGCCTGGTCGGCAGGATCCTGGGAGACCGGCCGCACACGGCCGTGGCCTGCGACGTCCCCGGGGAGCCGGGCCTGCCCCGGCTGCTCGCCGCGCTCGCGGAGCTGGCGGCGGCCGGAGTGCCGGTGGATCCCGAGGCGCTGTTCAAGGGGCGGACCGCCCTGCTGCCCGAGCGGGCGCCCCGCCGTCCCGGCTGGCTGGTCGACGGCCATCTGGTGCGCACGGCGGACGGCTCGCCCGTGGCGGGCGGCCTGCGCCCGGCCCGGCGCGTCGCCCTGCCGCAGCCCGCGGCTGCCGCGGACCGGCGGGAGGAGGCGGTACTGGAGTACCTGCGCGGCGCGCGGGAGCTGGTGGCGGCCCAACGCGAGGTCCTGCTGGGCTATCTGGGCGCCGAGGGGGCCCCGGCGGCGAGCCCGGCTGCGCGGCCGCCGGTGGCGGGAGCGACGGACGCGGTAGCAGCGGCGGGAGGGGTGGGAGCCCCCGCCGATGCGGAGGAGCCGGCAGCGGTCCCGGCCGCTCGGGGGCCGCTCACCGCGGACGGGGTGATGGACTCGGTCCTGGAGATCGTCCACACCCGCACCGGCTACCCGCGGGACATGCTGGGCCCCGACCTCGACCTGGAGGCGGACCTCTCGGTCGACTCCATCAAGCGCGTGGAGATCGTCGGCGCCCTGGCCGAGCGCATCGGCCTGCCCCGACAGCTCGACGGCGCCGGGGAGTCGGCCGTGGAGGAGCTGTCCCGGATCAAGACGCTCCGCGGGATCGTGGACTGGATCACCTCCCGGGAGCCGGCGCCGGACGCTCCCCCGTCCGGGGACCGGGCCGTGGCGCCGGCCCCGGCCCGGCCCGTCGCCCCGGCTACGGCTCCGGCTCCGGCTCCGGCTACGGCTCCGGCTCCGGCTCCGGCTCCGGTCCATGCCTCGGCCTCGGCCCCCGCGCAGGCCCCGGCCGAGCGCGACCGGGCCCTCGTACGGCCCCCGGTGCGGCACCGCGTCGAGGCTTCCCCCACCGGGCCGCCCGCCACGGGCGACCCCGCGGAGGTACTGGCCGGGCGGACGTTCGCCGTGGTCGAGGACGAGCTCGGGGTGGGGCCCGCGCTCACCGCACTGCTGGAGTCCCACGGGGCACGGGTGCGCACCGTACCCGCCGATCAGCCGGCGGGCGCCGAAGGGGTGGACGGCCTCGTGGATCTGAGTGCCCTGCGCCCCGGCCAGGATCCCGTCCTGCCCGAGGCGTTCCCCAGGCTGCGCGGGGCGCTGGTCGCCGGGGTGCGGTGGCTGCTCGTCGCCACCGCGGCGGGCGGGGCGTTCGGACACGGCCCGGCCGCGCCCGATCCGCTTCCGGGGCTGGGGCTGCGCGGGTTCGCCCGCAGCGCCGCGCTCGAATGCCCGGGAGTCCTCGTACGGGCCGTGGACTTCGACCCCAAGGACCGCCCGGAACGCATCGCCGCCCACCTGCTCGCCGAACTGTGCGCTCCGGACGGGCCGGTGGCCGTCGGCTACACCGACGGCACCCGCATGGGCCTGCGCACCATGCCCGCGCCGCTCGCGGACACCTCGCCCCCGCGGGTACGGCTGGACGGCGACTGCGTGGTCCTGCTCACCGGCGGAGCCCGCGGGATCACCGCCCGCACCGCACTCGCGCTGGCCCGGGCCTCGGGCTGCCACATCGAGCTGATCGGCCGCACTCCCCCGCCCGAGGCCGCCGAGGATCCCGCGCTCGCCTCGGCACACGACCGGGTGGCGCTGCGCGCCGCGCTGATCGCCGGAGGGCTGCGCACCCCGGTGGAGATCGAGGCGGCCGCGTCCCGGATCCTGGCCGCCCGGGAGGTGCGGGCCACCCTGCTCGCCCTCGCCGGCACGGCGGCGTCGGTCCGCTACCACTGTGCCGACGTCACCGACGAGGCCGCCGTACGCGCGGTCGTGGCCG
The DNA here is from genome assembly GCF_040652415.1 of Streptomyces sp. NPDC048255. Lineage (NCBI taxonomy): Bacteria > Bacillati > Actinomycetota > Actinomycetes > Kitasatosporales > Streptomycetaceae > Streptomyces > Streptomyces sp. NPDC048255. The sequence continues at coordinate 14,016 of NZ_JBEZMA010000009.1, forward strand.
GCATCCGGGCCCGCCACGGCCGGCTCGACGGCATCGTGCACGGTGCGGGTCTGCTCCGGGACTCCCTCCTGCGCGACAAGGACCCGCAGGCCTTCGCGGACGTCTTCGCCACCAAGGTGGACGGCGCCCGCCACCTCGCCGCCGCGGTCGCCGGCACCGACGACGGATCGGCGGCGCCGCCCGCCCCGGCCTTCCTGGTCCTCTTCGGCAGCGTCGCGGGCGTGTACGGCAACCGCGGCCAGAGCGACTACGCGGCCGCCAACGACGCCCTGGACACCCTGGCCCACGCCTGGTCCGCGGCCTCCCCCGGCCGCGTCCTGTCCGTCGACTGGGGTCCTTGGGCCGCGGAAGCGGGCGGCATGGTCACCCCTGAACTGGAGCGCGCGTACGCCCAACGGGGCATCGCGCTCATCGAACCCGACGCGGGTGCGGAGGCCTTCCTGGCGGAACTGGCCCACGGCACGGATCCACAGGTCGTCCTCATGGCGGACGGAGCGGAGGGAGCGGAGGGAGCGGACGGCACTGACAGGACTGACGGAGCGGGCGGAACTGACGGAGCGGGCCCGCCGGCCGGCCCCGAGCGGGCGCGGGCGGACGCGACGGACCCGGAGGCCCACCATGGCCGCTGACCCCCGTCCGACCGATGCCGCGATCGTCGGCATGGGCGCCGTGTTCCCGGGTGCCGGGGACCTCGCCGCCTACCGGCACAACCTGTTCGCCGGCGTCGACGCCATCACCGACGTCCCGCCCGGGCGTTGGGATCCGCAGGTGTACTACGCCCCCGACGGCCCGTCCGGCAGCGACCGCTTCTACTGCCGGCGCGGCGGGTTCGTCGACGACCTCGCCGCCTTCGACCCCACGCGCTTCGGCATCATGCCCGCCGCCGTCGCCGGGGCCGAGCCCGACCAACTGCTGGCCCTGCACGCAACTGCGGAGGCCATCGCGGATGCAGGCGGCGAGGACCGGTTGCCCGCCGACCGGGCGCGGATCGGCGTGGTGCTGGGCCGGGGCGGGTTCATGGGCGTGGCCACCGCCCGCCTGGACCAACGGGTGCGTACCGCACACCAGTTGAGCACCACTCTGCACGAGCTGGCACCGGAGCTGAGCGCCGGCCGGATCGCCGCGATCAGGCGGGCCTTCCAGGAGGCCCTGGGCCCGGAGCAGCCGGAGGCGTCCATCGGACTGGTTCCGAGCTTCACCGCCGCCCGTACCGCCAACCGGCTCGACTTCCGCGGCCCGGCGTACACCCTGGACGCGGCCTGCGCCTCCTCGCTGCTGGCCGTGGACCAGGCGGTCGCGCTGCTGGCCGCCGACCGCTGCGACCTCGTCGTCGCGGGCGCCGTCCACCACTGCCACATCGCCACGCTCTGGAGCGTGTTCACCCAGCTGGGCGCCCTCAGCCCCAGCGAGCACATCCGCCCCTTCGACCGGCGGGCCGACGGCACGCTCCTGTCCGAGGGGACGGGCGTGGTGCTGCTCAAGCGGCTCGCGGACGCCCAGCGGGACGGCGACCGGGTGTACGCGGTGATCCGCGGGATCGGCGTCGCGGGCGACGGCCGGGCGGCGAGCCTGATGAGTCCGCTGGTGGACGGCCAGGTCCAGGCCTTGGAGCGGGCCTGGGCGATGGCGGGTCTCGATCCGGCAGCCGCCGGGCAGATCGGCCTCCTGGAGGCCCACGGAACGGGTACCCCGGTCGGCGACGAGGCCGAACTCTCCACCCTGGCCCGCGTGTTCGGGCGACGGGACACGGCCGGGCCGATCGCGCTGGGCTCGGTCAAGTCCATGCTCGGACACACCATGCAGGCCTCCGGCATGGCCGGGCTGATCAAGGCGGCGCTCGCCGTCCACGAGGGGGTGCTGCCGCCGACCCTCCACCTCGATGATCCGCACGAGGGCCTGGCCCGGACGCGGATGCGGCCGGTGCGCACGGCCGAGCCCTGGGAGCCGGGCCCGGAGCCCCGCCGGGCCGGGGTGAACGCCTTCGGGTTCGGGGGCATCAACGCCCACGCGATCCTGGAGGAGGCCCCCCGGGCCCGCGCGTCGCGGCCTCCGGTACGCCGCTTCCTCCCGGTGGGCCCGGCGCGCGCCACGGTCCGCCCGCGGGAAGCCGCGGGGCCCGGATCCGTACTCCTCCTCACGGCCGGGACCCCCGAGGAGCTGGCCCGGCTCCTGGCGGCGCCGACCTCCGCTGCCACGTCCGCGTCCGCCTCCGCGTCCACCTCTGCCTCTGCCTCCGCCTCCGCCTCCGCCGAGCACGGTGGTCCGTACCGGCTGGCGATCGCCCAGCCGACCGGGGAGCGCCGGGCACTGGCCGCGAAGGTCGTGGCGCGCGGCCGGCCCTGGCGCGGCCGGGGCGGCGTGTGGTTCACGCCCCGGCCGCTGCTCGGCCCGTACGCCGCCGAGCCCGGCGGCAAGCTCGCCCTCCTCTTCCCGGGCCTGGAGCCGGAGTTCGCACCCGCCCTCGACGAGGTGGCCGCCCACCTGGGCCTCGCCGCCCCCGCGCTCACCGGCGGCGGCGAGCTCGTCGAGCGCGCCCTCGACGCCGTGGCCACCGGCCGCTTCTTCGCCCGGGTCCTGGCCGAACTGGACATCCGGCCCGACCTGTTGGCGGGGCACAGCCTCGGCGAGTGGGCCGCCATGGTCGCCGCCGGGATGTACCCCCAGGAGGCGGTCGACACCTTCCTCGGCTCGCTGCGGCCCGGCTCCCTGGCGGTGCCGGACCTCGTGTACGCGGCCCTCGGCTGCGGCGCGGCGCAGGCGGCCGCAGCCCTGCACGGGCTGGAGGGCGTAGCCGTCAGCCACGACAACTGCCCCCACCAGTCGGTGGTCTGCGGCCCGCCGCCGCAGGTCGCGTCGGTGCTGCGCCGACTGGCCGACGAGGGCGTGATGGGCCAAGAGCTGCCCTTCCGGTCCGGTTTCCACACGCCCATGTGGGAGCCGTACCTCGGCCAGGTGCGGGCCGCCTTCGAGCGGTTGCCGCTCCAGGCGGCCGCGCTCCCCGTCTGGTCGGCCACCACGGCCGCCCCGTACCCGTCCGACCCGGACGGGATCCGGGAGCTGGTGGTCAGGCACCTGCTGGAGCCGGTGGACTTCCGCGCCCTGACGCTGCGGCTGCACGAGGCGGGCGTACGGGCCTTCGTCTCGGCCGGGCCGGGCAGCCTGACCGGCTTCGTGGAGGACACCCTGCGCGGGACCGGGCACCTTGCCGCGGCCGCCTCCACCCCGCGGCTGCCGGGCCTGGACGCCCTGCGCCACCTGGCGGCGGCCCTGTGGACCGAGGGACTGCAACCGCGCTGGGACCGGCTCACCGGCCGGACCGCGCCGGACCGCGCCGGGCACCCGGTCCGGCTCGACCTCGGCTCCCCGCTGGTGCACCTGAACGGCGCCGTCCAGCCCTTGTGGGAGCGCGGTCCGCTCTCCGCTCCGGGCCCCGCGGCCGTCTCCGGCCGGCCCGTGCTCCTGTCGGAACTGGATGCCGTCCTCGACGAGACGCAGGAGGCCGTCCGCGCCGTCACGGAAGCCCTGGCCGCCGCCCCCGCGGCCCGGGCGGGCGCCCTGGCCGCCGTCACCCAGGCCCCGTCGGGAACACCCCCGGCGGGCGCCCCGGCAGCCCGCGCCACCGTCACCGGAGTCCCGGCAGCCGGCGCCGTCACCGGAGTACCAGTCGCCGCACCGGCCGCCCGGGCCCGCGCCGGCGAGGAGGCGCCGCGCACGCACACCCGTCGGCTCTCCCTCGACACCCTGCCCTCGGTCCGCGACCACTGCGTCTACCTGCAACCCGAGGACTGGCAGGAGGACTCCGACCGCTTCCCCGTCGTCCCGATGACCACCATGCTGGAGCTGGCCGCCGAGGCGGCCCTCGCCGACCGGCCCGGGCAGCTCGTCACCGGCTTCGACGACATGCGCGCCCTGCGCTGGCTCCCCGTCGCGCCCGCCGTCGACGTCGAGTTCACCACCCGCCCGGCGGGCGACGGCCGCGTCCGGGTGGACATGGGCGACTGCGCGTCGGTCACCGTACGCCTCGGGTCCGGCCACGGCGCTCCTCCCGCACCCGATCCGGCGCCCCTCACCGCCGAAGGCCCCGCGCCGGTGTCCGCCGAGGCGCTCTACCGGGACCGCTGGATGTTCCACGGCCCCCGGTTCGCCGGGGTCCACGAGGTCACCGCCGTCGCCGACGACGGAATCCGCGGCGTGCTGCGGGCGCTGCCGGCCCCGGGCGCCCTGCTCGACGCCGCCGGACAGCTCCTCGGCCACTGGATGCAGCTGCGCCTGGACTCCGACCGGCTGGTGTTCCCGGCCGTGCTGGAACGGATCCGCCTGTACGGCCCTCCGCCCGCGGCGGGCACGCTGCTGGCGGCCACGGCCCGGATCCGCGAGGTGCGGCCCACGTCCGTACGCGGGGACGTGGAGCTGCGTACCCCCGACGGCGCGGTCTGGGCGCGGCTGGAGGACTGGACGTACCGCCGGTTCGCCGCCGACGAGCGGGTGTGGCCGATGAAGTTCACCCCGGAGGTGTCCGGGATCGGCGAACCGCAGTCCGGCGGCTGGTGCGCGGCCACGCGGCGCTGGGGCGATCCCGCCTCGCAGGAACTGGTCATGCGCCGCTACCTCGGCGCCGCCGAGCGCGAGGTGTACGAGCGGCTCGCGCCGCGTGCCCGCGCGCCGTGGCTGCTTGGTCGGATCGCGGCCAAGGACGCCCTGCGGCAACTGCTGTGGGACCGGGGCGCGGGGCCGGTCTTCCCGGCCGAGGTCACCGTGGGGCACGACGAGGCGGGCCGCCCGGTCCCCGGCGGCCTGGCCGCCGGCCTGCACCTGACCCTGGCCCACAAGGACCGGATCGCGGTGGCCTTCGCGCACGCCGACGCCCCTGTCGGCATCGACGTCGAGCCGGTGGCCGAGGACCCCGGTGCCCTGATCCGCATCGCGCTCACCCAGGAAGAGCACCGCCTCGCCGAGCGGCTGGCGGCCCGGGACGGAACCGGCCTCGCCGCGGCCGTCACCACCCTGTGGTGCGCCAAGGAGGCCGCCGCGAAGGCGGAGGGGACGGGACTGGGCGGGCGGCTCGTGCACTGGCAGGTGACCGAGGATCCGGCCGGCGGACTGCGGGTCCTCTCCCCCGCCGGCCGGGCGCACCACATCCGCACGACGGCGTTCGAGGGCCATCAGGTCGCCTGGACCGTCCCGACCGCCGCGAACGCACCGACCACCGCGACCGTCCCGACCGCACCGACCGCTGCGAACACCCCCGCCGCTCCTGCCACCCGGACCGCCCCGACCCCGACCCCGGCCACCGCGTTCCCCCGCACGTCCGCCCCCGCAGCCCTTCCGACCCCGACGGAGAACAGCCATGGCATCTGACATCCTCGCCGAGATCACCGGCATGCTCGTCAAGATCGTCGGCGACGAGTTCCTCCTCGCCGACGAGGTCACCATGAAGACCACCTTCAACGAGGACCTGGCACTGGAGAGCATCGAGTTCGTCGCTCTCGCCGAGCTGCTGCACGAGCGCTACGGGTCCCGGGTCGACCTCATGGGCTTCATCGCGGAGAAGGACATGGAGGCGATCCTGGCCATGTCGGTCGGCGAACTGGTCGACCACATCGCACGGATCGCCCACGGCGCGCTGGCCTCCCTGCCGGTCCGCCCGTCCACGGCGGCGTGAGCCGGTCATGGCCGAGATCCTCGCCAACGCGCTGCGCTTCCACGTACAGCGGCTGCCCGCGGCCGAAGTCCACGCATCCGACGGTGCGGAGGGCGGCCGCGGCCTCCCGGTCGTCTTCCTGCACGGCCTCGTCGTCGACAACCTCTCCAGCTTCTACTGCCCGCTGGGCGTGCCGCTGGCGCGGGCGGGGCACGAGGTGGTCCTCTACGACCTGCGCGGCCACGGCCTCAGCGAGCGCCCGCCGGACGGGTACGACAGCCGCAGCGCCGTCCGGGACCTGGTGGCCCTCCTGTCCGCCCTCGGGCTCGACGGGCGGCCGGTGCACCTGGTCGGCAACAGCTACGGCGGCACGCTCGCCCTGCACGCCGCCCTCGCCCGCCCCGACCTCGTCGCGGGCCTGACCCTGCTCGAACCGCCGCTCAGCGGCCCCTGGGTGGAGAACATGGTCGACACCCTGTCCGTTGCCGCGCTCAGCCTGGAGGACAGCCGGGTCCCCGCCGAACTGTCCTCGCTGCGGCTGCGCAAGGCGGCGAAGCTGACGGCCATCGCCGACGCGCTGCTGAACCGCACCACCCTCATCGACGACATCGCGGCCGGCCGCACCTTCACCCCCGCCGACTACGCCGCGATCGGCTGCCCGGTGCTCGTCATCTGCGGGGAGCACTCCGAACTGGTTCCGGGCGCCGCGGAGCTGGCCCGGCACGCCCCGTGGTGCACGCTGCGGATCCTGCCCGGGCTCGGCCACGACGTGCTCAAGGAGGCCAGCGGAGTGCTGCGCGAGTCCGTACTGGCCCACGCCGCGGCCGTCAGCCGGGCCGGGACGGGAGCGCTGATCGTATGAGGTTCCTCTTCGTCGTCCCGCCGCTCGCCGGGCACGTCAATCCGACGGTCGCCGTCGCCGCCGAACTGGCCGCCCGCGGGCACGAGACCGCCTGGACGGGTCCCGCCGAGGTGCTGTCCGGGCTGCTGCCCGCGCACGCCCGGCTGTTCCCCTCCGGAGACGCCGCGGGTCCGGACTCCGGCGGGTACGCGGCGCTGCACGGGCGGTGGCGGGACCTGCGGGGCGTCGCCGCCCTGCGGTTCCTGTGGACGCAGGCTCTGGTGCCGCTGGCCCACGCGATGGTGCCGGGCGTGGAGAAGGCCGTCGCCGGGTTCGACCCGGACGTGGTGGTCGCCGACCAGCAGGCGCTGGCCGGGGCCGTGGTCGCCCGCCGGCTCGGCATCCCCTGGGCCACCTCGGCGAGCACCTCGGCCGAGTTCACCCGGCCGTTCGCCGGCTTCCCCAAGGTGGGGAACTGGGTGGCGGACCAGGTGGCCGGGCTGCTCGCGGAGTGCGGGTCGCCGCCCGGCTGGGATCCCCGGTTCTCGGACCGGCTGGTGCTGGTCTTCTCCACCCCGGAACTCATCGGGGGCGCCGGGCCCTTCCCCGGCCACTACGCCTGCGTGGGCCCCGCCTTCGGGTCCCGCCCGCCGGGCACGGACTTCCCCTGGCAGCGGCTCGACCCCGAGCGCCGCCGGGTGCTGGTCTCGCTCGGCACCCTCAACCAGGAGGCGGGCTCCCGGTTCTACGCCGCGGTCCTGGCCGCCGGGGAACAGCTCGCGGACCGGGTCCAGCTGATCGTGGCCGCCCCCCGGCACCTGACCGGCCCGGTACCGGCGCACGCCCTGCTCCGGGAGGCCGTGCCGCAGCTGCGGCTGCTGCCCCACCTGGACGCGGTCGTGAGCCACGGCGGCCACAACACGGTGTGCGAGACGCTCGCCCACGGGCTCCCGCTGGTCGTGGCACCGATCCGGGACGACCAGCCGATCGTCGCGCAGCAGGTCACCGACGCCGGCGCCGGGGTCCGGGTGCGCTTCGGCCGGGCCAGGCCGGCCGACCTGCACGACGCGCTGACCGCCGTACTGGAGGACTTCGGGCCGCACCGCCGTGCGGCCCGGCGGATCCAGGCGTCATTCGCCGCCGCGGGGGGCGCCGCCACCGCAGCCGACCGATTGGAGGGGCTCGCATGAGCCCATGGGTTTCCGCCGCGATCGCCGCGGCACTCGGCGCCGGGACGGTACGGGCGCGCCGCCGCCTGCACGCGCTGCCGGTCCTGCTCCCCGCCGGGGAGCCCTCCGCGGGGCCGCGCCGGCGGCTGCTCGCCGCGCGGGGCGTCGCCGCGGACGAGGGGGTCCTCGCGGCCGCCCGCGCCCACGCCGACCGGGAGGGCCTGGACGTGCTGGAGCTGGTGCCGGCGGACCTGCCCGCGGAGGAGGCGCTCGGGCTGCTGCGGCTGGTCGACCCGGCCGGCTACCGGCAGGACCGGCTGGCCGCCGGGCGCGGCGCGGGCTACGCCGTGCTCGTCGGCGAGGACGTCCTGCAGCGGTCGGGAGTGGATCCGGACCGTTCTCGGGACCGGGTGGAACTCCTGGCGCTCACCCGCCGTTTGAAGGAGTACGCCACCGCCTCGACGGATCTGGCCGTCGCCCCGGGCCTCAGTGCCCGCGCCGTTCCCGCCGGTCTCAGCGGCCGGGCCGCGGAGCTGCGCGCCCAGGGCCTGCCACCGGACCTGCTCTCGGCGGCCCAGCTGGCCGGTCTCGCGCTGCTCGCCGCGGCAGTCCTGCGGGACGGCCGCTGGGGTGTCGCCGCGGCCGGGCTGTACTGGCTCCAGCCCGCCCTGGTGCTGAGCGCGGGAGGCCCGCTGCGCCCCGCGGACCTGGCCAAGGCCAGTGCGGCCCGGCCGCTGCGGTCGCTCGGCGCGGGGCTGCGTACGGCCGCGGAGGCCCGGGCGCCGGAGCCGGAACAGGCCGGGGCACCGGACCGCAGGGCCGAGTACGCCGCCGAACTCGCGGGCGGCACCGACCGGTTCTTCGAACCACGGCTCGGCCACTGCCCGTGGTGCGGCTCGGCGCGGCTGTCGGTTCGGGTGCGCATGCCGGATCTCCTCCAGGGCAAGCCGGGCCGTTTCACGCTGGAGGAGTGCGGCGCCTGCGGACACGTCTTCCAGAATCCGCGGCTGACGGTGGAGGGGCTGGACTTCTACTACCGCGACTTCTACGACGGCCGGGGCGGCGAGGGTGCCGGGACGGTCTTCGGCCGGCTCGGCGCCCACTACCGGGCGCGGGCCGCGATGCTCGCCCCGTACGCCAGTCCCGCCACCTGGCTCGATGTCGGCACCGGCCACGGGCACTTCTGCGACGTCGCCCGCGAGGTGTGGCCGGACACCCGCTTCGACGGGCTCGACATGGGCGACGGGATCCAGGAGGCCGAGCGGCGCGGCTGGGTCGCGACGGGCTACCAGGGCCAGTTCCCCGAACTCGCCGGCAAGCTCGCCGGTCAGTACGAGGCCGTCAGCATGTACCACTACCTGGAGCACACCCGCGACCCGTTCGCTGAGCTCGACGCGGCGGCGCAGGTCCTGGTGCCGGGCGGGCACCTGTTGATCGAACTGCCCGATCCGCAGTCGAGGATGGCGCGGCTGATGGGCCCGCACTGGCTGCCGTGGTTCCAGCCCCAGCACCAGCACCTGATCCCGGCGGTCAACCTCCGCGTGGCGCTGGCCGAACGCGGCTTCACCGTACTGGCCGAGCAGCACGGGCCCGCCCATCAGCACAACGACTTCGTGGGCACCGTCGCGCTCACCGCGAACCGGCTCGCCCCCGACCCGCACAGTCCGTGGGCCGACCCCGCCCTGCTCCGCCCGGCCCGGCGCGCGGCCCGCCAGGCGGTACGGGCCGCCGCCCTGCCCTGCCTGGCGGCGGCCGGGCTGCTGGACGCGGTGCGCACCGCCGTGGCCCGCCGCACGGACGGCGGCAACGCGTACCGGCTGCTGGCGCGCAAGGAGTCGAGGTGAGCGCCGGGACGACGGGAGGGGCCGGCGTCCGGCTCCCGCTGGCCCGGCGGGCCACCGCCGACCCGCTGTTCCGTCTGGTCGCCCACGCGCTGGAGACCGCGCACGGGCGGCCGCCGGCCGCGGTGTGGAGCGCCCCGCACGCCTTCCACCTCGGCTCGCCGGGCCTGGTGGCCGCCGCCGGCTGGCCGGTCGCGGCTGCCGCGGCCCCGCGCGAGGACGGCACGGTGAGGCTGAGCTCGCTCAGCCACCCCGCGCAGAGCTGCGAGCTGGAGCTGACGGGCCCGTACCCGGACACCCCTGCCTGGGCGGCCCGGCCGTACGCGCTGCTGCGGGCCCTCGCCCGGGCCGGGTACGGCCGCGCCGGGACGGACCTGCACGTCCAGAGCACCCTCACCGAGGCGGCGGGGCTGCGCCTCGCGGAACCGCTCGACTGCGCGGTCGCGCTCGCCGTGGCCGACGTACACACCGGGGAGGGCGAGCCGCGGCCCGCGCGGGAGCTGCTCGCCGGGCTGATCCGGGAGGTCGCTCCGCAGGACGACGACGCCCTGCGCTCCGCCGTGCTGTACGCGCGCCCCGGCACGGCCCTGCGCGTGGGGTCGGGCCTGGGTGCGCGGAGCGTGCCCTTCGACCCGCCCGCCTCGGGGACGCACCTGGTGCTGATGGCCGTACGGGGCTCCGCGCAGGAGCGCCGGGCAGGTCTGGCACGGGGCGTCGAGTGCGCCCGGCGGGCGGGCGCGCTCAGCGCGTGGCCGCCGGGCAGCCGGGCGGGCCGCAGCGTGCTGGTGCTGCTGCCCCGGGACCGGCTGACGGCGGTGCGTGCGGCGGTCGCGGAGGAGTTCCGCGGCCTGGGCCTGCCCGCGCCGCGCTTCGTGAACATCGCCGTGGCCGGAGCGGCCCGGCGGGAGGAATGAGCCGGGCCGCTGCGGCCACGGCGAGGACACAGGAGGCATCAGCTCATGCGAACCAGACATTCAGCACCCGACGTCCCGGACGCACCACCGAGCGGGCGGGGCCGGAGGTGGCGGGCCACTGCGACCGGCATCGCCTGCGCGCTCGGCCTCGTCACCGCCATGACCGTCGGCAGCTCCGAGGCCGCCGACACCCCGTCGGCGCCCAGGTCGGCCGCCGCGGCACTGCCGAGCTACGACCACGTGGTGGTGGTCGTCTTCGAGAACAAGCAGTACGGCGAGATCATCGGCAGCGCCAACGCCCCGTACATCAACCAGCTGGCCAACGCCGGCGCGAGCCTGACGGCGATGAAGGCGCTGACCCACCCCAGCCAGCCCAACTACTTCAACATGTTCTCCGGCGGCACCCAGGGCATCACGGGCGACGGCTGCTACACGCCGCAGTCGATGACCGCGCCGAACCTCGGCCAGGAACTCATCGCGGCGGGCAAGACGTTCGCCACGTACAACGAGGACCTGCCGAGCGAGGGGTCCACGGCCTGCACCAACGGCCAGTACGCGCAGAAGCACAATCCGTGGTTCGCCTTCAAGAACGTGCCGCTCAACACCGGCAAGACCTGGGCACAGTTCCCGCGCACCGACTTCAACGCGCTGCCGCACCTGTCGTTCATCGTGCCGAACCAGTGCAACGACATGCACTCGTGCCCGGTGAGCACGGGAGACACCTGGGTCAAGAACAATCTGGACGCGTACGCGCAGTGGGCGAAGGCCAACAACAGCCTGCTGGTGCTCACCTGGGACGAGGACAACTTCCTCGGTTCCAACCAGATCGCCACGGTCTTCTCCGGCGCGCACGTCAAGCAGGGCCGGTACGGCAGCGCGTACAACCACTTCAACCTGCTGCGGACCTTCGAGGACCTGTTCGGGACGACCCACGCGGGCAACGCGGCGAGCGCCCAGCCGATCACGGAGGTCTTCGGGACCGGCGGTGAGGAGCCGCCGCCGGGCGGCCTGGCCGTGGTCAACCCGGGCGCGCAGACCTGCAAGTTCAACCAGTCCTGCACGATCCAGGTGACGGCCACCGGCGGGACGGCCCCGCTGCGGTGGACCGCCACCGGGCTGCCGTGGGGTCTGGCCATGGACGCGTCGACCGGCCGGATCAGCGGCAAGCCGTGGGGGTCCGGGACGCTCCAGATCACCGCCTCGGTCACCGACACGGCAGGCAAGTCGGCGAGCACCACCTTCCCGCTCACTCTCAACTGGTTCTGACGGAACCGGAAGGAGGCATCCGTGTACCTGTCGGCCAACCGCGCCGCCGATGGCGCCAAGGGCGTCCCCCGCCCGACGTCCGGGCCGATCGGCCCGGCAGGCCCGGCCGTCGCGGGGAACGTGCTCGTGCTCGGCCTGGTCAGCCTGGTCACGGATGTCTCCGCCGAGATGGTCACCGCGGTCCTGCCGCTCTATCTCGTCGTGGGCCTCGGCATGTCGCCGCTGGCCTTCGGCGCACTCGACGGGCTGTACCAGGGGGCGACCGCCCTCCTGCGGCTGGCCGGCGGCCAGGTCGCCGACCGGACGGAACGCCACAAGTTCGTGGCGGGTACGGGGTACGCCCTGTCCGCCGCCTGCAAACTGGGGCTGCTCGCGGTCTCCACTCCGTGGGCGGTGGGGGCGGTCCTGGCCGCCGACCGGGCCGGCAAGGGCCTGCGCACGGCGCCGCGCGACGCGCTCATCTCCCTGTCCGCCACGCCCGAGGGGCAGGGCCGGGCCTTCGGGGTGCACCGGGCCATGGACACGGCGGGCGCGCTCCTGGGCCCGCTCGTCGCCTTCGGCGTGCTGTGGGTGGCGCACGACGCCTACGAGGCCGTGTTCACGGTGAGCTTCTGCGTGGCGGCCTTCGCGGTGCTGCTGCTCGCGCTGTTCGTGCGGGACGTCCGCACCCGGCCGGCCCGGACTCCCGCACCTTCCGGGGGGCGGGGACTGACGACCGTGCTCCGCGACCGCGGGGTGCGGCGCCTCGCGCTGGCGGCGGCCCTGCTCGGGGTGTTCACCGTCGGGGACTCCTTCGTCTACCTGCTGCTGCAACGGCGCCTCGACCTGCCCGCCGCCGCCTTCCCGCTGCTGCCGGTGGCGACCGCGGCCGGATTCCTGCTGCTCGCCGTCCCGTTGGGCAGGCTCGCGGACCGGGCCGGGCGCGGCCCCGTCTTCCTGGCGGGCCATGTGGCGCTGGCGGCGGCGTACCTGCTGCTCCTCTCCCCGCTGGGCGGCGCGGCCCCGGCCGTGCTCGTCCTGTTCCTCCTCGGTGCGTTCTACGCGGCCACCGACGGCGTCCTGATGGCGGCCGCGGGGCCGCTGCTGCCCGCCCGCCTGCGGGCGAGCGGCATGGCCCTGGTCCAGACGGCGCAGGCGCTGGCCCGCTTCGCGGGGGCGCTGCTCTTCGGCGCCGGCTGGACGTACGCGGGCCCCGGAGTCGCGCTGGCCGGCGCGGCCATCGGTCTCACCCTGTCCCTGGCGGCGGTCGGGGTGCTCGGCAAGGGAGCTCTGCGATGACGCACAGCCTGCGCAAGGTCCTCCTCCTGGTGCTGTTCTCAGCCCTGCTGGCGGCGACGGCCGTGGTGTCGGTGGTCCGGGCCGCGGACCGGGCCGGCGATCGCGAAGAGGCCCGCCCGGGCGGGCCCCGCGCCAGGTCCGGCGAGGTGAGCCTGGAGCAGCCGGGCCGGCTGCTGTTCCGCAATCTGGCCTGGGGACCGGGCCGCGACATGATCGCCTCGGTGCCGCTGGCCGCGCCCGCGGACGCCCGTACCACCGCGCCCCAGGACTGCCTGCGCTTCCACGCGGCCGCGGGCACGGGCGTCTGCCTGCGCCGTGCGGGCGGCGTCGTCCCGAGCTACGAGGCGCTGGTCCTCGACTCCGCGCTCCGGCCGGTCCGTTCGTTCGAGGTCCCGGGTACGCCCACCCGGGCGCGGGTCTCCCCCAGCGGCAAGCTGCTCGCCTGGACGGTGTTCGTCAGCGGGGACTCGTACGCGGGCGGCAGCTTCTCCACCCGCACCGCCCTCTACGACACCCGGTCGGGCGTACTCGTCCCGAGCCTCGAGGACTTCGCGGTGCTCGACGGGGGCAAGCGCCGCCAGGCGGCCGACCACAACTTCTGGGGGGTGACCTTCGCCGCCGACGACAACCGCTTCTACGCGACCCTCGCCACCGGAGGCCGGACCCACCTGGTCGAGGGCGACCTGCGGGCCCGCGAACTGCGCGTGCTGCGCGAGAACGTGGAATGCCCCTCGCTCTCGCCCGACGGTGCCCGGATCGCGTTCAAGAAGCGGGTGACCGGCCTGCCCGACGACGCCCCGTGGCGCCTGTACGTCCTGGACCTGGCCACCGGCGCCGAAACCGGGCTGGCGGAGCAGCGGAGCGTCGACGACCAGGCCCTCTGGTACGACGACGGGACCCTGCTCTACTCGCTTCCGGGTGACTTCGGCGGCGACCTGTGGTCACTGCCCGCGACGGGCGCGGGAAGCCCGCGCCTGCTGGTCCCGTCCGCCGTCTCCCCGGCGGTCCTGCCCTCGTGACCGCCCGCCTCCACGAGCGACCCGGCGCACGGGCGGTGGGCCCGCTCCCGCTTCAGCAAGGTCATCCCCGTACTCCGAACGGGCTGGTGCAGAATGACGGGCATGCGTGCTCCCATCGGCTCCTTCGACCGGGCCCGCCCGGCGACCGACTGTCTCGACGAGCTGACCCGGCCGGTGGCCGAGGCAATCCGCTCCTGGGCCGGCAGCGTGCCCGCCCAGGAGATCCTCTACATCGACACCGACCCGGCCATCGCCGACACCGCCGCTTTCGTCGAGCACTACGGGCGAGAACTCCTGTCCCAGTCGGCGAACTGTGTGGTCGTCGCCGCCCGGCGGGGTGGCGAGACCACGCTCGCGGCCTGCCTCGTCCCCTCCGGCGCACGCGCCGACGTCAACGGCGCGGTGCGCCGCCGGCTCGGCGCCCGCAAGGTGTCCTTCGCCCCGATGGACACCGCCGTGGAGCTGACGGGCATGGAGTACGGGGGCATCACCCCGATCGGGCTCCCCGCCGGCTGGCCGCTGCTGGTGGACCCGGCCGTCGTCGACCTGCCGTACGTCCTCGTCGGCAGCGGCCGGCGCCGCGGCAAGCTCATCGCCCCCGGCAAACTGTTCGCCGCGCTCCCTGCCGCGGAGCTGATCGAAGGCCTCGCCGTCTAGTACAGCGCGACTGGTACAGCCCGACTGGTACAGCGCGTCGCGCACTGCGTCCGTCCGGGTCGTCGGCTGCTTCCGCCCCGCCTTTCTGGGTAGCGCCAAAGGGTGAGTTATGTGAAACGTGGCAGCGGCTACTCCCGTGACGACCGGTACCTCACCACGCGCGTCACGGCGGACGGGCACGACGGTTTCGCCGTGGAGCCGGGCCGTTACCGGCTGGTGGTCAGCCGGGCCTGCCCCTGGGCGAGCCGGGCGGTGATCGTACGGCGGCTCCTCGGGCTGGAGGCGGCGCTCCCGATGGCCGTCGCCGGACCCGTGCACGACGAGCGGAGCTGGTCCTTCGACCTCGACCCCGGCGGCCGCGATCCGGTGCTCGGCATCGAACGGCTGCGGGAGGCGTACCTCGCCCGCGATCCCGGCTACGACCGCGGCATCACGGTGCCGGCGATCGTCGACGTGCCGTCCGGCAAGGTGGTCACCAATGACTTCCCGCAGATCACGATCGACATGTCGCTGGAGTGGAAGCCCTTCCACCGGACCGGAGCCCCCGACCTCTACCCGCCCGCCCTGCGGCCGGAGATCGACGCCGTGAACGACCTGGTCTACGCGGACGTCAACAACGGCGTGTACCGGGCCGGCTTCGCCGGTTCGCAGGAGTCGTACGCCGAGGCATACGAGCGGCTCTTCGCACGGCTCGACCAGTTGTCGGACCGGCTCCGGGCATCGCGCTACCTCGTCGGTGACAGGATCACCGAGGCGGACGTGCGCCTCTTCACCACGCTCGTGCGCTTCGACGCGGTCTACCACGGCCACTTCAAGTGCAACCGGCGGAAGCTGACCGAGATGCCGGTCCTGTGGGCCTACGCACGGGACCTCTTCCAGACGCCCGGCTTCGGCGACACCGTCGACTTCGATCACATCAAGCGGCACTACTACACGGTCCACGACGACATCAACCCGACCGGGATCGTGCCGGAAGGCCCGGACCTGTCCGGCTGGCTGGAGCCGCACCGCCGCGCGGCGCTGGGCGGCCGTCCGTTCGGCGACGGCACCCCGCCCGGGCCGGTGGCCCGCGGGGAGGAAGTACCGGCGGGCCACCGGCCGTAGCCGCGGCCCCGGGCGGTCAGCCGGCCGCCCGCGCACCCTCGTCCCAGGTGACCGGGAGCCGGTGCACGCCGTAGATGTTCATGGCGGTGCGCAGCGGTACCTCCGCGGGCGGGACGGCCAGGCGGAGCGTGGGGAAGCGGGTGAGGAGCGCGGGCAGGGCGACGCGCATCTCCACGCGGGCGAGCTGGGCGCCGAGGCACTGGTGGATCCCGTGGCCGAAGCCGAGCTGTCCGGTGGCCTTGCGGCGCAGGTCGAGCGTGTCCGGGTCGGGGAAGCGCTCGGGGTCCCGGTTGGCGGCCTCGACGGAGAGGGTGACGCTCTCCCCGGTCTTGATGACGTGGCCGTCCAGCTCCACGTCCTCCAGGGCCACCCGCACCATGGTGTGGGCGACGCTCAGGTAGCGCAGGAGTTCCTCGACCGCGCTGTCCGCGAGGTCCGGGTCCTCGCGCAGGGCTGCGAGCTGCTCCGGGTGGCTCAGCAGCGCGAAGGTGCCGTGCGCGAGCATGTTGGCGGTGGTGTCGAGGCCCGCGCCGAGCAGGAAGCCGCCGACGCCTGCGAGTTCCTCGTCGGTGAGCTCGCTGGTGGTCAGTTCGCTGAGCACGTCGTCCGTCGGCTCGGCGCGCTTGGCCTCGACCAGGTGCAGCATGTACTCCTGCAGCCCGGTCATGGCCGCGATCCGGTCCTCCATGGTCGCGTCCAGGCTCGTCAGGGCCACCGTGTGGCGGTAGAACGTCTCGCGGTCGGCGTACGGCACTCCGAGCAGCTCGCAGATCACGAGCGCCGGGACGGGCTGGGCGAACGCCCGCACCAGGTCCGTTCCGGGGCCCTGCCGCTCCATCGCGTCGAGGTGTTCGGCGGTGATCTGCTCCACGCGTTCGGTGAGCAGACGCATCCGGCGGACCGTGAACTTCCCGGCGAGCAGCCGGCGCAGGCGGGTGTGCTCGGGGGCGTCGATCCCGGTCATGTCCCCTACGGGGGCCGGCGGCAGCGCCCCGTCGGGGCCGCCGGGGAAGGGGTAGTGCATCAGCTCGTAGCGGGAGCTGAAGCGCTGGTCCCCGAGCACCGCCCGGACCTGCGTGTGGCCGGTGGCCAGCCAGCCGCGGTGGCCGTCGGGGTAGGTCATCCGGCTGAGCGGCCGCTGTTCGCGCAGCCCGGACAGCGCGCTGGGCGGGTCGAAGGGGCAGCCGGCGGGGCGCTCGCTGGGCATCGAGGTCAGCGGTGCGTCGTGCATGTCTTCCTCCGGTGGATCGGATCCGACTTTCACGGTGTTGAAGTAGTGCTGCTCGAACACCGTAAAAGACGACTTGCACAGCGTGCAAGTACCAATTGAACACCGTTGAAGAGATCCGCTAGCCTGAGCGCATGCCGCGCGAAACCCTGACCCGTGACCAGATCGTCCTGGCGGCGATCGAGCTGCTCGACGCCGAGGGCACCGAGGGGCTGAGCATGCGCAAGCTCGGCCAGCGCATGGGGTCGGCGCCCACCGCCATGTACTGGCACGTGGGCAACAAGGAGAACCTCGTCATGCTCGCGGCCGACCGCACCTGGGGCGAGATCACGTTCCTGGACCCCGCCGGACACGGCTGGCGGCCCGCCGCCCGGGCCCTGGCGCACGACACGTACGCGATGGCGCGCCGCCACCCGTGGCTGCTCCCGGCCATCGGCACGCACTTCCTCTACGGCCAGGGCATGGCCCGCTTCCAGAACCACTCCTACGCCGTCTTCGAGGCGGCCGGGTTCGCCGGCTGGGACCTCGACTGGGCCGTGAACACCGTCTTCACCTTCGTCGCGGGCACCACGCTCGTCGACGCGACCCGAGCGGCCCTGGACGGCGCGAAGATCCGCCCGGGCCGGGGCGACGCGGACACCCCCGTCCAGGACGTCGCCACCTGGGCGGGCGAGATCGCGTCGCAGTTCCCGCGGCTGCGCGCCCGCCTCGAACAGCAGGCGGGCGCCGACCCCGCCGAGATGATCCGGCAGAAGTTCGACTTCGGGCTCGAGGCCATCCTCGACGGCCTCGAAGCCCGCCTGGCCGCCGACGGAAACCGGCCGCCGGCGCGGGCTTAGGGCGCGGCGCGCCCAGGCGTCGTTGTGGTCACGGGACCGGCGCGGCGGCACACTGAAGGTCCACGCCCCCGCACCGCCAGGAGGGACGTACGTGCCCGTCCCGATCATCATCGACTGCGATCCCGGACACGACGACGCCCTCGCGATCATGCTGGCGGCCGGCGACCCCGCGGTCGATCTGCTGGCGGTCACCACGGTCGCGGGCAACCAGACGCTCGAGAAGACCACCTTGAACGCACTGCGCGTCTGCACGGTCGCCGGGATCACGGACGTGCCCGTCGCAGCCGGCTGCGACCGGCCGCTCGTCCAGCCGCTCAGCGTCGCCGACGACGTGCACGGCGCCTCCGGCCTGGACGGGCCGATGTTCCCTCAGCCCACGGTCGACGTGGTCCTGGAACACGCGGTGGACCTCATCCACCGGGTACTGGCCGAACATCCCGGGCCGGTCACCCTCGTCCCGACCGCGCCGCTGACCAACATCGCCCTGCTGCTGACCCGCTATCCGCAGGACGCCTCCCGCATCCGCGAGATCGTCCTGATGGGCGGTTCCACGGAGCGGGGCAACCGGACCCCGGCCGCCGAGTTCAACATCCTCACGGATCCCGAGGCCGCGGACATCGTCTTCCGCTGCGGCGTGCCGGTCACCATGTGCGGGCTCAACGTCACCCACCAGGCGCTTGCGACACCCGAGGTCGTGGCCCGCTTCGAGGGGCTGGACACTCCCCTCGGGCGCACGTGCGCGGAGTTGCTGACCTTCTTCGGATCCACCTACCGCGCGCTGTGGGGATTCCCCAGCCCGCCGCTGCACGATCCCGTCGCGGTGGCCCGGGTCATCGATCCCGAGCTCGTCCGCTGCGTCGACGCGCACGTCGTCGTCGAGTTGCACGGCCGGTACACGCGCGGCGCCACCGTCGTGGACCTGCACCCCTCCGCGGACCGCCCGGCCAACGCCCGAGCCGCGCTGACCCTGGAGACCGGCCCGTTCTGGGACCGGATGGTCGCCGCCGTGGCGGCTCTCGGAGCCCGTACGGACCGGGCGGGCGGAAGCTCCTGACGGACCACCGCGCTACTCGCGCACCCGGATCCAGTACAGGAAGCCGGCGCCCAGCAGCACCAGCACCGCGGTCAGCGGCCACTGCCGGAGCAGTACGGGGCCGCTGGCGAAGACCGCCGCGAGGCCGTAGACGCAGACGGCCCCGCCCGACAACGCCTGGAGCCCCGCCGGCAGCCTGGCCGCCCGTACGAGGAGCAGCAGCAGGACCGCGCATGCCGGGAACAGCCACGGATGGTCCCGGCCCGGGCCCTGGAACAGGACGAAGTCCCGCACCTCGTGGAATTCGTCCAGGGCGGCCTGCCGTACGGCCAGTTCGCCCGGGTAGCGCCAGTGGACCGAGAGCTCCGCGGACTTCTCGAACGGCACCTGCCAGCCGGTGAGGACGAGGAGCTGCCACAGGACGAGGACGACCGCCCCGGTCTGGCCCACCGCCTCCCAGGGGCCCAGGCCGGACCGGGAGCGGGGCCCCACGGGCGCGGCGGGGCGGGGCGCCGGGCGCCTCGGGGATGTCGGGGGCGTCGGGCGCGTCGGGCGCGTCCGGGAAGGGGCGGGAGGCGCGGTCGGCTCGGGGGCGGGTCGCGCGGGTCGCGCCGCCTGGGGAGGCACCGGTTTGGCGCCCTGTGGCGGGGGCGTGGCCTTGCCGTACTTGAGCCGGGCCTCGCGGGCCCGGCGCATCGCCTCGGTCGTGTCGTCGGCCATGGTCTCCTCCGCGCCCGCCCTTCCCTGTCCTGTCCGCTGCCCCGCGTGTCCTGCCCGTCCTGCCCGTCCCGCCTGTCCGGTCCTGC
This sequence comes from Streptomyces sp. NPDC048255, assembly GCF_040652415.1. Classification (NCBI taxonomy): domain Bacteria; kingdom Bacillati; phylum Actinomycetota; class Actinomycetes; order Kitasatosporales; family Streptomycetaceae; genus Streptomyces; species Streptomyces sp. NPDC048255. The sequence continues at coordinate 33,652 of NZ_JBEZMA010000009.1, forward strand.
TCACCGCCCCGGTTCAGCGGTGCCGGCCGCCGCCGCCCGCGCTGCCGTGGCGTTCCCGCTGGCGTTCCGCGTACGCCTTCTTCTGCCGCTGCGTGAGCTCCGCGTCGCCGCCGCCGGTGTCGAACTCGCGCGGATCGCTGCGCAGCGAGGGGTCTCCGCAGACCGGGCAGTCGGGGCGCCACCCCGTGCGCAGCCAGATGCTCTGGAAGGCGTGCTGACCCGGTACCTCGCCCAGGATCCGGGGGAAGAACCAGTGGTCGGGCTCCATGGCGAACAGGGCCAGGGAGAGGTCCTTGCGGAGCGGGGTGGTCAGGAAGCCGCCGATCCGGTCGGGGCCGCCCGTCGGGTGCAGCAGGGCCAGCGCGATCTTCGCCGCGGCCGCGGTCAGGTGGTGGATGTCCGTCAGCAGGCCCGGGACGGCGTACATCCGGCCCGTCCCGTAGTCCGTGCGCGGCTGGTGGCCCAGCTCGCCCAGGGACTCGCGGACCCCGCCGGTGGCGCACGACCAGCACGGGGACCCGGGGGTGCTGAAGACCACCTCGCCGCCCGCCGCGCCCTCGTACAGCCCGATGAAGAGGGCGGGCCGGCCGACGAAGTACGCCAGGTGGTTGAACCGCTGCTGGGCATGGTTGTCGTCGGTGGCGGCGATCACCAGCTGCGAGTCGGCGATCCGCTGCTGCCACGTGTGGTTGTCCAGTGCGCCGGCGTCGAGTTTGAGGACCTCTACCCTGAGCCGCCGGTTGATCCTGCGCAGGCGCCGGGCGGTGGCCTTGGCCTTGTTGCGGCCGATGTCCCGGGCGTCGAACATCGAGCGGCCCAGGTTGGCCGGCTCCACGCGGTCGGGGTCGACCAGGGTGATCCGGCCGACGCCGGAGCGCACCAGGACCTCGGCGAGGTAGCTGCCGACCGAGCCGACGCCCACGAGCAGGACGTGGCGGTCCGCGAGGGCGGGTGACAGCAGCCCCTCGGTACGGGCGAACAGCCCGGCGCGAACCGCCCGGGTCCGGCCGATCCCGGCCCGCAGGGTGAGCCGCCGGACCCGTCCCGGTGGCCTGTCGGCGGGGCGGGCCGCGGCCGCCGGAACCTGCGGCGGTCCGGGGTCGGGGTCGGACGCGGCCGTCTGCGCCGGGGTCACCGGTGCGGGCGGTGCCTGTACGGGGCCGGGCGGGGCCGTCCGCGAGCCGGGCAGGGCTGGCATGCCCCCGCCCGGGCCGGCCGGCCCGGCCCCCCGCAGCGCCTCCCGTAGCGCCTCCCGCAGCCGGTCCCCCTCCGGCACCCGGTGGTCCCACGCCAACTCCCTGATGAGCAGCTCCGGATGGGGCCCGTCCGCTCCGGCCTCCTCCAGCAGCAGCGGTGCCGCCACCGGGAAGTCGGGGGTGGCGAAGAGGTACCGCAGCGCGCCGGACCGGCCACGCGGCAGGGGGACCCGTACGCCGCCCACCCCGGCCACCACACAGGTCAGCGGCTGGTCGTGGGACCAGGAGACACCGGCCTGCCGGACGGCCGCGGCCAGCGGGACCACGACCGGGCGCATCGGCTGGAGCTGCACCCCGCGGGCCGTCCACATGGCGCCGAAGAACGACACCCGGGCGGTCTCGGTGTACAGCTCGTGCCGTTCGCGCGGCGTGGTGGTGTCGTGGGTGACGATCGGGGCGATGTAGCGCCCGAGGTCCGGTACGGACTCCAGGGTGCGGCCGTACTCGTGGTGGTCCTGCCGGGAAGGGTGCGGCATGCCCAGCGGGTGGGAGTGGACGATGCCCTTGAAGCGGACCGAGCCGGCCGCCTCCAGCCGGCCGATCTCGTCGAGCAGCCATGACGTGTTGCTGTACTCCACCCGCGTGACGCGGGCGCGGGCGTCGTGCACGAACGCGGTCACCACGTCACGGCCGCGCAGCCCGAGCAGGGCGCCGCCCTGCTCGGGTGCGGTCCGCCCGATGTCTTTCCCCACCTGCTCGATCACGTAGTCGAAGACATGTACGGGCAGCACGGCATCGTCCCTTCCGGGTTCGCTCTTCCGGCTCGCGGTTTCTACTGCTGGCTGTTGAACGGGAACGGGCGGCCCATCCGGACGAAGTCCACGCCCAGGGCCCAGGCGGCCGAGCGCGCGTACGCGTCCTGGAGGGTGGGCTGGCCCGAACCGGAGCGCTCGGACAGGCAGATGAGCCCGCTGGTGTAGAGGTGGACGCCGTGCTCGTCGTGGCTGGGGAGGGACTCCAGCTCCGGCTCGATCAGCCGCACCTGGTACTCGGTGCCGTTGAAGTGGGCGCACATCACATAGGTGTTCTCGAACATGGTGGTGATCTCGTAGACCCAGCCCTCGGCGCCGGGCGCGTCCTCGTAGTACGTGTTCGCGGGCAGCTTCGCCCGCACCACCTCGCGCTCCCGGGCCAGCCGGGCCGCCGTGCCCGGGGCGGCGAAGGTGCTCTGCGGGACCCGCGACAGGGGTGCGTCCTCCTCCCCGCCGGTGCCGAGCCGGACTTTGCCCTCCCGGTCGACGTACACCTCCTCCTGGCCTGCCGACTTCTTCGACTGGCTGGCGAAGAAGCTGTCCCGGATCGCGTTGAGGTCGTACATGTCAGCCATGGTCTTCATCCCTCCCCTGTGGATGGTGGCGGTGCTGGTGGATCAGTTCGCCCAGCCGGACGGTCTCCGGATGGTCGGGCCCGTACGCCGTCCAGTGATCGGCGTACAGGGCTTCGAACTCGGCGGCCGCGAGCTGCTCCTCCCCCGCGGCGGCCAGCCAGTGGGCCCTGTCGTAGCGGATCTCCGACATCCGCGGGTCGGTGGCGGCCAGGACGCCGGAGACCGCGGTACGCAGTTCCAGCAGGTGTTGCGCCGCCAGCGCCGGGTGCCCGTCCTCGCCCAGGTAGCGGGCCAGGTTGAGGGCGGCCAGCCGGGCCAGCTCGTCGTCGGCGCCGAGGACCTGGCGGGCGCGTGCGGCCATCGGTGCGAGCAGCCCGGCGGCCGCCGCGGGCTGGTCGGCCCGGGCGAGGGCCTGGGCGAGGTGCAGGACGACGAGCCAGCCGCCGCGGTGGTCGGCGGGCAGCACCCTGGAGGCGTGGTCGAGCACCTCGCCGAGCCGCCGGATCCGCTCGGCGGGGTCGCCGGCGGCTTCCAGGGCCGCGTTGCACAGCGCCTCCACCTCCGCCGCCGGGTCGGGTGGGGGGCCCGGCGGCGGGCCGGGCGGCGGCGGGCCGGCGGGACGGACGACCACGGTGGGCGGCGGGGTGGCCGCCGCGCCGAGCGCGCGGAGCAGCGCGGCCATCTCCCGGGCGTCGCCCGGGCGTCTGCCGGGGTCCTTGGCGAGGAGCCGGGTGACCAGCACGTCCACCGAGGGCTGTACTTCCGGGCGCAGCGCGCGGACGGAGGGCACCACGGCGTGGCAGTGGTCCCTGGCCAGGTCGCCGTAGTCGCCGGTGGGGACGTAGGGCTGCCGGCCGGTGAGCATCTCGAACAGGACGCAGCCGACGGAGTAGAGGTCGGTGGCCGGTGTGACGGGCTCCAGGAGGAAGCGCTCCGGCGCCATGTACTCGGGGGTGCCGAGGAGTTGGCCGTAGCCGGTCACGCCGGCCGCGTGGCCGAGCTCGCCGACGGCGGTGTAGGAACGGGCGATCCCGAAGTCCAGCAGGATCAGCCGGCCGTCGCCGACTTCGCCCCTGACCATGACGTTTCCGGGTTTCACGTCCCGGTGGACGAGGTGCTGGGCGTGTACGGGGACCAGCGCGTCACACAGTTCGGCGGCCCAGCGCAGGGCGTGGGCCACGGGTAACCGCTGGCCCTTGGGGACCGCGGCGCGCAGGGTGCGGCCCTCGATGAACTGGGTGATCAGGTAGAGGTGCCAGAACCCGTCGATCCGGGCCTCGTCCACGTCGTGGATCCGGACGATGCGCGGGTCGTCGATACGCGCCAGGATCTTGGCCTCGCGCAGGAACCGGCGTGCCGGATGGCTGCCGCGGCCGGGTACTTGAAGGAATTTGGCGACGACCTGGCGGTCCAGCCGCAGGTCATGGGCCTTCCAGACTTCTGCCATGCCTCCCGGGAAGTGTTCGATCAACTCGTACCGGTCAAGTACAAGGCGCCCCTTGGGCGCGGGGTGTGCCCCCCGCATAGCGGCCATGGCTCAAGAGTGGCACTTGACCGTTCAGCAGTTGAGCGTATTGGTGAAATTCTCTCCCGTACCGCCGTGCCGCCACGGCCGTCAGCCCGCAGCGCTCTTGCGGACGCGGAACGCCGCGGCCTCGGTGCCGGGGGGCGCTCGGCAGCGCGCGAAGTCGTGTGCGCGCTTCCGCGCGCCGGTGTCCGGCCCCTGACACCAGGATCGACGCCAGCCAGAATCGGTCACCCACGGGCACCTTCTGGCCCGCGCCGCACCGCAGCGAGGGGGAACCACGCGTGACGAGCATCAGTTCACGGCAGTTGGGCCGACCGGGACGGGTGGCGGTGGTCGGCGCGTTCAGCGCCGTCCTCACCGTGGCCGCTGCCACCTCCGCCACGGCCGCGTCGCCCCGGACCAACAGCCTCGCGGCCGCCTACAGCAGCCCGGCCGCTCCCCAGGCGCTCGTCGGCGGCATCTTCAGCGGGGCCCCGGTGACCATGCGGTGCTGGCGGGACGGCGCCTGGGCCAACGGCACGAACCGCTGGTTCCTGGTCGAGGGAGCCGGGTACAACCCGTTCACCGGCCGCCCCGCCTTCGTCCGCGGTTTCGTCTCGGCCAACAAGATCGCCAACCAGATCAAGGTCGGCCGCTGCCCGTGAGGCAGAGGCGCGGTCCTAGTGCTGTGGCCGGAAAGGTTCACCGGGTCCCGCCGCGACGTGCCCGGCATCCCTCAGTGCCTCGCCCGTGCGGTACAGCTCGATGAGGAGCGGGCGCAGCGACCGGCCGGAGTCGGTGAGCGCGTAGCGGGTCCGGACCGGGAAGCCGGGGAGGCGTTCCTGGGTGACCAGGCCGCGGTCCCTGAGGGTGTGGAGCCGGTCGGCGAGCACCTTGGGGCTGATCTCCGGCAGCGCCTCCCGCAGCGCGCCGAAGGAGTGCGCGGTGTGCATCAGTTCGCGCAGCACGAGCGTGGTCCAGCGGCCGGACACGGCCGCCAGGGCGATCTCCACCGGGCAGTCGGCGTGCGGGCGTACGGTGCGGCCCGGCGGGGACGGCACCAGGTCGCCGTCCCAGTCCCGGCCGTCGGTTTCCGTTTGGTGACGCACGTCGGCGCCGTCTTGACTGCGGTCATGGACATCAACGCGAATCCTGCGCACGATCATGCCTTCACTGTCGCTCTGACATCCGACCCGGTGCAACATCCCTCGGTCTTCGAGGCCGCGTTCAACTCCGGCAGCGCGGAGGCCGTCGCCGCCGTCTACGAGCACGGCGCGGTGTTCGTCCCCCGCGCCGGCGAGCCCGTCGGCGGTGCGGAGCTGCGGGCCGCGAACGCCGGGTTCCAGGCGCTGGGGCTGCCCATCAGTGTCCGTCCCCGGCACACCTACGTCGCCGGGGACATCGCCCTGCTCATCGTCGACTGGGTCATCGACGGCAAGGGGCCGGACGGTGGGCACGTCCACATCGAGGGCACCGCCACCGATGTCGCCCGGCGCGGCGCGGACGGCCTGTGGCGGTACGTCATCGACAACCCCTTCGGCACCGCGGACCGGCCCGCCCCGGGCCCGGCGTAGGTCCCGGCCGTCAGCGGGTCGGGTCGGGGCGGGGAAGGTCACACCGGTGATTTCCTCCGACAGCGGTTCGAGCTACCGGCTCAGTTCGAGCGAGATGTGCGCGGACAGGGCGCGGAGGAAGCCGGGCGCGTCGAAGGCCGCGCCCGCAGAGGCGACACCGACCGTCCTGGTCCGTCCCGTGAGGACCTGGTGGACGGCTTCCACCGCAAGCGGCGCGCTGACCGCGTAGATGTCCTGGCCGCTCGCCACGGCGCGCCGTTCCTCGCCGCCGGAGCGCACGAGGACGTCGACGAGGAAGGTCTGCGCGGACCGCCCGAGCCCGTCGACCGCGGCCGGCGTCGGGGTGTCCGGAGCCGCCAGGTCCCGGGCCGCCTCGACGGTCATGTAGGTGCGCACCTCGGGGATGGCCAGGTGGCTGGGTACGGTGACGACGTCGGTCATGGTGAAGTCCCCTATCACGGCCCGGTGCCCCAGCGGGTCGGGGAAGGGCCAGTTCACGGTCGGCGGGGCGTCGTCGCGGTACTCCAGCCGCCCGGCGGTGTAGCGGACGCGTCGGCCGTCCCTGCGCTCCCGCGAGACCTTGCCCGCGGCGCGGGTTCCGGCCGTGGGGTGCCAACGGTCGAGCCCGTACGCGATGTGGGCCTCGTCGGCCGCCGTCCAGTCGCCCATCGCCGCGGTGACCAGCAGGTCACCGAGGCCGCCGTAGAAGGCCATGGCCGGGATCACCACGGCTCCCGCGGCACGGGCCCGATCCGCGAACTGCGTGAACGTGTCGAGATTGGCCTCGATCTCGGCCGCCACGTCCACGTACGGGATCCCGGCGCGCAGGGCCGCCTCGATCACCGGGGCGGCGGTCGCGGCGAAGGGTCCGGCGCAGTTGATCACGGCGGCCGCGCCGGCCAGCGCACGGTCGAGTGAGGCCGGGTCGTCGACCGTGGCCGGCCGGGCCTCCAGCCCCGGACGCGAGGCCGCGAGCGCCCGCAACTGCTCCGGGTCGCGCCCGGAGAGGACCGGGACGAAGCCCCGGTCCCACAACTCCGCCACCACGAAGCGCCCGGTGTGCCCGTAGGCGCCGTACACCGCCACCGTCCGACCCGATCCCATCAGCTGTCCCCCGCCCTTGCTCGAATAGTTCAACTCGCTCAACCAGTTCAACGCTGCACATCCTGGCAGCGGCAGTTGACCCGGCATGAGTGTCCGGAACGCCACGGTGCGTACAATTTCGGACATGGGTACTGTCGCGCTGGCCGTCACCGACGGCATGCTGCACTTCGAACTGTCCGTGGCCTACGAGGTCTTCGGCGCCGACCTCTCCGGCGTGGCCGACCCCTGGTACGACGTCACCGTCTGCGGGCCGGGCACCGTACGGATGGGCAGGTTCCACCTGGAGCCCGATCACGGGCTCGACCGGCTCCCGCACGCCGACACCGTGATCGTCCCCGGGTGGGCCGACGTCGATCAGGAGCCGCCCGCCGAGCTGGTCGACGCCGTGCGCGCGGCCCACGAGGCGGGTGCGCGGGTGGCCTCCCTGTGCACGGGCGCGTTCGTACTGGCCGCCGCCGGCCTGCTGGACGGCCGGCGCGCGACCACGCACTGGGCGCACACCTCGGACCTGGCCGCCCGCTACCCCCGGGTGGAGGTCGATCCGGACGTGCTCTACGTGGACAACGGCAACGTGCTCACCTCCGCCGGCAAGGCCGCCGCGATGGACCTGTGCCTGCACCTGGTCCGCCTCGACCACGGCTCGGCGGTCGCCAACACGCTCGCCCGCCGGCTGGTCGTCCCCCCGCACCGGGCTGGCGGCCAGGCCCAGTTCGTCAACACCCCCGTACCCGCCCAGGAAGACCATCCCCTCGCCGAGCTGTTCCCCTGGGCGCTCGAACGGCTCGGCCACCCGCTGACCGTGGAGGACCTGGCCCGCCGGGCGAACATGAGCTCGCGCCACCTGGGCCGCCACTTCAGGTCGGCGACCGGCACCACCCCGCTGCAGTGGCTGCTGACCCAGCGGATCCGGCGCGCCCAGGAGCTGTTGGAGACCACCGGCGACAGCGTCGACGCCATCGCGGAGGCGACCGGCATGGGCACCGCCACCACGCTGCGCCGGCACTTCAACCGCACCATCGGCGTGCCCCCGGACACCTACCGCCGCACCTTCCGCAGCACTCGCCCCGGCGCCCGATGACGAGCCGGGACGAACAGAAGATGACTGAAGATCCGAAACCCTGTACGAAGACCCCTGTGGAAGAACAGATTCAGGCCGCGTCCGTTCGGGTTTTCATCGCTCTCGCCCCGCCCGACGAAGCCAAGGAGGAGCTGGCGCGGGAGCTGGCGCCCGCCTACGAGGCGTACCCGCGCATGCGGTGGAACCGCATCCAGGACTGGCACATCACCCTGGCCTTCCTCGGAGAGCTCCCGGTCGCGACCGTGCCGCTGCTGCGGCCGCCGCTCGCGGCCCTCGCGGCGAGACGCCGGCCCGTACGGCTGGCACTGCGCGGCGGCGGCCACTTCGACGAGCGGGTGCTGTGGAGCGGAATCGACGGGGACCTCGAAGGGCTGCACCTGCTCGCCACCGAGGTGCGCGCCGCGGTCGAGGAGTGCGGTGTCCCCTTCGAAGGCAGGCCGCTGCGTCCCCATCTGACGCTGGCCCGGTCCCGCCGGAGCGACCACTCCAGCGCGGTCGAGGCCGCCGCGGGACTCGCCGCCTTCACCGGGCGCCCGTGGCAGGCCGAACGCCTCCACCTGGTCGGCAGCAACTTCAGCCGCGGCCCGGGACCGATCCGCTACCGCGACATCGAAGCCTGGGAGTTCGCCGCCGGGGGCGGTACGGCCGCCCCGTAGCGGCACGGAGGTCAAACGGGAGGCCCCTCGGCGGGCGGCCCGGACCAGTGGAGTGGGAAACCGGTCGAGCCGGCGGCCTCGATCCACTCCAGCCGGCTCCCGACGACGGAGCGCCGCGGCGGGGGGCAGGCCGTGAGCAGCCTGGTCAGCAGGGCGCGCAGCCGCAGCAGCGTCATCGGGGACCGTGCGGCGGCGACCATGACCTCGTCGACCGCCAGGCGCACGTACTGCTCCCAGGTCGGGGCGTGCACGATCAGCCGGGCTGTTCCCCCCGCGTCGCCGAACGCACCGATCGCCAGGTCGCGGCCGGCCAGGCGGGTCAGCAGGTCCTCGGTGTGGTCCAGCGCCTGGACCGCGGTGGCCGGATCGTTGACCGCCGGGGACAGGGCGCGCAGGGTGATGTCCGTGAGGAGGCGCAGGGGCAGCCCGGGGTCCTGGTCGAAGGTGCGCTCCAGGCCGGTCCGTACGGCGCCGAACACGTCGTCCGGCCGCATGCCCTGTCCGTGGATCCGCGCGAGCAGGGTGCCCCGGGTGAGGAGGGAGCCGATGGGCGCCTCCAGGGTGACGAGGCAGTCATGCCGCCCGGCGGCGGCGATCAGGCCGGGTACGTCGATCTGCTGGAGCACGGCCGCCTTGCCCGGCCACCGGACGTCGATCGGGGCGGCCCCGTCGGATGCCGGGCGGGCGACGGGGGCGCCGGAGTCCGGTGCGGGTGCATAGGGCCCCGGGTAGAGGGCGTCGAGGAGGCGGTGGCCGCGGCCGCTGATCACGTCGAGCGCCGGGGCGAGCTGGATCGCGCTGAACGCCCTGGTCTGCAGGGTGCGCATGAAGGCGAGCGCCACCAGGGCGGACAGCATGGTGACGGCGGGGACGGCGACGGAGACCACGCTCCTCTTGCCCATCGACAGTCCGGCGGTCACCGAGAAGATGAAGACGCCGACGACGAAGGCGAAGGTCCGCCACACGATCGGGTCGTCACGGAAGAGCAGGAGGCGTGGTGTGAAGGTGCTCGCCGAGAACTGCACGACCAGGAAGAGCATCGAGTAGATGATGGTGACCAGGCTGACGACGCCGAACCCGATGGTGAACATCAGCGTCACCACCCGTCCGGCCTCGATCTTCGGCCCTACGGAGATCAGCGGGAGCAGCAGCCCCAGGACCAGGCCGGCGACCGCGCAGACGGCCTGGGCCAGGTCGCGGCGCATGGCGCGCGTCGGGCGGTGGAACGGCGTGCCCGCGGGTCGCCGCCCTCCTGGCCGATCGGGCGCGGGCACCTCAGCCGATCCGGGCATGCGGCCTCCTTGAGCGGTCCAGAGGGGGTGGCGCCAGGCAGTGATGCAATCACGGGTGCGGCACGCCCGAGTGGCGAAATGCCGGATAGGCGGCTATTTCCGTCATGGTTCTGGTGAGGGCGGTCTCCGCCGCCGGGAGCCGGTGGCCTCCGCCGCCGGCAGCCCGTCCAGGAGGAAACCCGCTGTGTCCGATCCGCAGGCCGGGCCGCCGCCGCGCCGACTCGCCGTACCCGGCTGGATGCGCCGGCACACTCCCCTGCTGAGCCGCGTCCTCGGCCAGTTCGCGGCCGTCAGGGTCCTGGACTGTGCCACGAGGCTCGCCGCCCAGGCCTTCCTCGGGGCCCTGCCCGCGCTCTTCGTCATCGGGGCACTCGCACCGCAGTGGCTCCAGGCCCAGCTCGTCGCCTCCATCCGCAGCACGCTCGGGCTCCAGGACGCGGCCCTCGACCAGGTACGGGCGGTGTACGCCGGGACCGACCCCACCACCCTGGCGAGCACCAGCGGCGTGGGCATCCTGGTGACGCTGTTGTCCGCGACCGCGTGCAGCCGGGCGCTCCAGACGATGTGCGAGCGCTCCTGGCACCTGCCCAAGGCCGGCGCCCGGCTCACCGCGTGGCGCTGGCTGGCCTGGCTCGGGGTGTGGCTGACCGCCCTGATGTTCCAGGGGCCGCTCCAGACCGCCTTCGGCACCAGCCGGGCCGCCGGCTTCGTCCTGGCGGCGGTCGCCGGCACGCTCCTGTGGTGGTGGACCCAGCACCTGCTGCTCGGGAGCCGCGTTCCGTGGCTGCCGCTGCTGCCCGGCGCGGTGCTGGCCGGGACCGGGGTGCAGGTGATGGCCCTGGCGTCGAGGATCTACATGCCGCACGCGGTGGAGCGCAGCATGCGGGAGTTCGGCGCCCTCGGCTCGGTCTTCGTCCTGCTCTCCTGGCTGATCGCGCTCTTCCTCGTCGTCACGACCGCCATCGCCCTCGGCTACGTGCTGGCCCACGAGCCCTGGCCCGCGCGGCTGCTGCGCACGCCGGCTCCCACCGCGGAGCGGTGACGGCCGCCGGGCCGGCCGGGCGCGGCGGGGACGCCGTCGCCGGTGGCGGGACAGGTGGCACGGCTGCTGCCGCAACGGGTGCCGCAGCGGGTGCCGCAACCCTGTCGAACCGATCAGGAATCGAGAAGCGCCGAGCCCCAGGCCGCGCCTAGCGTGGCATCCATGGACCTCACCCTTCACGCGAGCTTCCTCCCGCACGACGATCCGGAGGCATCGCTGGTCTTCTATCGCGACACCCTCGGCTTCGAGGTCCGCGACGACGTCGCCTACGACGGGATGCGCTGGATCACGGTCGGTTCCGCCGACCAGCCCGGGACCTCGATCGTCCTGGAGCCGCCGGTCCCGGATCTCGGGGTCACGGACGACGAGCGCCGCACCATCGCCGAAATGATGGCCAAGGGCACGTACGCCCGCATCCTCCTGGCCACCGGCGACCTCGACGGCATCTTCGCCCGGCTTCGGGCTGCCGACGCCGAGATCGTCCAGGAGCCGGCCGAGCAGCCGTACGGGGTGCGCGACTGCGCGGTCCGCGACCCCGCGGGCAACCTGATCCGCATCACCGAGGTCCGCTGAGCCCCCGATCCGGTAGACAGGGGCACGTCGCCGCGAACGGACCGACGTAGAAGAACCGGTGGAAGAACAAGACGTACTGCTCGAAGCTGGTCAGATCGAGCCAGGCGATGCCGACGGAGCCCGCGCATGCGGCCCCGCCCGACAGATGGAGACACCATGAGCAAGGCCAAGAGCACAGCCACGCAGTCGCCTGCGCCGCACGTTGCCGACAGCCACGGTCTGATCCGCGTGCACGGCGCGCGCGTGAACAACCTCAAGGACGTCAGCGTCGAGCTCCCGAAGCGTCGGCTGACGGTCTTCACGGGCGTGTCCGGCTCGGGCAAGAGCTCGCTGGTGTTCGACACGATCGCCGCGGAGTCGCAGCGGATGATCAACGAGACGTACAGCGCCTTCCTGCAGGGCTTCATGCCGACGCTGGCCCGGCCCGAGGTCGACGTGCTCGACGGGCTGACGACCGCGATCGTCGTCGGCCAGCAGCGGATGGGCTCCGACCCCCGCTCCACCGTCGGCACCGCCACCGATGCCAACGCGATGCTGCGCATCCTCTTCAGCCGGCTCGGGAAGCCGCACATCGGCTCGCCCGGCGCCTTCGCCTTCAACGTCGCCTCGGTCCGGGCGAGCGGCGGGATCACGGTCGAACGCGGCGCCGCCAAGACGAAGACCGTGAAAGCGACCTTCTCCCGCACCGGCGGCATGTGCGTGCGCTGCGAAGGCCGGGGCACCGTCAACGACATCGACCTCACCCAGCTCTACGACGACACCAAGTCGATCGCGGAGGGCGCCTTCACCATCCCCGGCTGGAAGTCGGACAACGTGTGGACCGTGGGGATCTACGCCCAGTCGGGCTTCCTCGACCCGAACAAGCCGATCCGCCGGTTCACCAAGAAGGAGATGCAGGACTTCCTCTACCGTGAGCCGACCAAGGTGAAGGTCAACGGTGTCAACCTCACGTACGAGGGCCTGATCCCCAAGATCCAGAAGTCGTTCCTGTCCAAGGACAAGGAGGCGATGCAGCCGCACATCCGGGCGTTCGTGGAGCGGGCGGTCACCTTCACCACCTGCCCCGAGTGCGACGGCACCCGGCTCAGCGAGGCGGCCCGGTCGTCGAAGATCAAGCGGATCAGCATCGCGGACGCCTGCGCGATGCAGATCAGCGACCTGGCCGAATGGGTCCGCGGCCTCAAGGAGTCTTCGGTGGCCCCGCTGCTCGCCGCGCTCCAGCACACCCTCGACTCGTTCGTGGAGATCGGGCTGGGCTACCTCTCCCTCGACCGGGCGTCGGGCACGCTGTCGGGCGGTGAGTCGCAGCGCGTCAAGATGATCCGCCATCTCGGCTCCTCCCTCACCGACGTCACCTACGTCTTCGACGAGCCCACCATCGGCCTGCACCCCCACGACATCCAGCGGATGAACCGCCTGCTGCTGCGCCTGCGGGACAAGGGCAACACGGTGCTCGTCGTGGAGCACAAGCCGGAGACGATCACGATCGCCGACCACGTCGTCGACCTCGGCCCCGGCGCCGGTACGGGGGGCGGCACCATCTGCTTCGAGGGCACCGTCGAGGAGCTGCGGACCGGCGGCACCACCACCGGCCGCCACTTCGACGACCGCGCCTCCCTCAAGGAGACGGTGCGCAAGCCCACCGGGGTGCTGGAGATCCGCGGCGCTGCGACGCACAACCTGCGCGACGTCGACGTGGACATCCCGCTCGGGGTGCTGGCCGTCGTCACCGGTGTCGCCGGTTCCGGCAAGAGCTCGCTCGTGCACGGGTCGCTGCCGGGTCAGCCGGGGGCCGGCGACTCGGGTGTGGTGTCCATCGACCAGGGCGCGATCCGCGGTTCGCGGCGGAGCAACCCGGCGACGTACACCGGACTGCTCGAACCGATCCGCAAGGCGTTCGCGAAGGCCAACGGCGTCAAGCCGGCGCTGTTCAGTGCCAACTCCGAGGGCGCCTGCCCCAACTGCAACGGCGCCGGTGTCATCTACACCGACCTCGGGATGATGGCCGGCGTGGCCACCCCCTGCGAGGAGTGCGAGGGGAAGCGCTTCGACGCGTCGGTGCTGGAGTACCACCTCGGCGGGCGCGACATCAGCGAAGTGCTCGCGATGTCGGTGACCGAGGCCGAGGAGTTCTTCGGCTCCGGCGAGGCGCGCACACCGGCCGCGCACAAGATCCTCGAACGGCTCGCCGACGTCGGCCTCGGCTACCTCACCCTCGGCCAGCCGCTCACGACCCTGTCCGGCGGCGAGCGCCAGCGCCTCAAGCTGGCCACCCACATGTCCGAGAAGGGCGGCGTCTACATCCTCGACGAGCCGACCGCGGGCCTCCACCTCGCGGACGTCGAGCAACTGCTCGGCCTGCTGGACCGGCTCGTCGACTCGGGCAAGTCGGTCATCGTCGTCGAGCACCACCAGGCGGTCATGGCGCACGCGGACTGGATCATCGACCTCGGCCCCGGCGCCGGCCACGACGGCGGCCAGATCGTCTTCGAGGGCACACCCGCCGACCTCGTCGCAGCCCGCTCCACCCTCACCGGCGAGCACCTGGCGGCCTACGTCGGCGCCTGACCGCGCCAGCCGGTGACGAGGGGCCGCACCCGATCGGGAATCCGCCCACCCGGAGGCCTCCCTCACGCCCCGGGCGGGCCGGTGATCGAGACATCGGCCAGGATGCTCCCATGAGCACGAACACGGACGGTGTGGCCGAGGCTATCGAGCGGGAGCTGCTGTTGATGAGTCCCGGCGTACGGACGTCGAGGTCGCTCGCCGACCGCCTCCTCGACCCGGAATTCGTGGAGGTGGGTGCTTCGGGCCGCCGCTGGGACCGGCAGGCGATGCTGGCCGCACTGCCTGACATGCAGGGCGGGACGGAGTCCGGCCCGCAGTACGAGCCGGTGGGGATGACGGGCACCGCACTGGCACCGGGCCTGGTGCACCTCACCTACGAAACCACCATCGACGGCCGCCGGGCGCGCCGGAGTTCGATCTGGCGCCGTCTGGACGAAACCTCCGGCTGGCGGATGTACTACCACCAGGCCACGCCCGTTCCGTAGCCGTGCGCGGGGTCCGGAGGCCGGGCGGGATTTCCCCGTGCGCCTGGTCGTCAGTGTGAGGAAGACTGCGCTGATGAACCTTGAAGCCGCCGGCACTCCGCAGGAGCGGGCCCTACGCCATGTCACCGAGCTGACATCGGGCGGTCCTGTGGATCCCGCTCTGCGCCTGACCCTCAACTTCCATCCTGATCGATGGGTGCGCGGGCAGCCGATCCTGGATGCCCTGGCGAAGGACGGCGTGTACGTCTCGCAGTTCGTGACGGGTGTCGGCAACGGCGGCCTGACCGCCCACCCCGGCGGTGACCGGTGGCGCTGGGAGAGCCGGATCTTCGGTGGTGCGTACGACGACGCACCTGCCGGTGAGCGGCCGGCGTACGGGGCCCTGAACTTCCGCCGCAAGCCGGTCGGCGGTGCGCCGGGATGCCGTGCGTGCCGGCCGGCACGACGAGCAGGCTCTCAAGCGGGTGTGGCACTACCTCGCCCGCTTCGGGGCGCCCGTGGGAACTGACTCGCCCCCGCGCGGGGTCAGTGCGTGAACGCGGCGCCGATGGCGTGGCTTTCCTCGTACACGCGGTAGTGGGTGATCCGGTCCGGCCTCGAACTCGGCCCCAGACCGGGGCACGAGAGGCGCGTGCACCCTGCGCGAGAATGCGGTGGTCGCGGGGCCCTTCGCTGCGTAGCATCTCGCCGTGCTCACCAACGAAATGATCATCGAACAGGCCCTGGACCGGATCGAGGCGGGTTACGTCTTTCCCGAGAAGGGCGTGGACACGGGTGCCGCGATCCGGCGTCGTCTCGCGGCAGGCGAGTACGCCGGCCTGGACGGGCCGGCCCTCTGCGAGACGGTGACCGCCCACCTTCAGGAGGTGTGCCCGGACAAACACCTGCGGCTGCTCTGGACGGACGAGCCGCAGTCGCTGGATCCGGAGGACGAGGACGAGGGGCAGGCAGCTTTCCGCGCGCTCCTCAGAGCGGAGAACCAGGGCGTCCGCCGCGTCGAGCAGCTGGACGGGAACATCGGGCTCATCGACATCCGGCGCATCGCCTCCGCCGACGAAGGCGCCGCCACGATCGGCGCGGCCATGCAACTGGTCGCCGGCAGCTCCGCGCTCATCCTGGACCTGCGCGCATGCCATGGCGGGGCGCCCGAGGGAGCCTTGATGTGGTGCAGCTACTTCTTCCCCGACGACCAGGTGCACCTCAACGACATATACGAGCGGTCCACCGGCGCCACGCGCCAGTTCTGGACGCTGCCGCACCTGCCCGCACCGCGCTACGCGGATCGCCCGGTCTACGTGCTCACCAGCCCGATCACCTTCTCCGGCGGCGAGGACGTCGCCTACACCCTCCAGGCGCACGGCCGGGCCGTCGTCGTCGGTGAGACCACGCGTGGCGGAGCGCACCCGACGGCCCGTCACGCGGTGGCCGAGCACATCCTCGTGACCGTGCCGACGGCCCGGACCGTCAACCGCGTCACCGGGACCAACTGGGAAGGCGTCGGCGTGGTCCCCGACGTGCCCGTCCCGGCGGACGAGGCCCTCGACACGGCACTCAAGGCTGCCCGGACCCGGCTCGACGCGTAGGGCGTCTCTACGCCGCCGGGTGCGCGGAACCCGTCACCCCAGGCGCGGCGGCGTCCAGTCGGCGTGCCGCAGGACGGCCCGCATGGTCGCGCCGGACGGTGCCAGCCGCAGGGCCGTGTTGCGCACGGCCACGGCCAGGGGGTGGGCCAGTTGCTGGCCCATCCGGCCGGCCTGCCGGGCGGCGCGTGCGACGGACTGGCTGCGCGGACGGCGTTCGGCGTCGTAGCGGGCCAGTGCCGATGCGACGGTGGGCTCGGCGGCGAGCGATGCAGCCAGGGTGGCCGCGTCCTCCAGCGCTTGGCAGGCGCCCTGGCCGAGGTGCGGGGTCATGGCGTGGGCCGCGTCGCCGAGGAGCACGGTGCGGCCCACGGCGAACGCGGGCAAGGGCGTGACCAGTTCGTGGATGTCGTGGTGCAGGACGGCGTCGGGCCGGGTCGCGTCCAGCAGCGCCGGGACCGGATCGTGCCAGTCGCCGAACCGGCGGCGCAGCGCGGCGAGGGTGTCCGCATGGCGTACGGCGGGAGGCGAGTTGAGCACGGCGTGCCACTCGGCCCGGCCGTCGGCGAAGGCGATGTGGCCGAACTCTGCGCCCCTCCCCCAGGTCAGCTCGAAGTCGGCGCGCAGCGCGATCGGATGCTCGGTGACGGCGCGCAGGACGGTCGAACCGCTGTAGACGGGGCCCGGGTGGTTCGGGAACAACCCGGCGCGCAACCGGCTGTTGACCCCGTCGGCGGCCACGACGAGGTCGGCGTCCAGCGGGGCGCGGCCCTCGACGAGGACCCTCACCCGGGCCGGGTCCGTACGGTCGACCGATCCGGCCTCGGCTCCGGCGACCAGGCACTCCGGCGGCAGTGCGGCGCGCAGCAGGCGGTGCAGTACGGCGCGCGGAATGCCGACGATGGGCGTGCCCAGCTCGCGCTCCAGCGCGGCTCCGTCCATCCGGGCCAGCCAGCCGCCGTCCGGCGTGCGGGTGCCGCCGGTGTACTGGGCCCGCCCGGCCGCGCGTACTGCTTCGCCGACCCCGAGGAGGTCGAGGGCGCGCAGGCCGTTGGCGTGCAGAGAGATGCCCGCGCCCGCGTCAGCGAGGACGGCGGAGCGTTCGACGACCGTCACCTCCCAGCCGATCAGCCGGAGGCCGATCGCGGCGGCCAGTCCACCGATGCCTCCACCGACAACAACCGCACATCCACCCATGGTTGGCCCTCCTCGTCCACCCCGCACCCGTCTTCTACATCTGTAGAAGACGCGTGCGAAGACTACTCCGCGCCCCTACAGGTGTAGAAATGGGGGGTGGCCACCGATCGACGCACCGCCCTCGCCGACGCAGCCATCGGCGTACTCGCCGACACCGGGATGCGGGGACTGACCCATCGCGCGGTGGACCGGGCGGCGAACCTGCCGACCGGCACCACCTCCGCCTACTACCGGACCCGTCAGGCGCTGCTCACCGCGCTGGTCCAGCGCCTGGTCGCACTCGACCAGGCGGAGCTCCAGGCGATCGGGAACGACATCCCGCCCCCGCGCGACGAGGAGGAACTGGCGGCGGGGATCGCCGCGCTCGTCGAGCGGCGGCTCACCGGGGACGGACGGCAGCGTTCCCTCGCACGCTACGCATGCGCGATCGAGAGCGTCCACCACACGGAGCTACGGGAGATCCTCGTGCCCCGCGAGAACGCGGCACGAGAAGCCGTCCGCCGCTTCCTGGCCGCGCGGGGCCTCGCGGATGCGGAGGCCGAGGAACGCACCGTCACCCTGCTGACCTGCGTGGACGGACTGGTCTTCGACCGTTTGGTGAACGGCGGCAGCGTGCCCGCCCACGAGATCCGCGGCCTGGTGGCCGCCGCGCTGCGCTGACAGCCGGCCGCTGACAGCCGGCCGCCGGCTCGACCATCTGGAAGCCGACGCGAAGAAGGGTGCCCGCAGGTGAGGATCAGTGACCGCTGCCGGAGGCCCGGAATCCGCGCGGAACCAGCCACAGGACGAGCACGGTCACGACGGCCACGATGCCGACGGACACGTACGAGGTGGTGGTGAGCGCGCCGTCGAAGGCCGACCGGGCGGCGTCGAGCAGCCCTTCGCCGGCGGAGCCCGGCAGCGTCTCGGCCACCTCCTTCGCACCGCCGATCGACTCGTGGGCGAGCGGGGGTGCGGTGTCCGGCATACGGGCGGCGTAGACGGCCCCGTGGATCGAGCCGAGCAGTGCCACACCGAGGCCCACGCCGAGTTCGTAGGAGGTCTCCGAGACGGCCCCGGCCTGGCCGGCCCGGGCGGCCGGAACCGCGGACACCATGACGGCCGCGGCGGAGGTGACGGCCAGCCCGTCACCGAAGCCGAGGGAGGCCAGGAAGACGGCGACGTAGCCGTACGAGGTCGGTTGCGGGGCCAGGGCCAGCAGGAGGAAGCCCGCCAGCAGCCCCAGCAGGCCGATGCCCATCACCGCGCGGACGCCGAGGCGGTGCATCAGGCGCGGGGCCAGCAGGGAGCCGACCAGCATGGCCACGGCCACCGGCAGCGTCCGCAGACCCGCCTGGAACGGCGAGTAGCCGTGCACGTACTGGAACCACAGCGAGACGAGGAACAGGGCCGCGCCGGCCGCGAGCATCGCCATGAGGGTGACGAGGGCCGCCGCGGTGAAGGGCCTGCTCAGGAAGAGCCGTACGTCGAGCAGCGGGTCCGGCAGCCTCAGCTGACGGCGGGCGAACACGGCCAGGAGCAGGAGAGCGACGACCAGGACGGCCACGTCGGTGACGGTGGCGCTGCCCTTGGCCACGTGTTTGATGCCCCAGGCGAGGGCGACGACGCCCGCGACGGACAGCAGGGCGCTGATCCAGTCCAGGGCGTGGGCGCCGGCCTCCTTGTACTCGGGCAGCAGCCGGATGCCGGCCAGTACGGTCACCACCACGACGGGGACGTTCACCCAGAAGGCCGCGGACCAGCCGTAGCGTTCGACGAGCAGGCCGCCGACGAGCGGGCCGATGGCGGCGCCCGCGCCCGCGACGGCGGCCCAGATGCCGATGGCGAGGGTTCGTTCGTGGGGGTCGGTGAAGATGTTCCGGATCAGCGACAGCGTGGAGGGCATCACCATCGCGCCGCCGATGCCGAGCAGGACGCGTCCGGCGATGAGCACGGCCGGGCTGGTGGCGGTCGCGGCGACCACGGAGGCCACGCCGAACAGCACGAATCCGATCAGGAAGAGCCGCTTGCGCCCGAACCGGTCGCCGATCGCGCCGGTGGTCACGAGCAGGCCGGCGAGGACCAGACCGTAGATGTCGATGATCCACAGCTGTTGCAGGGCGGTGGGTCGCATGTCGTCGATGAGCGACGGCAGGGCGACGTTCAGGATGGTGGCGTCCATCGCCACCACGAGCAGGCTGGCGCACAGCACGGCGAGCATCACCCAGCGTCCGGATCCGGACGACGGGCGGCTTTCCGCGGCGGGGCCGGTGGGGTGCACGGCTCGGGCCACGGGATGCCTCGTCGCTTCGGATGGGCCCCGGGAGGGGCCGCAGGTACAGGCTGTGCCCGCAGGGTGCCGGCTCGTCCAGGTATAGAAGCCGGGCAGGCGGGCCGCAAGCCGAAAGCCGTCGCACGCGGAGGCGGGCGGGGCGGTCGGTCCCCGTCTCAGGCCGGCCCGGTTCCGTGCTCCGCCTGCAGAGTGCGCAGGAGGTCGAAGGCCGGGCCGTCCACGGGGCGCTGGGTGTTGCCGAGGGCGATGATGGCAAGCCGCTTCTCCGGGTCGAAGCCCACGAAGGAGGAGAAGCCCCCAGTGCCCCCGTTGTGCCAGATCTGGAGGTGGGCGCCCTGCCGGGCGTGGAGCCGGTGGGCCATCCAGCCGAGGTGCACCCAGGCGAAGGAGCTCTGGCGGTGCTCGACCGCCCGGGTCATGCGGATCGCCTCGGCGAGCTCGGCGGGGCCGCCGTCCAGCTGGGCGCGCACGAAGGCCACCAGGTCGGTCGCGGTCGACCGCAGACCGCCCGCTCCGGCCAGGCCGGCCAGGTTCCACGGCGGCGTGGGCCGCCCCCGGCCGTCGTGCCCTTGGGCGCACCGCCCCGAGCGTGCGCCGTCCACCGTCACCACGGTGTCGGCCATGCCCAACGGGGCGCAGATCTCCCGGGTGATGAGCGTCTCGTAGTCCGTGCCGGCCCTGCGGGCGAGGGCCAGCCCCAGCAGGCCGGCACCGAGGTTGGAGTAGCGGAACCGCTGCCCGGGCGTGGCTCCCAGACGCGTCCTGGCCAGCCCGGCCAGGAGGACGTCCGCCGTGCAACCGGCGTACGGATCCGGCTTCGACGGGTGCAGCCACGCCCCCAGCAGCATGCCCTTGGGCAGCCTCGGCAGGCCGGAGGTGTGGGTGGCGAGCTGCCGCAGGGTGATCTGCCGGTCCGCCCGCGAGGGTACGCTCACCCCCTCGGGCAGCAGCTCGCCGAGCGGCTCGTCCAGATCCACCAGGCCGGTCTCCGCCAGCCGCGCCAGGGCCAGCGCCGTGAACGTCTTGGTCACCGAGCCGATCTCGAACAGGGTGTCCGGGCCCGGCACATGACCCGGGTCCGCGCCGGTGCCGGTGCTTCCCGTGCCTCTGATCTCCACGGAGTCTCCCGCCACAACGGCCACCACCGCGCCTGCGCGGCGCTCGGCCAGTCGGTCGGCGGTCTGCTGGGCCAGGGTCCCGATTTCTTCAACCATGACCGAAATCATGACGGCCGCCGCTCGGCCAACCGGTACGCCCCCATGATGATTTCCGGCCGGGGCACTGCGACCTGCGCAGTACGGCGGCGCGCCGCCCACCATCCTGGCGGAACTCGTGACGCACGGAGCGGCCCCGCCGGTATGACACCGGCGGGGCCGCGGGCCGAGCTGTGCGGAGCGTGGAATACGGGGAGTTGACTCGGCTGACGCGGTGCGTCAGGCGACGTTCTTCGTCGCGCTGGCGACGACGCACTCCTTGTACTCGCTGCCGTCGCCCTTCCCGGTGTACGTCGTCGTGGCCTCGGCCTGCTGGGAGGCACCCGCCTTGACCGTCAGGGCGGTCACGCGGGCCTGGGCGGTCGTCGCGGTCGAGGTGGCGTCCCCGCGGAACTTCATGGTGATGTTGTAGGTGTAGTCCAGGGAGCCGCTGTTGGTGACGGTGAGCCGGGCGACCAGGTTCTTGCCCGAGCTGTCCAGCTTGCAGCTGTCGATCTTGATGTCGCGCTCGGCCTTGTTGTTGCTGCTGGAACCGCCGGGGACGGTGCCGCCGCTCGAACTGCCGCTGGTGCTGGAGCTGCTGCTGTCGCTGTCGTGGCTGCCACCACTGGTGGAACCCCCGCTGGAGCTGCTGGAGCCCGAACCGGAGCTGCTGGAGCCCGAACCGGAGCTGCTGCTGTCGCAGCTGCCGCCGTTGGAACCACGGGCTCCGGTGAGTGCGACGATGGCGATGCCGAAGACGGCGATGGCGCGGACATGGCGAAGCTTCACGTTCAACCCCGTTGGAATGTCAGAATGCGAAAAGAGACCCGCCTTGACGGGCGCACGTCACCCTAACAGCGGTAGAAGGACTTTCCGCTCACTGCCGGCGGCGGCACGACGGTCCGTCTCACCACGAGAGATCGCGCAGGCTGGGCGGACGATCCGGAGTGAAGCAGATCATCCCGCTCGCCGGGTCGTCCAGCGGAGCAATGAAGCGCGCAGGCCATTGGTCCTCCTGCGGGCCGAGGTAGCGTCTCAGCTTTCGCAGGGCTCGTTCGCGGTCCAGCGGGACGACCCGCGCCGTGCCCCGGCAGGTCACCGACAACACCCTCCCCGAGGACAGTTCACAGGTGTCCACGACCAAAGCCAGGCGGGGGTCGACGTCGAGTTCGCGTCCCAGCTTCGAATAGGAGCCGGTCAGCCACCAGAAGGCCCCCTCCTCCCAGATGAACCACACGGGCCGTACGGATGGGCCGGCCGCGGCCACCCTCGCGACAAGCGGCTGAGCCAAGAACTCGTTCACGTCCATCGGACCAACCTAGTACCCGGTCCGGACGATCACTGCTGAGGCAGACGGATCACGCCGCCTGACGGTGGTTCACCCATCGGACAGCGAGCCTGTTTCCTCGCCCTCGACGAGCGGGGTCAGGCCGTCCAGGAGTGCCTTGAGCCCGGATTCGAAGAGGGCGTCGAGACGCAGGTCGTAGCCGTCGTGGAAGGATCCGACCACTTTCGCGAAGGTGGGGAAGCGGCCGGATTCCACCAGTTCCCGCAGGACGGAGGTGCGGCTGTCCATCCACTGGTCTTCCGACTGGCCGGTGGAGGCTTCGGCTTGCGCCTCCCATTCCAGGTGCACCGCGAGGCCCTGGACATGGCTGTAGATCAGTACGTGGATGTCGAACAGGGTGGTGGGATCGAGGCCGTGGCCGTCGAGGGCGCTCAGCATCCATTCGCCGTGGACCAACAGCTTGGGCACGAGCAACGGGCGGGTGAGGGAACCGAGCTGGGCCAGCCACGGGTGCCTGCGGTACAGGGTCCACAGGGTCCGGGCACCCAGCTCGATGCACGAGCGCCACCCTTCGGGCGCATCGGCGGGGTAGGTCTCGTCGCCGAAGGCGGCGTCGGCCATGAGCAGGACGAGGTCGTCCTTGCTGCCGACGTACCGGTAGGGCGACATGGCGGCGACCCCGAGCCGGGCCGCGACGCCGCGCATGGAGAGCGCTGACAGCCCTTCCGCATCGGCGATGTCGACGGCCGTACGGACGATCCGGTCGAGGGTCAGCTCCTGCTCGGAGGGCGGGGCGGGCGGCGCGTGCCTGCGGGGCGGGGCGGCGGGAGCGGATCCGGCGACGACGGTGCCGGTACGGGGGCGGGCCTCGACGAGTCCCTCGAGGCGGAGGGTGGTCAGGGCCTTGGTGGCGGTGGCGAGCGCGACACCCCACTGGACGGCGATCTGACGGGTCGAGGGAACCCGGTCCCCGGGGGCCAGTTCCCCGTCGGCGATGCGTCGGCGGATCTCGGCGACGATGCGCAGATAGGGCGGCTGACCGGGTGCGCCTGTGGGCTTCGTCACGTTCTGACACCTTCCTCTCCTGTACTAGTGCAGAGGGTACCGGCCAGAACACCGAACGGAGGCCGACTGCCCTAGTACAGCACGACCATTTGCCCATTTGAAGGGGCTGCGCGTACGTCGTACGTTCAGGGTGCGTACAGCGTACTCAGCGTTCTCAGCGACTCGAAGTCGTACTGGAGGAGCCACCCATGCAGACCGTCCTCATCTCCGGCGGCGGAATCGCCGGCCCCGTGCTCGCCTACTGGCTGCACCGTCACGGCTTCCGGACCACCGTCGTCGAACGCGCCCCGGGTCCGCGCCCCGGCGGCCAGGCCGTGGACGTCCGCGGCGTCGCGCTCGACGTCGTCGAGCGGATGGGCCTGCTGGAACAGGCACGACGCGTGCGGACCCGGATGCGCGGCATGTCGGTCCTCGATCCCGAAGGCCACGAGATCGATCGCTCCACCGAGGCGACCTTCAGCAGCGGCCGGCTCGACAGCGACGACATCGAACTGCTGCGCGAGGACCTGGTGCGGATCGTGTACGAACGCACGCACGCGGACGTCGAGTACCTCTTCGGCGACAGTGTCACCGCGCTCCACGAGGACGAGACCGGCGTACACGTCGACTTCGGCCACGGTGCGTCCCGCACCTTCGACCTCGTCATCGGGGCGGACGGCCTCCACTCGACCGTCCGGAGCCTGGCCTTCGGCCCCGAGGAGCGTTTCGCCCAGCACCTCGGCAGCTACCTCTCGGTGTTCAGCGCGGACAACTTCCTCGCGCTGGACCACTGGCAGGTGTGGCTGCGCGACGGTGACGCGGGATTCGGGATCATGCCCGTACGCGACAACACCGAGCTCAGGATCGCCTTCGGCTTCGAGTCCGGGCCGCTGAGCGATGACCTCCGCGGCAACGGCGCGCTGCGGCGCCTCGTCGCGGACAAGCTCGCCTCCCTGCGATGGGAAGGAGCTCGCCTGGCCGAGGCGGCCCGGGACGCCCCGGACTTCTACTGCGATGCCATGGCCCAGATCCGGATGGACCACTGGTCGCGGGGCAGGGTGGCCCTGCTCGGCGACGCCGGCTACTGCCCCTCCCCCCTCTCGGGGCAGGGCACCAGCCTCGCCCTCGTGGGCGCCTACGTGCTGGCCGACTGCCTCGCCCAGGCACACGGCGACCACGGCGCCGCGTTCTCCCGCTACGAGCGCCGGATGCGCCCTTTCGTGAGCCTCAACCAGGCCCTGGCCACGGAGAATCCGGGCGGACCCGCCTCCGAGGCCTCTGTCGCGCACGCCAAGAACGCACTCTCGCTGGACGGCTGACCAGGGAGTGCCGTCACCGTGGCCCCGCCCCGGCCGATCAGGGGGTGGGGATCCCGCCGGGCCGCCGCGGCGGACGTCCGAACCGCACGGGGACGCCCGGCGAGTACAGCACGCTCACGGGCGGTCCGGCCGGTGCGGGCAGGCCCGCGGCGGCGACCAGGTCCTCGTCGCAGTCGAGGAGTTCGGCGCGGTGCAGCGGCCAGCGGGGGTGGGTGTTCGGGAGGTACAGCGGGCGCCCGAAGAAGGCGTTGTGCATGCCCCAGCGGGCGGTGAGGAAGTGTTCGAGCGCACTGGGTTCCCCGATCCGCTCGCCGACCCGCACGGAGATCCTGCTGTGCGCGCCCCGCGGGCCGGGCCAGCGCCGGCTGCTGGTGTACGTCACGGTGCCGTCTTCGTGGCGTACGGCCATCCGCGACCAGACGTACGGGAGGCGGAACACCGACCGCGCGACGGCCACCGGGATCAGGCGGGAGGCGTCGAGCGAGCGGAAGACGACGCCGCGGCGCCCCTGGGCGTCCACGGAGTAGAGGCGGACGTTGGTCTCCGGGAAGCTGCCGAGGTACGGGACCCCGGGCAGGCGGAACCATCCGACCCGGTGCATCCGGAAGGCGACGAGGCCGACGTACGTGACCCCGTCGAGCGTGTCGGGCACGGTACCGGCCGGGAGCAGCGGCGCCACGTCGGCCGGATCGGCGGGCCAGTGCAGGAAGGCCAGGTCGAGCCAGGACTGGGTGAGCAGGGGTCGGTCCGCGGCGTGGGGCGGGTCGGCCGTTATGGGTTCCGGGTCCACGGCACGGGGCGTCTTCGGCATGGCGCCAGTATCCCGGAGGCCGCTGGACCGCTCCTGGTACGTCCTCACGGTCCATAATCCACGCGCGGTCCGGTCGCCCCGCGTGATACTCCTTCCTGCCATGGGCGATCTTGTGACAGCGCGGCTCGTACTTCATCCGATGACCGTCAGCGAGGCTGAGCGCGTGGTGGCGGGCGACTCGGGCGGCGGTGCCCGCTGGGCGCCCGGATACCCCACCGATGGGGACGTGGCCGCCGCAAGGCGCTACCTGGGCGCCTGCGCGGACACCGGTGACCCCCAGCCGTTCGGCAACTACGAGATCCGTCGCCGCGAGGACGGTCAGGCCATCGGCGGCCTGGGCTTCCACGGACCTGCGGACGCGACCGGCAGCGTCACGATCGGCTACGGCCTCGTCCCGTCAGCGCGAGGCAAGGGATACGCCTCCGAAGCCCTCCGCGAACTGCTGCTGTTCGCGCGGGCACGCGGCGTCACCCGCGTGAGGGGCGACGCCGACCACGAGAACATCGCGTCGCAGCACGTCATGACGGCAGTGGGCATGCGGCCGGCCGGACAGGACGAACGCGTCAGGTACTTCGAGACCGCCTGGACCGAGACGACGGCGCATGCTGACTCACGCGCCTAGGGCTGTGGCCGGAAAGGTTTGCCGGGTCGCGTCGTCCGGTGCGGTGCATCGCAAGGCGGAGGGCCGCGGCTCGTACTGGACGTACCGGCACGGTCCGACAACGCGGCGAAGTGCCGTGCCGGGCGGCGCGACCCGGTGAACCTTTCCGGTCACAGCCCTAGGGCGTGCCTTTCGCCCTGGCGCGCCACGCGGTAGCGGAGGTAGACGACTCTTGAGCTGAAGGTGCGGGTCTCGACGAGTTCGAGATCCACCCGGCGCTCGCGCCGGGGAAAGAACGGAGTGCCACCGCCCACCAGTACCGGGTAGACCATGGCCTGGTACTCGTCGATCAGACCCAGCGCGGCCGCCTCGGCGGCGAGGGTCGCGCCGCCGATCGCGATGTCGCCCTCCCCCGGCTCGGCCCGCAACCGCTCGATCTCCTCCGCCAGGCCGCCGGAGGCCAGGCGGGCATTGCCCTGCACTTCCGACAGGGTGGTGGAGAACACCACCTTGGGGAGCGGCTTCCAGAGCGCGGCCCACTCGAGCATCGAGTCGTCGAGCGATGGATCCTGGTCGGCGGTCTCCCAGTACAGCATCGTCTCGTACAGCCGTCGTCCCAGCAGGTGGACGCCGACCTGTCGAATCTCGTCGATCCAGAAACGGAAGACGTCCTCGTCCGGCGCCGTCCAGTCGAAGCCGCCGTCCGGCCCGACGATGTAGCCGTCAAGGGAGACGCCCATCGAATAGGTCACGCTGCGCATCAGCTGTCCTCCTCGGTATCGGGTTCGACAGTACGACCGCCGGCGGGCGCGGGCGAGATCTGCTGCATGAGGCTGATCATGTCCGGAGCGACCCACTCCTCGGCGATCTTGTCGCCCTCGACGCGGTAGATCTCGATGCTCCGGAAGCTGACCGACCGGTCCGTCGCCGCGAGCCCCTGGAAGGCACCCCGGTGCGTTCCGCGGAAGTGGACCCGCACCGCCACCTTGTCGTCGACGCCGAACATGTCCTCGACATCGATCCGCAGGTCCGGGAATCCGTCCAGCATGGCCTGGGCCCCCAGCCGCCAGACCTCCCGACCGTGCAGCGGGTCGGGTACTCCGGGGAGGTTGGCGATGAAGTTCTCCGTCATCATCTCGACACACGCGTCGAGAGCGCCGCTCTCCAGCGCCTTGTAGGCCGTGCGCAGCAGGGTCAGGTTCTTCTCAGTCGTGGTGTCCGTCGTGGTGTCCATCTTGGTGTCCTCTCCAGGGGGATCGCCGCGGCGATCGGTGATCGCTCCGATCCGCTTGGCTCTCAGTAGAATCCCTGCCGCAGCGTCAAGGTCAAGAAGGACCCGAGACCCGCAGATACCCGCCCTGTCCTCGCCTTTCGTGCGGCCTTGCGCCTCCTTGGATCCGGCGGAGGCGATCAGCGTGAAGTGCACGTGCCGGGGTACAAGTTCGTCACGGTGCGCACCACCCCCGGCCGGCTCGCTACGCCCACACCACCCGAGGAGCCCCGATGGCCGTCCTCACCACGATCGCCTTGATCCTCGGCGCCTGGTGCGCCGCCAGCGTCGTCACCGCCGCGCTCTACGCCGCCCTGCGCAGCCATCAGGTCCGACGGCAGCGGGCGGTGGCGTCCGCCCTGGGCGCCACCGTCGGCCGCTGCGCCCCGGAACGACCGGCCCGTGAGCCGAAGGGCGGCGGGATCGTCGCCTGGTGGCCGCGGACGCCTCATCCGCGGCCTCCGCAGGAGGATTTGAGCCTTCGTTTCTGAAAATGATCGTCGTATGGCCTGGATCACAGCGGGTTTCCCGGCCGCTCCGGCGAATGCACTCGAGGGCCCGGTAGCCGACAGGTACGGTTTGGCCATGGATGTTTCCGGAACAAGTGCTACCGATGAGAACACCAGGCGGGAGGCCATCAAGGCCACCGCACGCCAACTGCTGGTGAAACTGGGCGCCGGAGGGCTGTCCCTGGATGCCGTGGCCAGTGGCGGCGGTCTGGCCGTCGCCGAGGTGGAGGCCGTCTTCCCCCATCGGGACGACCTGCTGACCGCGCTGGTCATCGATGCCTACAACGACTCCGCCGCCGCGATGGAGCGGGCCGATCAGGCCGCCGGCTCCGCCGGCGCTTCGGCAGGCGCGCGGCTCCTCGCCGCGACCCGCGCACTGCGCGCGTGGTCCTTCGCCAACACCGGTGAGTTCACGCTGATCTACGGCTCGCCCGTTCCGGACTACCACGCTCCGCAGGACACCGTACCGCCCGCCTCGCGCACCCCCGCGGTGCTGGCCGGCATCGTGCGCTCCGCGCTGGAGGCCGGTGAACTCACGCCGCCCCGCCGGGTGGTGCCCGGGCCGCCGCTGCTCCGGCCTGAGGCCGTGGAACTCTTCGGCGGCGTGCCCGAGGCCCCGTTCTCGGACATCGTCGAGCGCGGCATCGTGCTGTGGAGCAGCCTGATCGGGCTGCTGGTGTTCCAGGTCTTCAGCCGTACCCACGACAGCGTCCGGGACGAGTCCGCGTACTTCGACTTCGCCATCGCCGTGGCGGCCGAAGGCATCGGACTCGTGGTCCCTTCGGGCGAGGACACCGAAACCGACTAGACCGTCTGCCGCGTGCTCGGCACCGGCGGGGAATCAGGCCGTGAACACCACCAGAACCCTCTGCTTCGTCATCGCGGCGCTGTCGTCGTACGCCGCGCTCGTCTACCGGTTGAGCCAAGTGCGCCGCAGCTGGCGGGACAACGCCTACCGCACCCTGGTCGTCACTCTGCTGCTCCAGTGCCTCACCTTCACGATGGGCGCGGTCGCGATGGGGGGCGACAGCTTCCTGGGAGTCGGGAACCTCGCGATCCTGCTGATGCACGTGTCGGCGGTCGCCTTCTGCGTCAGCGCCCAGATCATCCTGCTGCGCTGGGCGACGGCCACCGAGGAGGCGGTGCGCAAGGCCCGCTACTGGCTGATCACCGGGTTCGCCCTCAGCGCGCTGCTGGTGGCGCTCTTCTTCATCGCCGACGGTCCGTCCCGGCCGGCGTCGGACTTCAACTCCGGCAGCGGCCAGCCGCTGGTCCTCACCTACCTCCTGGTCTTCATCGTCTCCCAGGCGGTTCCGTGCGTGACCATCTTCCGCCAGTGCGGCCCGTACGCCCGGATGACCGGGAAGGCCTCGCTGCGCCAAGCCCTGCGGATGCTCTCCGTCGCCGCGGTCATCCTCTTCCTCTACTGCCTGTGCAGGACGGTCAACATCCTCACCGGCGCGTGGGGGATCGACATCGGCGCCTGGCAGCTCGCGTCCAACGTCTTCAGCGCGCTGGGCATCGTCACGCTCTCGCTCAGCCTGACCCTTTCCTCCTGGGAGGGTCCGGCCGCCAGGCTGTTGGACTGGGCCCGCAGCTACCGTGCCTACCGGGCGCTCTACCCGCTCTGGCGGGACCTGTACGAGTCCTCCCCGGACATCGTCCTGGAGCCCCCGGGCTCGGCTTCGGTCTCCGACCTCAACTACCGGCTCCACCGGCGGGTCATCGAGATACGCGACGGGTGGCGGGATCTGCGTCCCTACATCGACCGTGCCGCCCGCGGCGCCGAAGGGGCGGACCCCAAGGCGGGCGAGGAGTACCGGCAGGCCTTCGCCGAGGCGGCGCAGATCAGACAGGCCTTGCACGCCAAGCGGGCCGGCACCATTCCCGACCACAACAAGGACGCCGGCGACTTCGACGACCGCGACACGGACAACTTCACCGCGGAGGTCGCCTGGCTCACCAAGGTCGCGTCCGTCTACCGCAAGCTCAGCAAAGCGGGTTGAATGCCCGCCCGGTCCGCTTCTGGCAGACCGGGCGGGCTTCCCCCGTTTCCCCCCTGCTCTTCCCCCGTGTCCTGCTCGGGCCGGGCGGGTGTGTCCCGCCCGGGCCGGCCCCCATCCCCCGAGGGCCGGACCCGGCAGGGCCGATGTATCCGACAGAGCAACTCGGCTACCCCCGTAAGCAAAGTTAGCTGTCAGCTATCGGCGAGGTCCACGGTGGCGGATTCCGTTCAGATTGTCAACTGAGAGCTAATCTGCCAAACTGTTGGATAGCTGAGGGCAATGCCGAGGAGGTGACGGAAGGAGATTCGCAGTGTCCGAGACAGACGACCGGCCCATGCTGGCAGTGCGTCTGGACAACCTCTTCAAGACGGTTCGTCCCAAGGGCAAGCACTGGACCAACGCCGAAGTGGCGGAGGAACTGAAGCAGGCCAACCCCGAACTCAAGGTCGGCGGCGTGTACCTGTCGCAGCTGCGGACCGGTAAACGCTCCAACCCCTCTCCGGACCTGCTGGCCGCCCTTGCGCGCTTCTTCGGCGTGTCCGTCGCCTACTTCTTCGACGACAAGGTCGCCGAGTCGGTGCTCAGCCAGGTCGCCGCCATCGAGGCGCTGCGGCAGGCCGGAGTGCGCTCCGTGGCGATGCGCGCGGCCGGGATGAAGAAGGAGAACCTCCAGGCCATCACGGCGATCATGGACCAGTACCGGCAGATGCAGGGCCTTCCGCCCGTCACGGACCCAGCGGACCCGGAGTGAGGGTCCCCGGCAAGGGCCGGTCGGCCGACCACGACCGCCGCTCCCAGCTCAAGAGGCTCCGGAAGGACGGCGCGCGGCGGATCGCCGAGCTCAACCTGCCGGAGGGGGCCGATGTGGCCGAGCTCTGCCGCTACCTCGGTGAGATCCGCGAGCGTCCCATCACCCTGGTCTCGATGCAGATGCCGGCGTCGCAGCCGTGCGGCATGTGGGTCGCCGCACGCGACGAGGACCTGATCTTCTACGACGCCAACACGACCAGCGCGCATCAGGAGCACATCATCTTGCATGAGCTGGGCCACATCATCTGCTGCCATCGCGGGGCCGGCTGGCTGGACGAGGCGAGCGCCCGCCTCCTCTTCCCCAACCTCGACCCGGACCTCGTACGGGACATGCTCCTGCGCGCGACGTACGACGACGTCCAGGAGCAGGAGGCGGAGGTCATCGCCTACCTGCTCTCCCAGCGGATGACCCGGACCGAGGAGGGGCAGGGCGCGCCCCCGGCCGCGGAAGGCGGAGCGTCCGGAAAGACGGACATGCTCAGCCGGATCGAACGCACCCTGTTCTGACGTGCGGCAGCCACGTGCGGTGCACGTCCCGGCTTGCGGTGCTCATCCCCCGGCGGCCGCCACCTCCTCGGCAAGGATGGACACGGCCCGGCGGATGTCGTCCTCGGCGTGATCGCTGGTGATGAAGAACCGCAGCCTCGCGAGCCCCTCCTCCACGGCCGGGTGGAAGATCGGGTCGGCGATGACGCCACGGTCGAAGAGCCGGTCCGCGACGCGCAGGGTGCGCCCCGAGTCGCCGAGGACGCACGGCACGATCGGGCTGTGGGCGCTGGAGCCCGTCGCCAGACCGGCCGAGGCGGCCAGTTCGAGGAAGAGCTCCGCGTTCCGGCGCAGCGTACGGACCCGGTGCGGTTCCGCGAGGATCAGCTCGGTCGCGGCCAGGGCCGCGGCCGCGTTGGCCGGGGTCAGGCCGACGCTGTAGACGAAGCCGGGCAGGGTGTGCCGCAGCCACCGCACCATCCGGGCGGAGCCGCCCAGGTAGCCGCCGCAGCTGGCGAAGGCCTTGGAGAGCGTGCCCATCCACAGGTCCACGCCGGACCGGTCGACGCCGAAGAATTCCCCTACGCCCCGGCCGTGTTCGCCCACCGTGCCGATGCTGTGCGCCTCGTCGACCATCAGCAGGGCGCCGTAACGATTCTTCAGCTCGATCACGGCGGGCAGGTCGACGAGGTCGCCGTCCATGCTGTAAGCGCCCTCTACGGCGATCAGTACCCGCCGGAAGCGGGAGCGGTTGACCCGCAGCATGTGCTCCAGCTGTCCCGTGTCGTTGTGGGCGAACGGGCGCCGCGCCGCCCCGGACAGGGCGCAGCCCTGGAGGATGCTGTCGTGGGCGAGGGCGTCGTGCACGACCAGGTCGCCCGGTCCCACGAGGTGCCCGATCGCCGTGACGTTGGTCGCGTGGCCGCTCACCAGGGCCAGGCAGTCCCCGACACCGAGGAACTCGGCGAGCGCCCGCTCCAGCCGTACCGTCAGTTCCCGTTCGCCGGAGAGCATCCGGCTCGCGGAGACCGAGGTCCCGTACCGGTCCACCGCCTGGCGCGCGGCCTCGCTGACCGCCGGATGGCCGGAGAGGCCCAGGTAGTTGTAGCTGCCGAAGGACAGGTACGCCCGGTCGCCGATCACGGTCGTGTCGCGGATGTTGCCCTGGTGGACGCGGAAGTACGGGAAGTCCGCGCCGCTGCCGACGACCGCGCTCAGCCGCTCCTCGAACTGGCGCACTTCCGGGAAGTCGTCGACGCTCGCGGTGGCGGCGCCCCACTGCGGCCCGGCAACCGGGTCCGCCACCGGCTGCCGGGGCGGCGGCTCATAGGAGGCAGGCTGCGGCTGCTCGGAGAGGTGCGGGCCGACCAGCGTGATCAGCCGGTCGATGGTGAGGCCCGGCCCGAACATCTCTTCGGTGGTGAAGCCCGGCGCCCGCTTGGCTATGGCGACCTCCAGCTCCTGGAGCATCAGGGAGTCGAAGCCGAGGTCGGTCGTCAGGGCCAGCCGCCCGCTCAGGTCGGAGAGGGGGAAGACCCCGGTCCGCGAGACGGCCTCGAACACCACGGACGCGGCGAGCGCGCCACCGGCGAGCGCGGCTCCCGCGCCCACGGCTCCGGCCACCTCGGCTTCGGCGACCGCGACTCCAGCCACCACGGCTCCGGTGGCCTTGGTCTCGGCGACCGCTGCTCCGGCCACCACGGCCTCGGCGGACGCGGCTCCGGCTGCCCGGGCCTCAGCGACCGCGCCGTTCGCGGCTGCCGGAACCGGCGCAGCTTCGGAAGCGGCCTCAGCCTCGGCCGCCACGTCGCGCGCCGACTCCGGCGCCGCTTCGAGGGCGTCCATCACCGGCCCGGCCTCGTCCGTGACCTCGCGGGCCGACTCGTCCACCACCCAGTGGTGGCGCGGGGCGAGCGGACTGGGCGGCAGAGTGAGCGGGGGCGTCCGCCGCGTCACCGGACGCAGCCCCGGTCCGGTGACCGCGCGCAGCGCGAGCCGGGACAACTCGGCCGTACGTGCCCCGGCCGGCAGCGAGTCCGGCGCCGGAACGGCGACCTCCGGCAGCTCGCCCGGCGGCACCGTACCGGCCGCCAGCCCAGGCCCGAGTTCCCCGGTACGGCCCGCCGCCACGGCCCCGGCCGCGGCCGTCAGCTGGGCGACGGCATCGGCTGCGTCCCCCGCCACCACGGCCAAACGCTCCGCGAAGGGGGTCCGGCGGGCCAGGGTGTCCGCCACCGCGGCCAGCGGCGGCCGGTCGGCGTCGATGGTGTGCGCCAGTTCCCGGGCGTAGCGGGCCAGGCCGCTCCGGTCGCGGGCGCTGAGCACCAGGAGGTGCGGTTCCCCGTACGGCGCCGGGGGCGCGGCCGGTGCCGTGGCGCACTCCTCCACGATCATGTGGACGCCGGTGCCGCCGAAGCCGAAGGCGCTCACCCCGGCCCGGCGCGGTTCCCCGGAGTCGGCGGAGCCCGGCCACGGGGTCGCCGTCGTGGGGATCGTCAGGCGGGCGGCGTCGAGCCCGGCACGGTCGCCCAGTTCGAAGGGCGGCTGGGGCGGTATCACTCCCCGGTGCACGGCCAGGGTGGCCTTGATGAGCCCGGCTATCCCCGCGGCGTTGAGCGAGTGCCCCACCACGGCCTTGACCGCGCCGAGGTAGGCGGGTTCGGCCCGTTCACCGCGCAGTTCGCGCAGGACCCCGACCTCTACGGGATCGCCGACGCGCGTCCCGGTGCCGTGCGCCTCCAGGAAGCCCACCGAGTCCGGGGCCAGGACTGCGTCGCGGTAGGCCCGGCGCAGCGCTCGCAGCTGCCCGGCCGCCTGGGGGTTCATCCCGCCCTGCACGGTCCCGTCGTTGGCCGTGCCCACGCCGCGGATCACCGCGTAGACCCGGTCACCGGCCGCCAGCGCATCGGCCAGGGGGCGCAGGACCAGGACTCCGCCGCCCTCTCCGAGGACGAAGCCGTCGGCCTCCGCGCCGAAGGGGAGGCATCTGCCGCTGCGCGACACGGCGCCGATCCGGCTCAGCCCCACCAGCAGGTCGGGGGCGAGGATCAGCTGGGCGCCGCCCGCGAGCGCGATACGGGTCCGGCCCGCGCGCAGGGCGTGCACGGCGTTGGCGACGGCCATGAGCCCGCCGGAGCACGCGGAGTCCAGCGCGTAGCTCTCGCCGTGCAGATCGAAGACCGAACTGACGGTGTTGGGGCCCATGTTGAGCAGGAGCCCGGCCACGGACGTGCCGTGCAGCCCGTCGACGGCGCGGACGGCCGACGGCCAGCGGGGGTCGCTCACCCGCGCCCCGAACTCACCGCCGGCCAGCTGGCGCATCCGGATCTGCATGGTGCTGAGTTCGCGGTAGCCGCTCTCGGTGAGCGAGGTGATCACCGAGGTCTCCTCGCGGTCGAAGCCCTCCGTCTCCCACCCGGCGTCCTGGAGCGCTTCACGGGCGAGGTCGATCAGCATCCGGTGCTGAGGGTCCATCGACTTGGCGCGCCGGGGCGGGATGCCGTAGTGGGCCGCGTCGAAGTGGCCCACCTCCGGCAGCAGCGCCATGGTGTCCGTGTAGGTCGAGGAGCCGTCGCGGAAGTCGTCGCTGAGGAAGGCCGCGGCGCGCCAGCGCGAGTCCGGGACGGTGGAGAACTGCGCCCGCGGGTCGGTGAGGAGCCGCCAGTACTGGTTGACGTTCCGCGCGCCCGGAAACCGGCAGGCCATTCCGACGATGGCGACGTCGTCGGCGCGCCGGACTTCCGCTGAACCCACTGTGTGTCCCTCCGTTGTCACCGTTGCCATCGTTGTCACCGGTGTCATCCGCTGGTGGTCAGTCGCTCGCGCCACCAGTCCACCGTCGCCTTGACCTGCTCGTCGACGGGGGTGGCCCGTACCGCGAACTCGGCTTCGTACGCGCTCGAGTCGACCACGAAGGGGCGGTCGAACTGGTAGCGGATCTCCTTGAGTTCGCGGAGCAGCGGCGAGACCAGCGACGCGACGCCGAGTACGGCCGGGGGCAGCCCGCGTACCGCGACCGGCGCCGTTCCCGCCTGGGCGGCGAGGCGGTCGACCATCTGCCGCACGGACAGCGCGGGCTCCGTCGGGACGTGCCAGGCCCGCCCCCAGGCCCGTTCCTGGCCCGCGACCTCGATCAGGGCCCTGGCCACGTCGGGGAGGTAGCTCCAGCTGTGCGGGGCGTCCGGGTCGCCGAGGGTGGAGACCGGCTTGCCGCGCAGCAGCCGGGGCATGACCCGTCCGGCCAGGTGCCCGCCGTCGGTCACTCCGGGCCCGAAGAAGTCCGAGGCCCGTACCTCGACCGCCTTGATGCGCCCCTGCTCGTGGAGGTTCCGCGCCTGCTCCCACACCTCGGCGCGCACCCGCCCCTTGACGGAGGTGGCGGCGAGCGGCAGCCCCTCGGTCATGGGGCCGTCCACGGGGCCGTAGCCGTAGAGGTTGCCCAGCATGACCAGGACGGCCCCGGTCGCCTCGGCCGCCGTGCAGAGCGACGAGGCCAGCGGCGGCCATTCGCCCACCCAGCGGGGGTAGGGCGGTGCGGCGCAGCTGAAGACGGCGGCCGCGCCCCGCACCGCCTCGGTCAGCCGCGTGCTGTCCGTCGCGTCCAGCGCGACGTGCTCGATGCCGGGCTCCGGACTGCGGCCCGACTTGGTCACTACCCGTACCGAATGCCCCTGTTCGACCAGCAGTCGAGCGGTGGTCGCCCCGGCGGGCCCGAATCCCATCACTACGTAGAAACTCACGAGCAAACACTACGTGAGGCTGTGCAAACTGCACACGGCAGCAGGCTCCTCACACCACCCACCTCCGATGGGCCGTCAATTCTCAGCCACACCTGCATATTCCGGACAGCCTCCCGTGCCGCCGCCGGCTCGCGTGGCGCCCGCGCAACGCAATGGTGAACCAATGGGAAGGAAGAGCAAATGGGGGGACAACTGGGAGTGTGACCGCGCGATCATGACAACTGGGCAGGCATCGGCTGTTGTCCACCCCCCATGAGGGGGAGACGCCACCCCCGCGCGGGGGATCCCCCGCCTCGGCGACTGCCGTTGTCTGGAAGGCATGAGGAATCCGATGAAACGCCTTCTCACCCTGGTCCTGATGACGGTGCTGACCGCAACCGCCCTGTCCCCTTCGGCCGCTGCCCAGCCGTCGGGCGGCGAGATCCGTGACCGGATCGCCGCCGTCCCCGGAATGCGCCTCCTCGGCGAACGGCCGGCTGCGCCGGGGCAGACCGTGCTCGACCTCGCCTACCGCCAGCCCGATGACCACCGCCATCCGGGCCGGGGCTCCTTCGAGCAGCGGCTGACGCTGGTGCACAAGTCGGTCCAGGGCCCCATGGTGCTCTACTCCAGCGGCTACGACCTCGGCACCTCCCCGGACCGGCTGACCGAGCCGGCCAAGCTGCTGGACGCCAATCAGATCACCACCGAGCAGCGCTTCTTCGGCACCTCCCGGCCGGCTGACCCGGACTGGTCCCAGCTCACCATCTGGCAGGCGGCGAGCGACCACCACCGCCTCGTCACCGCCCTGAAGAGCGTGTACCGAGGCGCGTGGATCTCCACCGGAGGCAGCAAGGGCGGCATGGCGGCCGTCTACCACCGCCGTTTCTATCCGGAGGACGTCGCGGGCACGGTCGCCTACTCGGCCCCCAACAACACAGACGACCAGGAGGACACCGCCTACGACACCCGCCTGGAGCAGGTCGGCACCGCCGAGTGCCGCGAGGCGATCAAGTCCGCCCAGCGCGAGGCGCTGAAACGGCGCGAGGCGCTGACAGCGCGGTACGCGCAGTGGGCCGCGGGTGAGAAGAGGACCTTCCAGATCATCGGCAGCGCCGACCGCGCATTCGAGCTCGCCGTGCTGCGCCTTCCGATGATGTTCTGGATGCACCAGCCCGCGGGAGCCTGCGGGTCCGTTCCCGGCGCCGGAGCCACGGACGACGAGCTCTACGCCTGGATCGCCAGGGTCACGCAGTTCCCCGTCTACACCGACCAGACCCTCGGAGCCTTCACCCCCTACTTCTACCAACTGGGCACCCAGCTCGGGTACGCGCAGGTCACCGCCCCGCACCTGGAGGGCCTGCTGCGCCATCCGGGCATCCAGGAGATCCGCTCGTACGTGCCGAAGGACATCCCCTTGAGGTTCCAGCCGGCCGCGATGGCGGACGTGGACCGCTGGGTGCGCCACCACGGCCACTCGCTGATGTTCGTCAACGGCGAGAACGACGTGGCGGTCGCGGAACCGTTCCGCCTCGGCAAGGGCACCCGCGACTCCTACCTCTTCAACGTGCTGGATGCCAACCACCACATATCCATCACCAACCTGACCCCGGACGAGGCCGAGGAGGCCGTCGCCACGCTGCACCGCTGGGCCGGGCAGACGAGGGCGACCGTCTCCGGATCGGCCCCGTAGGCCGGTTGCGCGCCACCTGGCAGACTCTCGTGGTCTCAGCCGGGAGGGAAAGGGAGCACGGTGTTGTTCAGGAGAGTGGCTGGGCGAGCGGGAGCCGTGTTGTGCTCCGCGCTGGTGACACTGACCGTGCTGCTCGGCCTGTCCACCCCCGCGCAGGCCGACACCCTCGACGCGCCGGGGTTCCGGGTGCGCGCGCACGAGAACGTCATGGATCTGCCCGATTCCGGCCGAGGCGCACCCGCCCCGGTGACCCCGGCGTTCGTGAACACCGGGCCGGCCGCCCCGGGCGATGTCTGGCTCCTGCTCTCCGTAGACGACTTCCATGTGGGCGAGTACCAGTCACCGACGCTCCCGGCGGAGTTCAGCAACTGCTCGTACGCGCCCCGCGCGACCGAGGCCTACTGCAGGTTCCCCGGACCTCTCGTACCGGGGCAGGGATACGAGACCGACGCACCGTTCCAGGCCGTCAACGAGGAGTGCTGCCGGGTCAGAGGCACCTACACCTACCAGCTGTGGGCGCACGGGAGCCCCGGCCGTCCGACGGAGGCATCGTTGGGGAACTTCCCGAAGGGAACCGGAGCGCGCCTCGGCCTGCGGCCCGTGGACGCCGCCACCCTGACCGGAGGCGAAGTGGGAACCATGGAGTACCAGACACGGGATCCGGCGGTGCACCCCGGCTGGCGCATCCCCGTCCGGTCCCTCGTCCTGCGCGGAGAGGCGGGCGGGTACGTGGAGCAGGAGATCCCGTTCGGCCGCCAGACGGAGGGCTTCCCCCTCCCGCCCTCGACGGTGCGGATCGAACTGCCGGAGGGGACCTCCCTCGCCCCGCGGAAAGTCGGGGAGCATCCCTCGGAGGAAACCTACTGCGGTGTCACGCAGCGCACCGCCCGCACGGTGACCTGTCACGCGGGCGGCGACCGGACCATACTGCGGCTGCGCATCGACCGGAGGGTCGAGGGCGCGCGCGGCACGATCTCGGTGCCCGTGCCGCCGGGCGACCCGGACCCCACGGACAATGTGCGGCCGATCGAACTCCAGGTCACCGGCGCCGTCTCGGCGCCGCCCGCCGCTCGGCCGGGCGAGCCGTTGTGGTCCCGGCCGGGAACGCTCGCGGCCGCCGCCGTCACGGTCCTGGCAGCGGCGCTCCTGGCAGGCCGGCGCCGCGCAGCCCGCCGGAGGCCGAGGCCGCCTCGGTAGCGGGAGTCAGCGCACTCCCGCCGGCCGCGGCCCCCTCTGCTCCGCGCGGACGGGCGAGGCAAACCGCTGGCAGCCCTGAGAGGCACTCCCCCGGGCGGACGTGGCCGTCGTAGGCTCCTGCCCATGCGTACGCACCTGCACCAGATCGTCGTGGACTGCCATGAGCCGAAGGCCCTCGTCCGGTTCTGGGCTCAACTGCTCGGTGGGGAACCGGTCGACCGCGCCCGCGACTGGTCGCACGTCGAGCCGCCCGGGTTCCCAAGGCTCGCCTTCCAGCCGGTGCCCGAGCACAAGGCGGTGAAGAACCGGCTCCATCTCGACATCACCGTCGACGACAT
Organism: Streptomyces sp. NPDC048255; assembly: GCF_040652415.1. Lineage (NCBI taxonomy): Bacteria > Bacillati > Actinomycetota > Actinomycetes > Kitasatosporales > Streptomycetaceae > Streptomyces > Streptomyces sp. NPDC048255. The sequence goes on from NZ_JBEZMA010000009.1 coordinate 72,449, forward strand.
CGAGGCCGCGGCGACCGTGGCCGTGCAGCTGGGAGCCACCACGGCCGGCGCAGCGGTCACCGACGACCAGGGTTCCTTCCAGGCCATGCGGGACCCGGAGGGCAACGAGTTCTGCTTCGTCAGCGCTTGAACCACGGGCTCCGGCAGGCCCGACGGCGCCGACCGCGGCTCGGTGTACGAGCCCGCGGCAGCCCGTGTGACCATGTCCCCTCAGCACATCCGCACTTCATGGGGGGACCATGCGCACCCGCACCACCACCGTCACGACCGGCCTCGCTGCCGCGCTCGCCGCGCTGCTCGTCCTGGCCGGCTGTACGTCGCCGGGCGGCAGCCCGCGCGGGGCGGTGACCCAGGCCCCGACCCCCGTACAGGGCGGCGCGCCCGGCTTCGACGGACCCCGGCCACAGGACCAGAACCTGCTGGCGTGGACCGGCGACCCCAATGACGCCGGGCACGTCACCGCCCAGTCGGCGGCCGGGGTGGGCGGGCGCGTCACCCTCGTACGGATCGTCCTGCGCGAGCAGATCACCTGGTCGAACATCTGGCTGGGCCTGGCCGGCCTCGACCCGAACGCCCAGCTGGCCAACTGCTACCTCGGCGTGTACGACGCGAACGGCACCCTGGTCGCCTCCACCCCGGACATCTCGCCCCAGCTGATGATCGACCCGATCGCCAAGCCGCTGGCCCTCGCCAAGCCCTTCACCGCCGCCCCCGGGACCTACTTCATCGCCCTGCTGCTCAACGGCAACTGGGCCACCAACGCCCTCACCCTGAAGTCCACGGGGGCGGGCATCTCGGTCAACGCCGGTCTGACGCCGCCGAACCTCCGCTACAGCACCCTCCTGACCGGGCAGACCTCCCTCCCGGCCACGGTGAACCTCGCGGACCAGTCCACGAGCACCATCAACACCGGCTGGGCCAGCCAGTGGTACGCCATCTCCTGAGATGCGCCAGGGCCGGGCGGGCTGCGCGGTGTTCGCGCGTTTCATGGTGTGGGGCTCCCCGGCAGACCGCGTGCGGCGGCGCCGGGATCGAGTCCGAGTACGCCGGTGACGGCGCGCGCCGCGAGCAGTTCGTCGTCCCCCGGCTGCCCGGCCAGCGCGATCACGGTCCCTTCGAGTGCACCCACGAAGGCGAGTGCCAGAGCCCTGGCCGGCGGTCCGGACGGAATCGTCCCCTCCGCGCGTCCTGCCTCGATCAGGCCCAGGCAGAGCACGGTGAGCGTCTCGTAGCTCTCCTCGACCGAGCGCCCCACCGGATGGTCCTGGCCGGAGAACTCCAGCCGCAGCGCGATCGCCACCCGCGCGATGTCGCGCCGGCAGAAGACGGCGTGACCGCGGGCGAGGGTGAGCAGCGCCGCGACCGGATCCGCCTCCTGCGCGACGAACGTGCCCACCTCCTGGTCCCAGGTCTCCAGGACCCACTCCATCACGGCCAGGGTCAGGTCCTGCTTGTCCTTGAACTGGTGGTAGAGCGCCCCGCGCGTGTATCCGGCGTCCTTGGCCACCTGCTCCAGCACGAGGTTGCCGTAGCCGTACCGGGACAGGCCCCGGGCGGCGGATTCGAGCAGCGCGGTGCGCGTACGCAGGCGGCGGCCGGCCTGGGTCATCCGCTCCGGTCCCCGGTCACTCATGCCCTGCTCCGATCAGCTGGTCGGGTCCTGCCCCCGGCGCCGGTCCGCCGGGGCAGTCCGATCCGGCCGGCTCCCGCAGATCTTACATACATGTACGTATGCAAGTGAGAGCGGCTCTTCTCAGCAGCCCTGCGGGGCGGACGGCGGGACGAAGGTCGCGGCGAGGGCGCGGTCGGACTTGACCGTCACGTCCATCGCGCCACGGCCCGCGGCCGAGAAGGAGGTCGGCATCTGCAGGTCGTACGGCAGGTCGTCCTCTGCGATCTCCGGGCCGACGTGGACCACCGACAGCGAACCCCGGCAGCTCAGCGAGCCGGGCGGCACGCTGCCCTCGACGATGCCGTCCTGCGGACCGAGCGAGAGGGCGGGCCGGTCCATGAGGGCGTACCGGAACTCCTGGTCCCGGGACGACCCGGGCACGCCGGAGGACACCCCGCCGGGGGTGAGGTCCACCCAGTACCGGCTGAGCGTCAACTCGACCGCGCCGCACGGGCGCTCCGACGGGTCGGGCTCGAATTTCAGCCCGTCACCGTCGATCTTCAGGGCCTTGCTGCCGTAGGAGCCGCTACTGCTCTTCAGCCGGACCAGGTAGGCGGCCAGCTTCTCGGGCGCCATGGCTCCGGTGTCCACGCAGTCGTAGCTCGGGGCCGCCACGGTCGGAGCGGGGGCGGGGGCGGACGTGGCAGGCGTGCTGGGCGGCGCCGACACCGTGGCCGCGCTCGGCGAGGGGGTGGCCGACGCGGGCGCGGGCGAGCCGGACGGGGATGCGGCGGGCGACCCTTCCGAGCAGCCCGCGGTCGCGAGCAGCGCCCCGGCGAGTACGGCGAGGGCTGGCCCTCGTAATCGGTGGTGCATGCGCGCTCCGCTCCTGTGGTGGGGAATGTGGCTCAGGATCCCAGGCGCCATGGTGTCAGCCGGACGTCCCCGCAGGCACCCAACCGGCGCGGCCCATTGGATCGTTGGGGACATCGTTGCATCCTGACGTGTCATCAGGTCATCCGTCCCGGACTCTTGACTCTGTGCGCCGCGATCGCGATTCTCGTCCCAACATTTGGGCGGGCCATGACAACCCATGTGCCGTCCCGCGACCTGAGACGTGAGTGATGACCATGACTGGACACCCGCACCAAAGGAACCGGCGCCGACCCCTCGGGGTCCTGGCGCTGCTCCTCGCCGTGGTGGCCTCGGTACTCGGCCCCGCGACCAGCTCCTCGGCGGACCCCGGCTGGTGGAACCCGGTCGCACGGCCCGCGCCCGACTCCCAGATCAACGTCACGGGCGAGCCCTTCAAGGGGACCGACGCCCAGGGCAAGGTGCGCGGCTTCGTCGACGCGCACGACCACCTGATGTCCAACGAGGGCTTCGGCGGTCGTCTGATCTGCGGCAAGCCGTTCTCCGACCAGGGCATCGCCGACGCGCTCAAGGACTGCCCCGAGCACTACCCCGACGGCAGCCTCGCGATCTTCGACTTCATCACCAAGGGCGGCGACGGCAAGCACGACCCCGACGGCTGGCCGACCTTCAAGGACTGGCCCGCCCACGACTCCCTGACCCACCAGCAGAACTACTACGCCTGGGTCGAACGGGCCTGGCGCGGCGGCCAGCGGGTCCTCGTCAACGATCTCGTCACCAACGGCGTGATCTGCTCGGTCTACTTCTTCAAGGACCGCAGCTGTGACGAGATGACCGCCATCCGCCTGGAGGCGCAGAAGACCTACGACATGCAGGCCTTCGTCGACAAGATGTACGGCGGCCCGGGCAAGGGCTGGTTCCGGATCGTCACCGACTCCGCGCAGGCCCGCGACGTCATCGAGCAGGGCAAACTCGCCGTCGTCCTGGGCGTCGAGACCTCGGAGCCGTTCGGCTGCAAGCAGATCCTGGACGTCGCGCAGTGCAGCAAGGAGGACATCGACCGCGGCCTGGACGAGCTGCACCGCCTCGGCGTGCGCAGCATGTTCCTGTGCCACAAGTTCGACAACGCCCTGTGCGGGGTCCGCTTCGACCAGGGCGCCCTCGGTACGGCGATCAACGTGGGCCAGTTCCTGTCGACCGGCACCTTCTGGAAGACGGAGAAGTGCGCCGGCCCGCAGCACGACAACCCCATCGGGCTGGCGGCCGCGCCCTCGGCCCAGAAGGAACTCCCCCCGGGTGTCACGGTCCCCTCGTACGCCGCGGACGCCCAGTGCAACACGCGCGGACTCACGGACCTCGGTGAGTACGCGGTGCGCGGCATGATGAAACGCAAGATGATGCTGGAGATCGACCACATGAGCGTCAAGGCCGCGGGCCGGGCCTTCGACATCCTGGAGTCCGAGTCCTACCCGGGCGTGATCTCCTCGCACAGCTGGATGGACCTGGACTGGACGGAGCGGGTCTACAAGCTCGGCGGCTTCATCGCCCAGTACATGAGCGGCGCCGAGGCGTTCAGCGCGGAGGCGAAGCGGACGGACGCGCTGCGCGACAAATACAACGTCGGTTACGGCTACGGCACCGACATGAACGGGGTCGGCGGCTGGCCCGGGCCGCGCGGGGCGGACACCCCGAACCCGGTGCGCTATCCCTTCCGCAGCACCGACGGCGGCTCCGTCATCGACAAGCAGACCACCGGCCAGCGCACCTGGGACCTCAACACCGACGGCGCCTCGCACTACGGTCTGGTCCCCGACTGGATCGAGGACGTCCGGCTGGTCGGCGGACAGGGCGTGGTGGACGACCTGTTCAAGGGCGCCGAGTCCTACCTGACCACCTGGGGGAACTCCGAGCGGCACAAGTCCGGGGTGAACCTCGCGTCGGGCTCCCCCGCCTCGGCTTCGACCGCGCAGTGGTGGAACCCGTTCGTGGACTACTCACCGGGCCGCGCCGTGGACGGCGACACGGGCTCCCGCTGGGCCAGCGAGTGGAACGACAACCAGTGGCTGCGCATCGACCTCGGTTCCGCGAACCGGATCGGGCGCATCACCCTCGACTGGGAGCAGGCGTACGGGAAGGCGTACCGCATCGAGGTCTCCACGGACGACACCAACTGGCAGACCGTCTGGTCCACCACCGCCGGCGACGGCGGTCTGGACACGGCACGCTTCTCCGGGGTGTCGGCCCGCTACGTCCGCGTCCAGGGGCTCCAGCGGGCGACCCAGTGGGGCTACTCGCTCCACGAGGTCGGCGTCTACAGCAGCTGACAGCGGCGCGGTGCACGACCAAGGCCGTGCCGGGGCCGGCCGGATCAGCTCCTGATCCGGCCGGCCCCGGCGGCCTGCAAGCGAAAGGAACCACCATGGCACGGATGCCGTCGGCCGACCGGCGCCGCCAGCTGACCGAGGCCGCGATCCGCGCGATGACCCGCGACGGCGTCGCCCGGACGACCACCCGGTCGATCGCCGCCGAGGCGGGGGTGTCGCTGAGCGTCTTCCACTACTGCTTCGACTCCAAGCAGGCCCTGCTGGAGTCGGTCATCACGACGATCACCGATCACTACGTCGCCGTGGTGAAGGAGGCCATCCAGCCGAAGGCCACCCTCCGCGAAACCGTCCGGGCGGGCTTCCAGGCGTACTGGGACCACGTGTCGGCCCACCCGGGCGAGCACATGCTCACCTACGAACTCACCCAGTACGCCTTGCGCCAGCCGGGTTTCGAGCACCTGGCCCGGCGGCAGTACGAGCTGTACGCCGACACGTACACCGAGCTCGTCGAACACCTCTGCCACAGCATGGACTTCGAACTGCGGATACCCGTGCCCGCGCTGGCCCGCTACCTGGCGGCCATGACCGACGGGCTGACCCTGAGCCTGCTCGTCCTGGGCCCGGACGCGGCCTCGCCGGACCTCCTCGACGCGATCACCGACCAGGTCGCCGGCCTCGTCGGCGAGACCCCGGCGGCGACGTCCTGGGCGGCTGTGGACGGCAGCGATTGACCAACCGGCCTTACGAGCCGGTAACTTACCGTTGCCCAGGAGAGTCGACCCGACAGGGGGAACAGGCGCATGGCGGACCACGACCTGACCGGCTTCACGCAGAGCACCTTCACCCACGACGGCGCGACCCGCCGGGTACTGCGCCGGGGCACGGGACCCGCGGTGGTCGTGCTGGCGGAGATCCCGGGCATCACCCCCAAGATCCTGGAGTTCGCCGGGCACGTGGCGGCCGCCGGATGCACGGCCGTGCTCCCGGTGCTCTTCGGCACCCCCGGGCGGGACGCGGATCCCGCCGCGCGCGGCTGGCCGAGTGCCGCCCGCTACACCGCGTCCTCGCTGTGGCAGGTGTGCGTGAGCCGCGAGTTCACCCTGCTGGCCACGGGCCGCAGTTCGCGGGTCGTGCGCTGGCTGCGCGCCCTGGCCGCCGCCGAGCACGAGCGCTGCGGCGGCCCCGGGGTCGGCGCCGTCGGCATGTGCCTGACGGGCGGCTTCGCCCTGGCGATGGCCACGGACGAGCGCCTCCTCGCCCCGGTGCTGTCCCAGCCCTCGCTGCCGCTGGCCTGCACCCGGAGCCGTGCGGGCGGGATCGACATCAGCCCCGGGGAGCTCGCGGCCGTCCGCCTGCGCTGCGAGCGCGAGGGGCTCCAGGTGATGGGGCTGCGGTTCAGGGGTGACCGGCTGGTGCCCGGGGACCGGTTCGCGTACCTGCGGCGCGAACTCGGCGACGCGTTCGTCGCCGTCGAGCTCGACGACAGCGCGGCGAACCCCGACAGCGTCCTCCCCCCGCACTCCGTCCTGACCGAACATCTCGTGGACGAACCCGGGCAGCCCACACGCCAGGCGCTGGACGCCGTGCTCGACCTGTTCCGCACCCGGCTCCTGGCGGACAGTCCCCGCCCGGCCTCCTGACGCGCGGCGGCGCTGCCGCCGTCCGTACCACGGGCCTTCACGGGCCTTCACGGGCCGCGGCGGCTGCCGGGGGGTCAGCCGGGGTGTGCCGCCGTCACCTCGGCGAGGAGTTCGGGCAGCGTTCCGGGATGGTGCCGCAGTAGCGGGTAGAGCGCGGCCCACCGCTCAGCGGGAACATGGCCGCAGGCCCAGCGGGCCAGCAGGGCCGCGGTCTCCACGTGGAGGGCCGCGCGACCGCTCCAGGCCGCGCGGGAGACGTCCGCCCACCCGGACGTCTGGCCGACCCAGGAGGTCAGCACGCTCGCCGGGCGCACGAGCGGGACCGCCTCGCGCGCCGACAGCTGCCCGCGCTCGATCGCCGCGCCGAGGTGGCCGAGGGTCACGGCGTCCGGGTCGGTACGGGCGTCGTACGCGACGGGACGGGTCCGCAGGGTGTGCCGCGCCGACTCGGCGGTGTCCCCGAGCGGGCCGGTGTCGCCGGGCGGCGCCCACTCGGGCACCCAGCGGGTACGGGTCGCCCCGTACGGCTGTGGAGCCGCCGGTCCGGGTACGGGCGGCGGCAGCGGACGGCCCGGACGGGCGGGCCTTCCGGTCCGCAGGACGGCGCCCACCTCGGGCGGGCAGTCGGGACGCGCGCGCAGCAGTTCCGCCGCCGTTCGCGGCAGCCTGCAGCCGAGGCGGGCGGCGGCGATCAGACCCCAGTCGATCCGGTACGGCTCCTTGAGGATCGACCGCATGGCCTGCCCGGCGCGCCAGGGCCGGTGATCGGCGCGGTGCGCGGCCCGCAGGCGGCGCAGCAGGGCGCCGGTGCCGAGCCAGCGTTCGCTCACCGCGTCGAGGAACGGCTCGGTATCGGCCTCGGCGCAGGCCGCGACCACGTCGGCGCCGACCGGGTCCTCTCCGGCGCGGCCGGCGAGGGCCCTGTCGGCCGCGGCTGGGCCGGCGGCGGCTCGACCGGCGGCGGCTCGCTCGCCTCCGGGGCGGTCGCCCGCGGCTGGCTCGTCCGCGGCCCGGCCGCCCGACGCTCGGTCGGCGTGGGCCTGCCCGTCGCGCTCGGCCAGGGCTGCCGCCAGTCGGCGTACCCGGGCCGTTCCGCCGGCCGCGCGTACGGTGGCCCAGGCGGCCGCGCGTGCGGTCGGCCGGATCTTCCCGCGCGGGTCGAGGAGGGCCGCCGCCGCGAGTTCCGGGTCGGCCGACAGCAGGGCGCGCCGGTGGTGGTCCTCGCCGTACGCGCGGCCGGCCGCGGTGGCGGCGGGGTCCCGCAGCCGGAGCAGGCACGTCGTCTCGTAGGTCAGCCGGAGGTTGTCCCGCAGTGCCGCGTCGATCTCCGGGACGTCCAGCGCGAGCAGGGCCTGCTGGATGTCCCCGCCGCTGGTCGTGCGTGCGAGCGCGGCCCGCAGCCGGATGCCGCCCACGTGCACGACGGTGTCCGAGACGGGGGTGGGCGGGCCGAGGCCCGTGATGAAGAGGCCGGGATCGAGGGCGAGCCAGGCTTCCAGGGCGGCTGGGCGCTGGTGGTACGGGACCAGCGTGGCCAGACAGGTGAGGTGGAAGCGCACCGTCATCCGCTCGGAGGACGTCAGCTCCCCGGCCGACCGGCCTCGCGACTGCGGCTGCGGCTGCGGCTGCGGCTGCGGCTGCGGCTGCGGCTGCGGCTGCGGCTGCGCCGGCCGCTGCTCTTCCGGTGTGGACGCCACGGTCTCCCCCGTTCCGCCGCCCCTCCCCCGGCCGGCTCCCGCACCCTACAAGATCCACCCGCGATCGGACCGGCCCCGGCTCCGACTCCGGGCTCGGCCGCGCCTCCGGTCCCGCGTCCGGCTCCGGTCCCCCTTTCGGTGGGTCCGGGCATGCCGACGGCGCCCGCGCACAGCTGCGGGCGCCGTCGGACAGGAATCGCGGCGGGGCGGTACGGTCAGCCGCGGACGATGTTCTCCGCCTGCGGGCCCTTCTGGCCCTGCGTGATGTCGAACGACACCGTCTCGCCCTCCACCAGCTCGCGGTATCCGTTGCCGGAGATGTTCGAGTAATGGGCGAAGACGTCCGGTCCGCCCCCGGCCTGGGCGATGAAGCCGAAGCCCTTCTCGGAGTTGAACCACTTCACGGTGCCGTTGGCCATACCGGTCCCTCTGCTCAAGTCGGTGCGCGGCCCGGATCCGGACCGCACCGGCACCCCCGTCAGGGGCGCCCGATCCACTCCTCCCCGGACTCCGGGCCCGTTACACCCCCTGGACGGATCTCGTCCCTACTCCCGTCCGGAAACCGGTGGTTGGCGTCCGCAAGCCCTTTCCGGCAGCCGAGCCGCCCCACCGGCCGGTTCCAGCCAACCTCGCCGTCCCGTCGGCCCGTCCCTGCGGCCACCGCCGGACACGAGCCGCGGACAGGCCACGGCCGCCGGCGCCGAAAGGTCGGCCAGATCCGGCTGCTCCGGTAGCCGGCCTGCGCTGTACTCACTCCCTCCAGTTCCCTCACCCCGCGAACCGCCCCCTCCGCACACCGTGGAGCCGGGCTTCTCCGCCATGCCCCGGGGTGGGCCGAACTGGCCTCCGTACCAGCTCAGTTGAAGGAGCAGCAGCGTGTCCCAGAAGCAGGACGACACGGCGGAACCCGCCGCAACGCCCGCCCCGCCGGAGTTCACGTACACCTGGGGCCAGCACAACCGGACCATGGAGTCCATGTCGCTCGGGCAGATGGCCCGGCGCGTCCCCTCGGCCCTCGCGCAGACGGCCCGCCTCGCGCTCGCGGTCAACCGTCACGCGTTCGCCGTACTGGTCACCGCCCAGGTCCTTGGCGGGATCTGTACGGCCGCGGCGCTGGCCGCGGTCGCCCGCGCGATGGTCCCGCTGCTGAACGGCGGCGGGGTCGAGGAGCGCATCTCGGCCGCTTCCGGGCCGTTGCTCCTCGCCGCCGCGATGACCGCCCTCGGCGCCCTGTCCTCCATCGCCTCGGGGAGCGCGGCGCGCCGCCTGACTCCCAAGATGGCCACCCTCGCCGACCTCGCGATGGTCGACGCGCACATGGACGTGGAGCTCGCCGCCTACGACGCCCCCGACTTCACCGAGCGCTCCGAGGCCGCCGAGACCGGATCCGCCCGCTCCGCCATGCTCCTGCAGGACGCCCTGGGCTTCACCAGCGGCCTCATCGACATGGTCGCCGTCGCGTCGGTGCTCACCGTCGTGCACCCGGCGCTGCTGCCGCTGCTCCTGCTGTCGGTGATCCCCCGGGGCCTCGGGTCGGTCTACGCCGCCCGCCTCGACTACACCCTGCACAACCAGACGATCGCCGCCCGCAACATCAAGCACATGATGCGCTGGCACCTGACCACGCCGAAGCTGGCGGACGAGCTGCGCGGCAACAGCATGCGGCCGTACGCCCACCACTGGTACGCGGCCGTGTGCGAGGGCATCGACTCCAAGATGGTCAGTTCGGCGCCCCGCTACCTGACCGTGCACCTCATCGCCGCGACCGCTTCGGGCGCCTTCGTCGTCGCCACCTACGGGGCGCTCGCCGGACTGGTCATCGGCGGGTACATGGCGCTGGCCGCGGCCGGCACGGCGATCGTCGCCATGCGGACGTCGACGGCGGCCCTCAGTTCGCTCGTCGTGTACGGGGCGGCGATGTTCCAGCACGCGCTGTACCTCGGCGACTACGCCGGCTTCGTCAAGGAGGCCGCCGAGCAGTCCGGGCCGCGCGGCCCCCAGGTGATGGACACTGCGCCGGAGAAGATCCGGCTGGAGGAGGCCGCGTACACCTACCCGGGCAAGGACACGCCCGCGCTCGGGCCGCTCTCCCTCACCCTGTCCCGGGGCGAGGTCGTCGCCGTCGTCGGGGAGAACGGCGCCGGGAAGTCGACCCTGATCCGGCTGCTGACCTCGCTGACGGCCCCGACGGCGGGCACCGTCTCCTGGGACGGCGTCCCGACCTCCGACGCCGACCAGCGCACGGCGTGGCGGCACGTCGGCCTGGTGACGCAGAGCTACGGCTACTGGCCGTTCTCCGCGCGGGAGAACATCACCCTCGGCCAGCCCGGCCCGCGCGGCGAGGAGGCCGTCTGGGAGGCCCTGGACGCCGTCGGCATGCGCACGGCCGTCGAGGAGTTCCCGGACGGCCTGGACACGCTGCTCGCCCGTGCGGTCTGGGGAGGCCACGAGCCCTCCGGCGGCCAGTGGCAGCGTCTGGCCTGCGGACGGGCCTTCCACCGGAAGCCGGGCCTGCTGGTCATGGACGAGCCGACGAGCGCGATGGACCCGCGCGGGGAGCACAAGGTCTTCTCGGGGCTGCGGGACATGAAGGAGGACCGCATCACGGTGATCGTCACGCACCGGATGGAGAACTGCCGCCTGGCCGACCGCATCGTCGTCCTCGACGGCGGCCGGATCGTGGAGCAGGGTTCCTTCGACCAGCTCGTGGCCGTGCCGGGCGGCCAGTTCCGGGAGCTGTACGAGCTCGCGCAGGACCGGTGACCACCCCGTGGCCCCCTGACCGGCCGACTTCCTGACCTCCTGACCGCGCGGGGTGATGCGGAGCACCACGGCCGGGCCGGCGCGTGCTCCGCGTCTCCGCGTCTCCCCACCATCAGCGAAGGCCTTCGGTGAGCAACTCGGAGAGGTGATCGGTGAATGCGGTGATCCGGTCCAGGCGCGGTCCGCCTCGGGCGACCCGGAACCCGTGGCGACGGCCCCAGAAGGCGGCCTGGACGGCATGGAACTGGGCCCACCGCCGCGCGCGTTCGCGATCGAGTTCCGCCGCCTCGGTGAAGGCGTCCAGCGTGCGGTGGACCGCCTTGCGCAGGTCGTCGGCCGCGAGGAGTGCCAGCGCGCGGGACTTGAGCAGGGTGCCCCCGTCGTAGGCGGGGTCGCCCGCGTACCCCTTGGGGGACGGCCAGCCAGGGCTCGCGATCGGCGCGCAGGATGTTCCTGGCGTGCAGGTCGCCGTGGATGAGGGTGTCCGGCTGTACGCGGCCCAGTTCGCGTACGGTCGCCACCGCGGCGTCGACCACGTGGGCGGGCAGCCGGTGCGTCAGCTGCCCGGCGTCCTTGCGCAGTTCCTCCTCCCAGAGCTCCGCCCGCTCACGCAGCCGCGGCAGGCCGGGCGGCGCGGGGACGGCCAGGCGGCGGCTGATCCGCCCGGCGACGGTCGCCACCTCGTCGCCGTCCTCGACCTCCACGAGGGCCGACGGCCGCACCCGCTCCAGCAGCATCGCGAAGCGCGCGTCGTCCCGCTCGTGCAGGCCGACGGCTCCGCGCCCGCCCCACGCCTCCAGCGCGTCCGGCTCGTGGACGTTGCCGGGGTGCGGGAAGGACACCTTGAGTACGGCGGCGCCCTCGGCCCGCCGTCGTACCGGGACGATCACGCCGACGCCGCCGTGCATGACGTCCCCGTCCGGCACGCACTCCCAGCGCCCCAGCAACTCGTACACGATCCCGGGCAGCTCGGCGAGCCACGCCGCACCGGGCGTTCCTTCCCGCTCGACGGTGCTCCGCGCGAACGCCTCCGGAATCCTGATCACCGGGGCAGCCTAGAGGGGCTGTCGGCTTCGGCTCCACCACGGCAGTTAGGTGTAGGGGCCTGCGAACTCCCGGGTACCGGGCGGGAGTAACCTACCTGGGTCAAGATCCACACACAGGGGGACGAGTAGCAGTGAGCAGAGAGCAGGAGCCCGGGTACGGCTGGCAGGCGCCGCCTTCGGGAAGCTGGCAGGCCGGCCCGCCCGCGGCCGCCCCGGCCCCCGCCCCCGGAGGTGGCTCGTCCCACCGGGGGGCCTGGATCGGGGCCGGCGCGACCCTGGCGGCCGCGGTGATCACGGTGTTCGGGGCGTACTTGCTGGTCCCCGGCAAGACCGGAGCCGACAACAAGCCGCCGGTGGCACAGGTGCCCCCGGCCTCGCCCTCGCCCTCGCCCTCGTCCTCCCCCTCGGCCGCGGCTCCGGCCGCTGCGGACAGTCCGAGCGGTCCGAGCACTCCGTCGGCTGCGAGTCCGTCCGCGTCGGCCCCTGCGGCGAAGGCGGCCGGGACGGTGCGGTGGGAGGGTTCGCTGGTCATCACGTACACCGAGGACAAGGACCTGGACTCCACGCCGCCGGTACGGTCCGAGATCAACGCCGACAACGACTTCAGCGTCTTCGAGTTCGGCGACCGCAGGCTGCGCCCCGAGCGCGGGGCGAAGGCGATGCTGTGGGCGGACAGCAAGAAGGTCCCCTCCTACGCCGACTGCGCGGCCGTGGTCGACACCCAGGCCACGGGCAAGGACATGCCCCTGAAGACGGGCATGACCGTGTGCGCCAAGACCGACGAGGGCAGAGTCGCCCGGCTGACGGCCAAGGAGACGTCCGGGCAGGCGTCCGACACCCAGGGCACCTTCGACGTCGTGGTGTGGGACAAGAGCTGACCCCGTAGACGCGCCGGGGCGCGGCACGACAGGCCGCCGCGCACAGGCTGCCGCGCACCGGCCGCCGCGCACCGGCCGCCGGGCTGACTGAGTTATCGGTCAGTAGGTGGTGGCTTCCCTCGAACGGTCCGATCATGGGGACATGGGCGCCGAACGTGACGGCGGCGCCGGCCGCGGCCCCTCGGTCGCGGCCCGGCGCGCGCTCCGCACCACTCTCGCCGCGTGTGCCGGGTTCTTCGTGTGCCTGTACGGGCTGGACCGGCCGGTGGCGGCGACCTACGCCCTGTTCTCGGCCGTCTCGATGGCGGCCCTCTCCCACATCCCCGGCACCGGGCCCCAGCGGGCGGCCGTCATCGTCAGGACGGCGCCAGCGGTCTGGGTCCTGCTGACGGCCGGCACCTACCTCGCCGTACGGACCTGGAGCGCCGTGGCGGGGATGCTGGTGATCGGCTTCGTCCTGGCCTTCGTGGCGGCCGCCGGGCCCCGGGCCGCGGGCGCGGCTCCCGGGCTGCAACTGCTCTACATCCTGCCGTGCTTCCCGCCCTACGCGCCCGACACCCTCCTCGAACGCCTCGCGGGGGCGACCCTCGGGCTGGTGCTGCTGGTCCTCGCCGAGGCGTTCCTGCTGCCCGAGCGGCCCGGCCCCTCCTACCGGCGGCTGGCCTCCGAGGCCGCCGGCACCGCCGCCCGCTGCGCGGACGAGCTCGGCCGGCCGCCGTACACACTGTCCGCCGCCTCGGCCGCGGCCGCCCGGGCGGCCGGCGAGGCCCTGCGGCCCTTCCGGGTCGGCGAGGCCGAACGTCCCGCCGGGCCCGGCCTGCGGGACCGGGCGCTCGCCCACGCGGGTCTGGCCGCCCGTACGCTCCTCGCCCGGCTGGTGATCCTGCCCGCCGCGCCGCCGGGCGATCCGCCACCGGAGCAGGGGCCGGAGGTGCTGCCCGAGCTGCGCGGGGCCGCCGCCGAGACCGCTGCCCTGCTCGGCGGAGCCGGCCCCGGGGCCGGCGACGCGGCCGGCGCCCTGCGGCGCGTACGGGAGGCGGCCGCGGCGGCGGACAGCCATCCGTCGACCGCCGCGTGGGGCCGGCGCCGGGCGGCGCTGCTGGAGGTGGCGGACGCGGCCCTGGCCTTCTCCACGGCGGCCCGGCTCGCGGTACTGGGCCGCGCCGCACGGGCCTCGGCCGAGACCGACCCCGGCCGTTTCTGGTACGCCGGGCAGCGCGCGCCCCGGCTGTGGTGGCACCGGCTGGCAGCACACGCCGGGCCGCGTTCGGTGCACTTCCAGAACGCCGTCCGGATCAGCCTCGCGCTCGCGGCCGCCCGTGCGGTCGCGGGCGTGGACTCGCTGCCCCACGGCTTCTGGGCCATGCTGGCCGTCCTCTCCCTGACCCGGACCACCGCCTCGCAGACCCGGGTGAGCGTACGTCAGGCGCTCACCGGCACCCTGCTGGGCGCCCTGGTGGCCGCCGTGGCCCTCGCCCTGGTCGGCGGGCACACCACCGTCTACGCCGTCGCGCTGCCGGTCGTCATGCTCGTCGCGTTCCGGGTGGGGCCGGTGCGGGGCGTGGGCTGGGCGCAGGGCATGTTCACGGTGGTGGTGTCCTTCGCCTTCGCGCAGCTGGCCCCGGTGACCTGGCGGCTGGCCGAGGTGCGGGTCCTGGACGTGGTCATCGGCAGCCTGATCGGCGTCGTGTTCGGGCTGCTCGCCTGGCCCCGGGGTGCGCACGAGGAGCTGCACCGGGCGGTCGCACTGCTGCTCGGGCGGGCCGCCGGCACGGTCGAGAGCACTACGGCCGCGGTGGCGGCGGGCGGACCGGGCAGCGCCCCCGACGACCGGCCGCTCCAGCACGCGCTGTCGCTGGCGGAGTCCGCGTTCGCGCAGTTCCAGAGCGAGCCCCGGGCGCCCGTCGGCGCCGCGTCGGACTGGCAGGCGGCCATGATGACCGGCCATCACGTGCTGTGGGGTTCGCGGCGGCTCCTCGGCCGGGGAGGTCCGGCCCCCGGCGAGGAGGACGGGGCGTGGCTACGGGCCTACGGGGCCGGGGTGGCCACCCGGCTGCGCGGGGCGGCGGACCGGGCGGAGAGGGCGACGCCGGCCGAACCGGCGGGGCGGGCGGAACCGGAGGAACCGGCGGCACCGGCCGAAGCGGGGGAACCGGCGGACCGGGCCGGGCCCGCCGACCGGCCCGGCCCCGTACCGGGGTTCGGCTCACCGCGGTTCTTCGCCGCCGTCGCCTGGCTCGACTCGCTCACCACCGACGTCGAGCGCATGGCCACCCCCGGCCCCCCGGTCCGGGCCGACAAGGCCTGACCGGGGGGCAGGACCGACGCCGGTGCGGGGAGCCGCCGGCCGTGTCAGCGGGAGGCCAGGACGCAGAACTCGTTGCCCTCGGGGTCGGCGAGGACGACCCAGGTCACGTCATCTCCCTGGCCGATGTCGGCGCGGCGGGCACCGTGCTCCAACAGGCGCTGGACCTCCGCCTCCTGGTCGTCGGGGCGGAAGTCCAGGTGAAGGCGGTTCTTGACCGTCCTGGCGTCCGGCACGGGGACGAAGACCAAGCCGGGCAGCCTCTTGGGCTCGGGCCTGACCTCGTACTCCTCCGGTGAGTCGTTCACGACGGCCCATCCCAGGGCCTGTGCCCACCACCGGCCGAGGGCGGCCGGGTCCCGGGCGTCCACGACGGTCTGTTCCCATTCCAGCGCCATGCGCGGAGCCTAGTCCGCGCAGCCGCCGTCCCTTCCGCCCCACGCCGGTGCCCGGCGGTCAGGCCTCAGGGCGCCATCTCGTACGCCCCGGCCAGCGCCTCCACGCGCTCCCACACGCGGGCCGAGCGGTCGGCGTCGACGACCGGGCGGCGGACCGCGCCGAGCGCCCAGCTCTGCTGGTCCGCGGTGGCGGAGTCCTTGCCGTACAGCTCGACCGCGTGGGCCGAGAAGTCGCGTACGAGGACGCCGAACAGCTCGTCGAGGACGTCCTCGTCGAGCCCGGTCAGGCGCGCCTGCTCCAGGATCAGCTGCCCGTGCACCACCAGGGCGAACAGCTGGCCCACGGAGAGGAGGAGGTCGAGGTCGCGGCTCTGCTCCTCGTCGGGCGCGGCGGTGGTGACGAACGCGCACAGGGCGTCGGCCTGCTCGCGGAAGCGGCTGACGTTGGGGACGGCGGCGTACGCGTCGTAGGCGGGGCGCCAGTCGTGGAAGCGTACGGAGCCCAGACCGCGGGCCGGGCCCTGCTGGAAGAGGAAGGCGTCGTCGGCCGCGTCGAGCCGGGTCGGCACGGGGGCGTACTCGGCCGGGGCCAGCAGGTGGTTGCGCATGAACTTGAGGATCAGGGCGAGGTTTACGTGGACCGTGCCCTCCAGCTTCGGCAGGCCGCGGATCTCGACGGCCGCCTGGGCGAAGTAGGTGTCCTTCTCGAAGCCCTTGGCCGCGATGACGTCCCACATCAGGTCGATGACCTTCTCGCCCTCCGTGGTCACCTTCATCTTGGTCATCGGGTTGAACAGCAGGTAGCGGCGGTCGTCGGGGCCGGCGGAGCGGAAGTAGTCGACGGCGCGGTCGCTGAACAGCTTCATCCCGACGAGGCGGACGTAGGCGTCGGCCAGTTCGCGGCGCACGTGCGGGAAGGCGGTGACGGGACGGCCGTAGAGGATGCGGTTCTGCGCGTGGGTGACGGCCTCGTACATCGCGTGCTCGCAGATGCCGATCGAGGCGGTGCAGAGGTTGAACTTGCCGACGTTGACCGTGTTGAGGGCGGCGTCGAAGGCGGCGCGGCCGGTGTGCAGGACGTCTTCGGCGCCGACCGGGTAGTCCTCCAGGCGGAACTCGCTGACGTACTTGGAGGAGTCGACGACGTTCTTCACGAGGTGGTACGCCGGGTGGCGGCTGTCGGCGGCGAAGAAGACGTAGCCGTCGGGGCCTTCCACGTCGGTGCGGCGGCCGAAGACGGAGACGAGGCCGGCCGCGTTGCCGTTGCCGATGTAGTACTTGGAGCCGGTGGCGCGGAAGCCGCCGTCACCATCGGGCTCCAGCAGCATGTCGGTGGAGTAGATGTCGGCGCCGTGGGTCTTCTCGGAGAGTCCGAAGGCGAACACCTCGCCCTCGGAGAGGAGTTCGGCGGCTCGGCTGCGGGCGGCGGCGTTGTCGCTCTGCCAGACCGGGCCGAGGCCGAGGATGGTGACCTGCCACGCGTACCAGTAGTCCAGGCCGTAGAAGCCGAAGATCTCGTTGAGGGCCGCGATCCGCGCGGTGTCCCAGCGCTTGTCCGGCTCCTCGTCGCCGGCGGCGGGGGCCGGGGTCAGGAACGTCGCGAAGAGCCCCTCCTTCGCGGAGAACGCGAGGAAGTCCGCCAGCCAGGCACGCGAGCGGTAGTCCTCGATCAGCCTGCGCTTGCCGCGGTCCTCGAACCAGTCGACGGTGGCGCGCAGCAGCCAGCGGGTCTCGGGGTCGAAGTGCGCGGGGTCGTAGGTGCGCGGGTTGAACAGCAGCGGGTCGGACATGAGGGGTCCCTTTCAGGTCGGGATCGGGAGGACGGGGCGCCGGACCGGGAGGGGCCGGCGCGGCGGAGCAGAGCCGGGCCGGCCGGGCTCGGATCAGCCCGGGCCGGGGCCGGCCGGGTCAGTGCTCGGCGAGCCGGTGGAGCGTGTCCAGGACGTCCTGGAGCCAGGCGAGTTGCATCCGCTCGTAGGCGATGCCGCCGCGGAGGACCACGTGCTGGAGCTCCCGCCCGGCGTCGGACACCGCGGGGGCGTCCGGGCCGGTGAAGTCGCGCAGTTCCCCCGCGAGGTAGTGGGTGAGCCGGTCGGCGTGCGCCCGGTGGTGCCGCTCGACCTCGCGGATCAGCGCGGCCGGGTCGTCGTAGGCCGCGCCGCGGATCTTCACGGCGAGCTCGTGCCGGACGCTGTCGGGCTGGATCGGCTCGTGGAGCCAGGCGGAGAGGGCGGACCGGCCCGCCGCGGCGACCGAGTACTCCTTCTTGTCCGGCCTCGTCCGCTGCGCCACTTCGAGGACGTCGATCCAGCCGTCGCCCTCCATGCGCTTGAGCACGCGGTAGATCTGCTGGTGGGTGGCGGTCCAGAAGTAGCCGATGGAGCGGTCGAACCGACGGGCCAGCTCGTAGCCGGAGCCCGGCTTCTCCAGGAGGGAGACGAGGATCGCGTGCTCGAGTGCCATGCCCCGATCCTTCTATGCAACTCGTTGCATAGACAAGCGGCACCGCGCGGGTGAGACGCGGCTCACGCGGCAGGTGTCCGCCCCGACGGAGGCCGGTACGGCCGGCCGGGTCCCCTGCGCGGGTGATCAAGTGCGGCGCGCCCTCCGCATTCGGGCGCCATAACAGGCAATCGTCGCATTGTCGTATATAGCGTCACCGTGCTGCCCCTTACGCCGCGGCAGTACGTGCCGAGGCACCGTCAGGAGAAGAGAGGCCCTCATGAGCCGCATGCCGCGCAGTGACCACGCAGAGGAGCCGCCGCCGGGCCGACCACGGCGCCGGGGCTGGCGACGCCTGGCCGTCCTGGCCGTCGTCCCGCTGCTGGCCCTGGCCGTCACGTCGGCCAGCGCGCAGGGCGTGTGGGTCACCGTCCCGACGATCCCGACTCCTCGCAACGCCCTGGCGGCCGCTACGGCGCACTGCCCCGAAGGCCTGCACGGAACCTGTGTGTACACCGTCGGCGGCGACCTCGGCCCCGACCGGTTCGAGGCGTACAGCCCGCACACCAACGTGTGGGCCACACTGCCCCCGCTGAAGACGCCTCGTGTCTCCGTCGCCTCATCGACGGCCCCCTGCCCGGACGGGGTGAGGGGCGACTGCGTGTACGCCGTCGGGGGTACGGTCGGAACCACAGCCGTTGCCACCGCGGAGGCGTTCAGCACGGAGACGGGCACCTGGCTGACGCTGCCCCCCATGCCGACCGCCCGCGCCGGTGCGGCGGCGGCCACCGCACCGTGCGCCGACGGGCTGGGGCTGAGGGGGACGTGCGTGTACGTCTTCGGCGGCAACGACCTCATCAACCCGGTACACAACACAGTGGAGGCCTACAGTCCGGCCACCGGCACCTGGGCCACCGTGGCTGACCTCCAGATCCCCCGCGTGGCCCACGGTGGTGCGGCAGCCCCCTGCCCGGGGGCTCTCGGGTTGCGCGGCACCTGTGTGTACGCCATGGGCGGATCCAACGACACCGCCAGCGCCCTCCCCTCGGCAGAGGTGTACAGCCCCGTCCTGAACGGCTGGATGCACCTGCCCGACATGCCCACCGGACGCGACGACTGGGTCGCTGCGGCGACGGCGCCCTGCCCCGAGGGGCTGAGGGGGCAGTGCGTGTACGTCCTGGGCGGGCTCGGCACCGCCGGCACCCTGGACACGGTCGAGGCCTACAGCACTGTCGCCAACACCTGGGTGACCATGCCCTCCATGCCCACGCCGCACCGGGAACTCGCCGCCGCACACGCACCGTGTCCCAAGAACAAGAAGCAGGACTGCGTGTACGCGATCGCCGGACGCAGCGACGCCGGCAGCACCCCCGCGCCTACGGAGGCACTCGCGATCGAACGCGCGCGGGCCACGCACCACCCGAAGCCGGAGCCGAAGCCCACGGCTACAGCCACACCGTCGGCACCCAAGCCGGCGCCCTCGGCCCGGCCGTCGGCCCGGCCCTCGGCGCCGACCGATCCCTTCGGTGAGGCCGCGCCCGACCGGATGGCGACTCCCGCTCCCGGCCCCACGACGGCCGACGCACCCTCACCCGTGCCGGCGCCCGCCCCCGCGGTGACGCCCGGCTCGTCGCCCTCTCCGACCCCGACCCCGGTCGCCACCCCCGCCCCCACGCCCAGCCCGAAGCCGAGCCTTAAGCCCACGCCGATCAGCACGCCGGTCACCACGATCGGCCTCCGGCCCTGAGCCACCCGCGACACCCCTCCGGGCCGGCGCCCCCACGGCACCGGCCCGCCGCGGTCCGGGCGGAAACCCGGTCCCGGTGCTCTAGGTCCTGTCCGGGCGATCTTCGTGGATCAGCCCGCGTCGTCCGGTGCGGTGCATCGCAAGGCGGAGGATCGCAGCTCGTACTCGGCCGTACTCGCGCGGTCCGACAACGCGGCGAGGCGCCGTGCCAGGCGGCGCGGGCCCGCGAAGATCGCCCGGACAGGGCCTAGAGGACCCCTTCCGCCTCCCGCCGCGCAGCCGTGAGGATGTGCGCGGCCAGGTCGGAGCGGCCTTCCCGTTCCATCGTGAGTGCCAGGCGGCGCCGGAACCCCTCCAGCAGTTGCGGGGCCTCACCGGGCTCGACCGATCCGCGGCGCAGCGCGATGTCGAGTGCCTGCCGGAAACCGTCGGTGTCGACTTCCATCTTGCGCCGGTAGTAGTCGGGGCCGATCCGGCTCCGGTCGGCGGACCCCGCCACCCCCTGCGGGATCCGGTACTGGGCCGGGATCTCGGGGTCGTACTTGAACGAGGTGCCGCCCGCCGCCATGCGCAGCCAGGCGTGCGCATCCTCCGAGGCCCGCACTTCGGGGAACGGGTACGCCGACGCCAGGCCGGTGCGGACCGAGACGGTGGAGGTCAGTGAGGTGTAGCCGGTCTCCGCACCGATCCGGATCCAGGCGTTCGGCCCCTCGACCGGCCGGTCGTGCGAGTCGAGGACCTCCCGTACCGAGGGCGTCAGCCGCTCCCGGGCGACGGGCCGTCCGTTCTCGTCGATGACGCGGAACGTCGAGTAGAGGAAGTCCACCTCGGGGTGCTCGGCGAAGACCTGCCGGGTCCGTTCGAGCCGCCGCGGGTGCGCGATGTCGTCCGCGTCGAGGAAGAGGACGAACGGCGCGCCCTGGGCCGCGGCCCAGCGGACCCCCACGTTGCGGCAGAAGCCCTGCCCCCGGTTGACGTCCTGCTGCAGGACTGTCACCCGCTCGCGGTCCGCCTCCTGGAGCACCCGGACCCGCTCACGGTCCCTGCGGTGCGGGGATCCGTCGTCGACCACGACCAGCCGCCAGGACGGGTCGGTCTGCTCCCGCAGGCTCGCGACGGCCTCGCGGAGATGGTCATGGGCCCCGGTCCCGGAACCGTCGCTGTAGTGCGGCATGACGAAGGTGGCCGTCCCGGCCGTGAAGCGGTCGCGGTGCATGGCCTGCAGTCCTTCCGGAGGGGCGGGGGACACCTCGGTGCGGCACCTTCGCCTTCACCACTGCGCACCCCCTGTGATGACCGGCCATCCGCCGGTGGTCCGGGCTTTCTTAGCGGAATGTTAGATCTCGGTGCCGGTCCTTGTAGGGCCGGAGCGGTGCTTGCATGCTCTGGGCACCTCTCCTTCTCCCGCCCGGGACCTGCGTCTGGAGCCGCCATGTCCTCGTCCGCCGTCGTGCCCGCGCCACCGCCCGCAGACGAGCGCAGGAAGCGCCGTACCGCTTTGATCGGCGGGTCGCTCGGCAACCTCGTCGAGTGGTACGACTGGTTCGTCTACGCCAGCTTCGCGATCTACTTCGCCGACTCCTTCTTCCCCGGCGACAATCCGACCACCCAGCTGATGAACACCGCCGGGATCTTCGCGGTCGGCTTCCTGATGCGCCCCGTCGGCGGGTGGATCCTCGGCCGCGCCGCCGACCGGCACGGGCGCAAGAGCGCGCTCACGCTCACCGTCACCATGATGTCGGTGGCCGCCCTGCTGATCGCCGTCGCCCCGACCTACGAGCAGGCCGGCTACTTCGGCGCGCTGGTGCTGCTGCTGGCGCGTCTGCTCCAGGGGATGAGCATCGGCGGCGAGTACGCGGCCAGCGCCACCTACCTCACCGAGGTGTCGGCCCGCAACCGCCGCGGGCTGGGCTCGTCGTTCCAGTACGTGTCGATGACCTGCGGGCAGCTGCTCGGCCTCGGCATCCTGATCACGATGCAGCACACGCTCACCACGGCCCAGTTGGAGAGCTGGGGCTGGCGGATCCCGTTCGTCCTCGGGGCGCTGTTCGCGGTGGTCGTCTTCTGGCTGCGCAGGAGGCTCCAGGAGACGGACGCGTTCAAGGAGGAGCCCTCGGGCGAGGAGGCCCACGACGACAGCGCGCGCGGGTCGCTGAAGGCCCTGTGGGAGCACCGGCGGCAGGCGGGCCTGGTCATGGCGCTCACCCTGGGCGGCACCGTCGCGTACTACACGTACACGACGTACCTCACCAAGTACCTGGTCGGCAGTGCGGGGATGGCGAAGACGACGGCCACCCTGGTGAGCTTCACCGCCCTGACCCTCTTCGCCGTGCTGCAGCCCTTCGCCGGGATGCTGTCCGACCGGATCGGCCGCCGTCCGCTACTGATCACCTTCGCCGTGGGCTGCACGGTCGGGACGTACCCGATCATGACCGCGCTCGGGTCGGTGTCCTCGTACTGGTCCGCGCTGGGGCTGTCCCTGCTGGCCCTGGTGATCGTCACCGGCTACACGTCGATCAACGCGGCGGTCAAGGCCGAGCTGTTCCCGACGCGGGTGCGCGCCCTGGGCGTGGCGCTGCCGTACGCCGTCGCCAACGCCCTGTTCGGCGGTACGGCGGAGTACGTGGCCCTGTGGTTCAAGAGCAACGGCCGCGAGACGATGTTCTTCTGGTACGTCTCCGGGTGCGCGCTGATCTCCCTCGTCACCTACGTCCTGATGCCGGACACCCGCAACACGGCGCTCAGCCGCGCGGAGGCGGAGGCCGACGCCGGGGCGGGCACCGAGGCCGGCGCCGCAGGCCGGGAGCGGACGGCGACGGCTCCCGTAAGCTGAGCCGGCCCGGTTCACAGGTCACGAGGGAACTCCCCATGCACGCGCTTCTCGTCGAGGACGACGACCGCATGGCCCAGGCACTCGGCACCGCCCTTGCCCAGCGCGGGCACTCGGTCCGCAGGGTCGGCCGCGCGCTGGACGCCCTGCGGCACGTCCGCGAGGCCGACTTCGTCCTGCTCGACCTGGGGCTGCCCGACCTGGACGGGCTGGAGCTGCTGCGGCGGCTGCGTACCGTCTGCGACGCGCCGCTGATCGTGGTGACCGCGCGCTGCGAGGAGCGCGACATCGTGCAGGGGTTGCGGGCGGGCGCCGACGACTACGTGGTCAAGCCGTTCCGGATGGCCGAGCTGATGGCCCGTATCGACACCGTACGCCGGCGGACGGGCCCGCGTCCCGGCCGTACGGACGGCGACCCGGCCACCGGCCCCACGGACCCGGCCGCCGCCACCGCCCACGGGGGTGGCGGGGGCGGCGGCCGGCTCGTTCGCGCCGGAGACGTCGAGGTGGACCTGGCGGGGCGTACGGTCACCGTGGCGGGCGCCGAAGTGCGCCTGACCCGCCGCGAGTTCGACGTGCTCGCCTTCCTGGCCTCCCGGCCTGACCACGTGCGCTCCCGCGAGGAGATCATGGACCGGATCTGGGGCGACGCCTTCCTCGCCGCCTCCCGCTCGCTGGACGTGCACGTCGCGGGCATCCGGGCCAAGACGGGCCGCTCGGGCCTGGTGCGGACCGTGCACGGGTTCGGCTACCAGCTCGGCCGGCCATGAGGCGCAGGCTCCTGGCGGTGCTGATGGTGCTCATGGGCGCCGCGGCGCTGCTGCTCTCGCTGCCCCTCGCCGACGCCTACGCGCGCGGCCGGACCGAACACCTGCTCCTGCAACGGCGTTCGGAAGCCGTGCGGTTCGCCGACCTCGCCGACCGGATGCGCACCGAGGCCGACCGGCTGGAGCTGTCCGCCGAGATCAGCCGGTACGCCCAGCTGTACGGGGCCTCGGTGGTCGTGGTCGACACCGCGGGGGCGACCCTCGCGCACTCCGGGGCGGACCCCTCCGCGGAAGCCCCCGCCGACGCCACCTCCGGCTCCTCCCCCGGCGCCCCCTCCGATACCTCATCCGAGGTGGCGGACGCCCGGCGCCGCGCCCTCACCGGGCGCTCCACGGACCGGCTGCCCACCGTCCGCCCCTGGAGCCCGACGACCGCCGTGATCGCCGAGCCGGTGGGCCGGGACGAGCGGGTCAGCGGGGCGGTGCTGCTGACCGTACCCACCGCGGCCGCCCGCCGGGACGTGACCGTGCGCTGGTCGCTCATCGCCGCCGGGGCCGTCGGCGCCTTCACGGCGGCGGCGCTGGTGGCGGCGGGCATCACGCGCTGGCTGATGCGTCCGGTCCTCGATCTGGACCGGACGGTGGAACGGCTGACCGCCGGCAGCCTCCAGGCGCGGGCCGTCTCCGACACCGGACCGCCCGAACTGCGCAACCTCCGCCAGCACTTCAACGTGATGGCGGAAGCCATGGCCGAATCCATCGGCCGTCAGCGCGACTTCGTCGCCGACGCCTCCCACCAGCTGCGCAATCCGCTGGCCACCCTGGTGCTCCAGCTGGAGAACGTCGAACCGCACCTCTCCCCCGGGCCCGGCCGGGCCGAGCACTCCCGCGCCCTGGACGAGGCGGAGCGCCTGGCGGAGCTGCTCGACGGCCTGCTGGCGCTGGCCCGGGTGGAGTCCGCCACGGCGGAGCCGGCCGACCAGGACGTGTCGCAGGCGGTACGGGAACGGGTGCGGGCCTGGTCGGCGGTCCACGGCGAAGCCGGGCTGGAGCTGGTGGTCACCGCTCTGCCGGAGGGGCTGCGGGCGCGCGGCCTGCCCGACGCGGTGGGCCGGGTCCTGGACGCGCTCCTCGACAACGCCGTCAAGTTCGTCCCGCGCGGCGGCCGCGTAGAGGTCCGCGCCGCGGGGGATGCGGACGGGGGAACCGTCACCGTACGGGTCGCCGACGACGGACCGGGCGTGCCGGAGGACCAACTCCCGCTGTTGCTGAGGCGTTTCGCCCGCGCCCCCGCGCATCAGAACGTTCCCGGCAGCGGACTGGGGCTGGCCATCGCCGACGAGATCGCCCGGGTCAGCGGCGGCCTGCTCCTGGTCAGCGGGAACGCTCCGCACGGCCTGGTCGTCGAGCTGCGCCTCCCGTGTCCCCGGCCCTGACCCCTCAGCCGTACACGGACCGGTAGTACGCCACCGCCCCCGGGTGGAGCGGCACTTCACCGGTCGAGATGGCGAACCGGGGCTCCAGCCGGGCCCCCGCCGTCACCTCCCGGAGCAGATCGCTCCACCGCTCGAAGACCACCTGGAGCAGGTCGCGCACGCCGCTGCGCGCCACGTCCGCGCGGGCCAGCAGGTAGTTGCCGACCCCGACGGTCCCCACCGGCTCCGTCAGCCCGTACACCCCGGCCGGGAGCGTGACGGTCGTGTAGACGGGGCCGTGGCGTGCGCGCAGGGCGCTCACGTGGCCGTCCAGCGGCAGGAACCGCAGGGGCAGTTCACGCGCCAGCTCCGACAGTGCGGGCGTGGGCACACCGCCGGACCAGAACAGGGCGTCCACCGCGCCCTCGCGCAGGGCCTTCGCGGACGCTGCGAGGCCCAGCCGGCGCTCGCCCACCGCCGAGGGGCCCTCGCTCAGTCCGGCCGCCCGCAACAGGCGCCCCGCCACCACCTGCACCCCCGACCCCGCCGCACCTGCCGCGACCGGCCGGCCGGCGAGGGCCTCCATCGACCGCACCGGGCCGTCCGCCGGGACGAGGAGGTGCGTGTAGTTCACGTAGACCCGGGCCAGGGCCGTCACCGGGACCGGGCGCCGGAACGGCTCGCGCCCCAGCACCGCGTCCTCGGCCGCGTCCGCCATGGCCAGGGCGAGCTCGACGGAGCCCTCGTCCAGCTGGCGCAGGTTGTCCACGCTCGCCGCGGTGCTGACCGGAACGATCTCCAGCCCCCGGCCCCGCGCGGCGACGGCCTGCGCCAGGGCCTTCCCGAAGGCGTTGTACGGGCCTCCCTCCGGCCCCGTGGCGAGCCGTAGCCGCCGCACCGGACCGGAGCCCCCCGAGCACCCCGCCGACAGGGCGGCCGCGGCCGCGCCGAACCCGGCGCCCAGGACCTGTCGGCGGCTCGGCCGAGGTCCACGGGCCCGACCGGCACGCCCCGGCCATGGCGCCGGACTCCCGGTCTCGTCGGCGTAGCTGCTGTCCGGGGCGGGCACGTCGCGTCTCCTCCGACCCGGGGGCCTGACCGGGGCGAGGGTGACGTTACGTCAACCACCCGGCCCGGAACGAGAGGGCTACGGGCCCCCTCCGTCCCGGCCTCGGGGCTGCCGTGGAGCGCGCCGCGGTCAGGTCGGCAGGTTCAGGAGCATCAGGGGGCGGGTGGTGGGCCGGGGGGAGCCGCCCGCGGGTTCCAGCGTCAGCCCGACCGCGCGGGCCCGGCCCGGGGCACCCTGCATCAGGAGGGCTCCGTCCTGCTGGAGCAGTCCGGCGGGCCGCATCGTGCCCCGGTCGTCGAACCACAGCTGGTAGGTCTGCCCTGCGGCCGCCGGTGGCAGGCCGCTGCTGAGGAAGACGGCCTGGCCCAGCCGCGCGGAGGTGACGACGGACGTACTGGCGCCTGTGCTGGTGCGTCCGTGGACGGTCCTGGCGTCGGGCGCGGTCATCACGCCGGTCAGGACCCGCACCTGCCGGTCGGCCTGCTGGGCCTGCGTACGGGCCTGTTCGGCCTGCTGGTGCTGCCGGACGGCGATCGCGCCGAAGGCCACGGCGGTGACCAGGCTCGCCGCTACGGCGAACGGGCCGGCCTTGCGCATCAGCACGGTGCCGAGCCTGACGGACCGGGCGGACCGGAACTGCGGCGGAAGCTGGCGGACCGTGTCCACGCGGTCCATGACCGCCTGCTTCATGTGCGCCGGCGCGGGCACGCCGACGGCTGCGGCGAGGCGCGCCGCCGTGGCCGAGAAGCCGCTCACCTCCGCCGTGCACGACGCGCATCGCTCCAGGTGCGCCAGGAACGCCTCGTGCTCCTCGGTGCCGAGTGCGTCGAGTGCGTACGCGGCGGCCAGGGTGTGCGGTTCTCCGTCGTGCTTCATGTGGTCACCCCCATGCAGTCGCGCAGCCGGATCAGTCCGTCGCGCATACGGGTCTTGATGGTGGGCAGCGGGGCCCGCAGCGTCTCAGCCACCTCGCGGTAGGTCAGGCCCTGGTAGTAGGCCATGGTGACGGCCTGGTGCTGGAGGTCGGTCAGGGTGCGCAGGCAGCGGCGCACCTGCTCGCTCTCCAGGCGCGTCTCGACCTGTTCGGCCACCTCGTCGAAGGGCCGCTGCCGTTCGCGTACGGCCGTGTCGAGGTCCCGGTCGGCGGCGGCCTGGGCCGACCGGACGCGGTCGACCGCCCTGCGGTGCGCGAGCGTGGCCACCCAGGTCTTCACGCTGCCCGCCTCGGGGCGGTAGCGGGCCGCCTGGCGCCACAGGTCGATCATGACCTCCTGGGCGACCTCCTCCGCCTGGGCGCGGTCGCGGACGACCTTCAGCGCGATGCCGAACACCGTGTTCACCACGCCGTCGTAGAGGGTCGAGAAGGCCTCCTTGTCCCCGTGGGCCACCCGCCGCATGACGTCTTCCAGCTCTTGGGTCCCTCGCGCTCGCTGCGCTCCTTGCGCTCCTTGCGCGCCTTGCGCACCGTCCGCTCGACCCGTTCCTTCCGGCCCGCGGCCGGCGCCCGTCCGCCGCCGGCCGAGCGGCAGGGGCCGGCTCACCGGATCCGCTCCTCGCGCAGCTGGGCCGCTTCGCGCCGTGCGCTGTCGGGGCGTCCGCCCTGGTGCATTCCTCGCATGAACAACCCTTCGCTCCCGGACGGGGCCGGCCCCGGGTGACGGGGGACGGCCGCGGGCCCGCCGTACGGCGGTCTCAGCTTCCCTTCGTAGCCCCGGCCCGTACGGATTGCCCTTCTCTACGGATCGCGCGAACGCATGTCAACACACCGTCCGCCGCGAGCCGTTCGGGAACGGCCAATCCGCCGGGCGGAGCACTCCGAAGGCTGGGTGTGAGCAGCCTCCGTACGACCCTCTCCCACCGCGCCCTCGGCGCCGTCTCCGGTGTGCTGTCCGGTTGCACCGCGCTGACGGTGGCCGGAGCCGTCGCCTCACTGGTGCGGCCGCGGACCGGGCCGGTGACCGTGGTGGGCGGGGCGGCGATCGACCGGACGCCGGCTCCGGTGAAGGACTTCGCCGTCCGCACCTTCGGCGAGGACGACAAGCTCGTCCTGCAACTCGGCATCCTGGCCGTCCTCGGCGTCCTCGCCGTGGCCCTGGGCCTGCTCGCGCTGCGCCACCGGCGGGCCGGCTGCGTCGCCGTCCTGCTCCTCGGCGCGGTCGGGGCCGCGGCCGCCCTCAGCCGGCCGGACGCCCGGGGGGCCGCCGACGCCCTGCCCTCGGTGGCCGGAGCCCTGGCCGGTGCGGTCGTGCTGTACGTGCTGGCCGGGAAGCTCACCCCGGCCGCCGCCCCGCGCGAGGCCCCGTACGACGTCCCGACCGAGGCCGAGGCCGAGGCTGAGGCCGGCGGCGGCTGGTCCAGGCGGGGGTTCCTGGCGGCGGCCTCGGTCACCGTGGTGGCCGCCGCGGGGGCGGGCGCCCTCGGGCGCGCCCTGACCGGCCGGCGCGGGCGGGGCGCCGCGGCCTCCCGCGCGGCGGTCGTCCTTCCCGCGGCCGCTTCCCCGGCGGCCCCCGTACCGGCGGGGGCTCAGCTGGAGGTGGCGGGCATCGGCCCCTTCACCACACCGAACGGGGACTTCTACCGGGTCGACACGGCACTGGTCGTGCCCGCGGTGGACGCCGCGACCTGGCGCCTGCGGATCCGGGGCACGGGGGTGGGACGCCCGCGCACCTACACCTTCGGGGAACTGCTGGAGCGCCCGCTGATCGAGCGGGACATCACCCTGACCTGCGTCTCCAACGAGGTGGGCGGCCCGTACACCGGACACGCCCGCTGGCTCGGCGTACCGCTGGCCGGCCTGCTGCGCGAGTGCGGGGTGCGGCCGCCCTCCCAGGGCGGCCGGGCGGACCAGCTCGTCGCCCGCTCGGTGGACGGCATGACGCTCGGCTCCCCCGTCGAGGAGGTCATGGACGGCCGCGACGCGATGCTCGCGGTCGGCATGAACGGCGAGCCGCTGCCCTTCGACCACGGCTTCCCCGTACGGATGCTCGTCCCCGGCCTCTACGGGTACGTGGCGGCCTGCAAGTGGATCGAGGACCTGGAGCTCACCACCTTCGACCGGTACGACCCGTACTGGGTCAAGCGGGGCTGGGCCCGGAAGGCGCCCGTCAAGACACAGGCCCGCATCGACACGCCGAAGCCCTTCGCCCGCCCCGCCGCCGGGAAGGTCACGGTCGCCGGGGTCGCCTGGGCCCAGCACCGCGGGATCACCCGCGTCGAGGTCCGGGTCGACGACGGGCCCTGGCAGGACGCGGACCTGGCGGTCCAGGCCACCACCGACACCTGGCGGCAGTGGGCCTTCGCATGGGAGGCGGCCCCCGGCGGCCACACGCTCACCGTCCGTGCCACCGACGGCACCGGAGCGGTGCAGACCGAGGAACGCGCCCGGACCGTTCCCGACGGGGCGAGCGGCCGGCACAGCGTCTTCGTCACCGCGGAGCAGCCCTGAAGCCACCTGACTGCCTGCCTGACCGACTGCCTGCCTGCCTGCCTGCCTGCCTGCCTGACCACCGAACCACCCGGCCGGCCACCACCGGCCACCACCGTTCACCCAGTTCACGAACCCACAGGAGAACCGACATGTCGCGCACCCCTCGTATCCGACGTACCGCTCTCGCCGTCACCGCGGCTGCCGTCCTGCCGTTCTCCCTCGCCGCGTGTTCCGACTACGGCAGCGACTCCGCGGCGGGTTCCGCCGCGGAGCAGGGCGCAGCCGCCGCCCCGCAGGAGGCGACGCCCATCGCCCCCGCGACCACGGGCGAGCCCTTCGGCCCGGCCTGCGCCGGAGTTCCCGCCCAGGGCGCCGGGTCCTTCGACGGCATGGCCCAGGACCCGGTGGCCACCGCGGCCTCCAACAACCCGGCCCTGACCACGCTGGTCGCCGCGGTCAAGAAGGCGGGCCTGGTCGACACCCTCAACAACGCCAAGGACATCACGGTCTTCGCACCGACCGACGAGGCCTTCGCGAAGATCCCGAAGGCGGACCTGGACAAGGTGCTCGCGGACAAGGCCACCCTGACCAAGATCCTCACCTACCACGTGGTGGGCCGGAAGCTGACGCCGAAGCAGCTGGAGAACGGGTCCTTCGACACCCTGCAGAAGACGGGGCTCACCACCAGGGGCTCCGGTGCGTCCTACAAGGTCAACGGCTCGTCGAACGTCGTCTGCGGCAACGTGAAGACGGCCAACGCCGACGTCTACATCGTCGACACGGTCCTGATGCCGAAGTAGCGGCGGCTCCGGAACGCGGCACGGCGCGCACGGCGCGGCCCCGCCCCGCCCACGCAAGCGGGTGCGGTCCGGGCCCGTCAGGGCGACGATGAGGGTGTGGAGGAAGCGCAGCCGCCGGCCGCGGCGGGTGAGCGGCCGCCGGACCTGACCGCGGCCCCGGAGGGGCGGGTGCGGGATGCCTGAGGAGATGCCGTTCGAGGATCTGGTCAGCAGCGCCGCCCAGGACGCCGGAGGGTGGCTGGGCGCCCTCCGGGTGGCGCTGCTGGCCACCAGCGGCGACGGGATGATCGTCCGCTGGAACCACGGCGCGCAGGAACTGCTGGGCTACGCCCCGCCGCAGGTCCTCGGGCGGCACATCGCCGACCTGCTCCATCCGGGGGCCGACCGTAGCCTGGGCCGGTCCCTGTGGGAGACGGCGGCCACCGGGCGCGGGGTGATGGGCACGGTCACGGCCTGGCACCGCGACGGGCATCCCCTGGAACTGGAGATCTGGGCCTGTCCCGTCCCCGACCGGCGCCACGGCGCCTCGGCGGTGCTGGTGTTCGCCGCCGACGCGCACGCGGCCCGCCGGATCCGGGGGTCATCGGCGGTCTGGGACGGGCTGTTCGCCCGCTCGCCGGTCGGCATCGGCGTCCTCGACACGCAGCTGCGGTTCCTCCAGGTCAACCCTGCGCTCGAGGCGATGAACGGCCTCGCGGAATCCGCCCACGTGGGCCGGCGTCTGGCCGAGGTGCTGCCCGAGGTGAACGCGGTCGAGATGGAGGAGGCGATGCACCAGGTCCTGGAGACCGGTGCACCGGTCCTCGACCGGCGCCGCACGGGCCGGACACCGGCCGACCCGGAGCACGACCGGGTGTGGTCCTGCTCGTACGTGCGCGTACAGGACCCGGGCGGCCGTCCGATCGGCGTGATCGCCTCGCTCCTCGACATCACCGCGCAGCAGCGCGACCACACGGAGGCCGAGGCGGGCCGGCGCAGGCTCGCCCTGCTCAGCGAAGCCAGTTCCCGCATGGGCGACAGCCTCGACCTGGAGCGCACGGCGCAGGAGCTGGCCGACCTCGCCGTCCCGCAGCTGGCCGACGCCGTGACCGTCGACGTCCTGGACGTCCTCGCGCGCGGCGACGAGCCGGGCATGGGGCTGGCCGGCGGCACCGCCCTGCGGCGGCTGGGCAAGGCGCCCCTGACGGGCTCCGAGGTCACCCGCGTCCTGGCGCCGCTGGGCCGGACCCTCACCTTCCCGGCGGCGGCCCCCTACACCCAGGCCCTCGCGGCCCGGCAGCCCTACCTGATCGCCCGCCTCGACGCCGCCGCCATCGCCCCCGCCGCCCGCCACACGCCCAAGCCCGCGCAACTGCTCGAAACCGGCGTGCACTCGTTCCTGATGGTCCCGCTCGTGGCCCGGGAGATCGTCCTCGGCATCGCGTCCTTCTACCGCACCGGCCCGGCCGGCCCCTTCGGCTCCGACGACGTCACCCTGGCGGGCGAACTCGCCGCCCGGGCCGCCATCAGCATCGACAACGCGCGCCTCTACCACCACGAGCACGAGACCGCGGTCGTCCTCCAGCGCAGCATGCTGCCCCAGCACGTCACGCCGCCGCCCGGCATCGAGATCGCCCACCGCTACCTGCCGGCCAGCGACGTCAACGAGATCGGCGGCGACTGGTACGACGTCCTGCCCCTCACCGGGGGCAGGGCCGCCCTCCTCATCGGGGACGTCATGGGCCACGGCATCGCCGCGGCCGCCGTCATGGGGCGCCTGTCCGCCACGGTCCGGGCCCTCGCGCGTCTCGACATGCCGCCGACCGCGCTGCTGCACCAGCTGGAAGCCACCTTGGCCGACCTGGCCGAGCCGATGCTCGCCACCTTCCTGTACGTGGTCTGCGACCCCTCGACCGGGCAGTGCACCGTCACCCGCGCCGGGCATCCGCCCCCCGCCGTGGCCGAACCCGACGGCACCGTCCGCCTGGTCACGACCCCGCCCGGCGCCCCGCTGGGGGTCGGCGGCATCACCTTCACCACCACCGAGCTCACCGTGCCCCCGGGCAGTGTCCTCGTCCTCTACACGGACGGGCTGATCGAAGCCCGCAGCAGCGACATCGACGACCGGCTGCGGGAGCTGACCGGTCTGCTCGGGGAGCCGCAGCAATCGCTGGACCATCTGTGCGACTCGCTGATCACCCATCTGGTTCCGGCGTCCGCCGACGACGACATCGCCCTCCTCGTGGCGCGCATCGGTACGAACACCCCGCCGGCCGCGGGGCGTTGACGGCCCCGCCCGTCAGCGCCCGTACGAGCCGATGCCGACGAGGCAGTACACGTACTCGTTGATGACGGTGGCGCCCCGCGTGTAGCGGTAGGAGAAGGCGTACTCGGTCTTGGGGTTGTCGTTGCAGCGGTCCAGGTCCGAGGTGAAGGGGAAGCTCTCGATCACCCGGTAGTGCGCGTCGGACGCCGAGCAGGGGACCTCGTCCACGCCGGTCACGCTCTGCGGGGTCGTCGAGTCCGGCAGGGTCCCGTTGAGGCAGGTGCCCTTGTCGAAGGGGCTGGGTTCCGGGGCGGGAGGGGAGGCGACGGACTCGGTCTCGGTGTCCTCGGGAGTCGGGGTGTCCTCGGGGCTCGGGGTCTCCTCGGGGCTCGCGGAGGGCTCCGGGGCCGGGGCGGAGGACGAGGAGCCGGGGCCGGCGCCTCCGCCGTGGGTGGTCGAAGGAGTGGCCGTCGGGACGTCGGAGGCCGTGGTGCCGGAGTCGTCCCCGCTGTTCAGCGCGATGATCCCGACGACCACGGCCGCTAAGACCCCGAGCGCCGCCAGGCGCCCGCCGACGCCCTTCCTGGCCCCGGGGGCGGGCGCGGGCTGCGCCGCCCAGCCGACCGTGGGCGCGGACGCGGACGCGGGCTGCGCCGACCCTTGGGCCCTGGGCGGGGATGCGGGTGCGGGTGCGGGCTGCGCCGGACCCGCGGCCCCGGCCACCGTGACGCGCACCAGCACCTCGTCGTCGCCGAGCCGCGCCCGGACGAGATCCCCGTCGCGGACGGAGGAGGGGATGCGGAGCCTGGCGGTGCCCGTGCCCACCGGGACGGTGAGGATCACACCGTGGGCGGCCTGCTGCGGGCTGATCGTGATCGGGATCTCCTGCGACGACACCGGCTGCTCCCAGGGGTGAGGATCGTGCGGACGCTGCTCTGCTTACCCGTACGGATTCTGCCTGGTACACAGAGGGTGACGCAGTGATTCCGCGGGCCGGTTCCCCGCCCGCGGACGTGTCGTACGGCACTGCCCGCGAGGGCCCCCGATCCGCTACCTTGAACGCGTTCAGTTGCTTTGTTGCGGGCGTTACGGGTGTTACGGGACTTGCGGACGGGGGACGACCATGGAAACCAGGGCACGGACCGGCAGGGGTGCGCACGAGGGCGCCGTGGACCCCAGGTCGGAACGGGTCCATCCCTGGCAGCTCGCGCTCGTGGTGACCGCCGTGGTGGCCCCCGTGCCGCCCGGGTTCGGTTTCAGCCGCCACACCGAAGGCTTCGGCTTTCCCGTGACCTTCGCGCTGACGGCAGCCCTGGTCGCGCTGCCGCTGTTCTTCCACCGCCGCCCGGCCTCCTTCGTCCGCGCCTCGGCAACCGTGGGGACCGTGCTCGTACCGTGGTCCGTCATCGGGTCCCTGGGCGGGCTGGGGGTCTTCTTCCTCTCGATCCCGCTGCTGTGGCTGGCCGCCGCGGCCGACCCCCGCCGCAGGCCGGCGGCGGGGCCCGCCCTGGCCGCGGCCGGGGCCCTGCTGGCGGTGGCTATGGTTGCCGTGCCCGGGTTCTGGTGGCGCCGCTGACCCGGGTCCCGCCCGGCCATCACCTCCCCGCCACCCCGCCGCCCGATCGCCCGATCGCCCGGCCACAGCACTAGCCGCGGCCGCCGGACGTCCGCTCCCAGGCCTCGGCGAACATCTCGTGCAAGGGTGCCGTCGGCAGCACCCGGCCGAAGGGGGCGTGGATCTGGTTGCGCCACAGCGGGCGCACCAGGTGGCTCGCCAGCTTCGCGGTCTCCAGCGGCAGGTGCGGGGCCTTGAGCTCGGTCCACTCCCCGGGCAGGAACACGGTCCGGCCCGCCCGCGCCCGTTTGGCCTCCACCACCGCGCCGGTGGCGAGGAGTTCCGCCCGGACCTGCGTGTGCCGCTTGGGCGACCAGCCGTTCCACCGCCGCACGGCGCGGTCCGTGGGCGCGGCCAGCGTCGCCAGCTGGAGGTACAGCGCCGCCGCGTCCGCGCCCACCCCGAGCTCCTGGGCCACCCGCGTGACCAGCTCGGGGCAGGACTGCCGCGGATCCGCCTCGTAGGCGCCGTCCGGCAGCGCCCCCGAGCGGGCCCGGCGCATCATCCGGTCCAGGCCGCCGCCGGCCAGCAGCGGCGCCACCCGGTCCAGCTCCTCGGCGAGGTCGGTGACCTCGCGGACCCGCCGCCACGCCTCGGCGTCGGTGACCGCCGCGGGCCGCAGGAAGGAGGCACCGCCGGGCGAGCACACGACGAGCGGTCCGGTGTCGTACGCGGCCACCGGAACCAGACCTTCCTCCTTGCGGCGCCCCCTCTCCACCGGCAGCCGCCCGGGCCCGAACCGCTCGGCGATCCGCGCCGGGGTGTCCTGGACCCGCCCGCCGGGCAGCGCCAGCAGCAGTTCCGGACGCTCCAGTTCGGCCCGCAGCCGCTCGTACAGGGCCATCGCCCCGGCCACCGCGGGATCGCCGGCGGGCCGGTCCGTCCACGCCCACACCAGCGCGCTCGCGATCTCCCCGAGCGGGAGGCCCACCGGGGTGCGGTGAGGCAGCTCGGGCCCGGCCGGGGGCACGGCCCGGACCTCCACCCCGAGGCCGTACGGGGTCGCCGCCAGCTCCCAGCCGGCCGCCTCCACGGTCGCGTCGGCGGCGGCCCCGTACCCACCCGCCAGGCGCCGGGCCCACACCTCGCCGAGCCCCAGGTCGGCCTCCAGGGCGTCGGCCGCCTCGTCGTGCACGGCGGGCAGGGCCCCGACCCTCTCCCGCCACACCGCAGCCATCCGCTCCGCGGCCGCCTCGACCCCGCCCGGCCGCCACAGCTCGACCGGGTCCTCGGGCAGGGCCGCGGCCAGCACGGCCCGCCGCCCGGCGCCTCCGAGCCGCGCGCGCAGCCCCTCGTACGACTCGGCCGTCATCGGGCTCGCCCTGTACGGGGCCCTGCGCGCCAGGGCGCGGTCCTCGTCCCGGTCGGACCGGCCGACCAGACCGGCCACCACGAGCCGGGCCACGGCCCGGCGTACGCCCGTCAGTTCGGCGAAGCGCGCGGCCGCCGACTCCGGCACGGGGACCGGCCCGTGCGCGTCGACCGCCGCCACCAGGGCGCGCAGCCGGGCGGCGTCGTCCCGCTCCACCCGGACGAGCCGCGCCTGTGCGTCCGCCGCCGGCACCGGGTCGCCGTCGGGGTCCTCGGCGGCGGGCGCCACGAACCAGCACGGGGACCCTGCGGCCCGCACCGCGGCGGACGCCACGGCGGTCCCGCCCGCACGCAGCGCGTCCAGGGTGGCGGAGTCGGGCGCGCGGCCCACCCACCACCGGCTGCCCGTACGGGCGAACGGCTGGTCCGCCCAGACGTCCAGGAGCGCCAGCAGAGCGGCCCGCTCGGGGTCCGGGGTCGGCGCCACCGCCGCCCGCCATGCCACGGCGTCGATCGCGCCCAGCAGTTGCGACCAGTCGTGCGGCGGCGCGGGCGGTGAGAGCCTGCGCACCTCCTCCACGATCGTGCCGGCCAGGCAGGCCCCGTCGGAGGCCAGCGCGCTCAGCGTCGCCGGCAGGGCCAGCTCCGGGGCCCGCCGCCACGGATCGCGGTCCCCCGCGGAGACCAGCCCGAACAGCGCGGGCATCAGCTCGGTGTCCGGTACGGACCGACGCGGCACGGCCGGCGGCGCCTGCGCGAGCAGCGTGACGCGCCGGTGCAGGGCGCGCCGCCGCTCCTCCACCCGGGCGGCCCGCCGGGCCACCGCCACGACGGCTTCGGCCAGCACCGGTTCGGTGACCTCGGGCAACTCGCGGGCCACGGCCGCACGCAGCTCCCCCGCGCCGTCGAGGGCGGCCGCCAGCAAGGCGTCCGCCGCCGGCCGTCCCACGATGCGCAGCGCCCGTGACCCGGCTGCGTCCCGGGTCCGCAGCAGGTACCAGAAGGCCGGCGGCAGGGCCACGCCCCCCGACACGGTGACCCTCCGCGCCGGCCTCACCCGCGGGTGGCGGGGTGAGTGGTGCCCGTCCAGCTCCCACAGCAGGACGCCGTCGGCGGTGTAGGCGCGCACCCCCGTCCGGGTCTGCGCCTCGGCGAGGACCACGTCCTCCACCGCGCCCTCCGGCGGCGCCCACAGCGCCCACGGCTCCTGTCCCGGCCGGTCGATGTCGAACCGGGCGGTGCGCCCGTCCACGCTCTCCACCAGGTAGTGGTCGGGCGCGTGGTCGCGGTGCCGGGTGCGGAACAGCACCCGGGTCCCGACCAGCCCGTCCCGGCTGCCCAGCGGAGAGCCGGTCAGACCGGCGGGCAGCGGGGCCAGCTGGAGGGCCTCGGCGGCCAGGGTCATGCCCGCCTCGGACTCCTCCGCGGCCGGGTCGGTACCCGCGGCGCGGCCCGGGAAGTCCGGCAGCGCCGTCGCGCCCCGCCGCTCCCCGGTGACCGGGTCCACCACCTCCCACGGCCGCCTCCCGAACACGGCGTTCGTCCAGATGCGGGAGCCGTCACCGAGCTGCAGCTCGTCGCGGTCGATGCCCTCCGTGCCGCCCGGGCGCAGCACCCGCCCGCCGCCGTGCCGCCCGCCCCCGTCGGCGGTCTCGAACTGGAACCCGTAGGCCCCGTCCAGGCTGCCGCCGAAGGGCACCAACCCACCCAACTCGTCCGGCGTGAACGGCGCTTCGGGGCGGTCGGACCAGACGGCGGTGTCGCAGTGGTAGGGGTTCGGCTTGAGGGTCCAGCTCACCAGGAAGGAACCGCCGACGTGGTGGACGGCGAACATGGTCGCCTCGTCCGGCACCGTGAACCGGCAGGATCCCCGCACCCCGTCCGGGGCGACGGCGACCGCCCGGTCGCGCCCGAACACCGTCAGCACCGGCCAGGTGGAGGTCACCCCGGCCACCCCCGTCACTCCCGGAAGCACCCCGTCGGCGCCCTCGGCGCCCTCGGCGCCGTCCGCCCCGTTGCCCCCGTCCGCCGCCTCGCCCGGTCCGGCGTCCGCGGCGAACTGCGCGTACACCGACTCCAGCGCCGGCCAGGCCAGTTCCTCGGACACACCGGCCGCCAGCGAGCGCCGCAGCGCGCCCGCCGCGCCCGCCCCGGCGAGGGCGTCGGCGATCCCGTCGAGCGCCGCCACCGTCGGCCGGTCCAGCAGGCTCTCCAGCTCGGCCACGGCCTCCTCGGCCCCCGCCATGCCGCCGCCCGCGACCGTGTCGACGAGCTTGCCGACCCGCCCGGCCACCTCGTGGGCGATGCCCTCGTTGCCCGGCAGCAGCGTCACCGCCGACCCGGCCCGGCGTCCGCGCGCCGCGTGCCGGCCCGGCACCAGGTCCGCGTGTACGGTCCCCTCCAGCCGGGGGCCGAACACCGGGTCGGCGGCCAGCGCGGCGAGGTCCCGCCGGGACCGCTCGCCCCAGAAGCGCATCCGGGTCTCCGGGCCCGGGTCGACGACCGCGACCCCGGCCGCCAGGCAGGCGTCCAGCACGTCCGCGTCGAAGCCCGTGCAGTGGTGCCGGGCGGTGTGCACCGTCACCGGGGTGCCCGCCGCCCGCAGCCGCGGCCCCAGCCGGCCCACCAGGTCGAGGAATTCCGCCGGCAGCGGCTGCCGCGCGACACCGCCGCCGGACTGGGCCGCGTACTGGTACATGCGGACGAAGTTCCCGACCCAGTGGTGCAGTCCGTCCTCCGGCACAACGCGTCCGGCCTCCATCGCCTCCGTCGCGCCGCAACCGATCAGCATCCGCAGCCACGCCCCGCCGTCGGTGACCCCGTCCGGGAAGACCTCCACCAGCCCGGCGGCGACCGTGTCCGCCGGCGGATGGGCCGTCAGGAGCGGGCCCGCGGCGGCCAGCAGCGCGTCCGGCACCGACTTCTTCCGGGTGACCGCCAGGATCGCGCCCACCAGCCGCGCGGCTTCCTCGTCCCCGTGCCCGGCCGCCTTGGCGGA
Source organism: Streptomyces sp. NPDC048255 (assembly GCF_040652415.1). Taxonomy (NCBI): domain Bacteria; kingdom Bacillati; phylum Actinomycetota; class Actinomycetes; order Kitasatosporales; family Streptomycetaceae; genus Streptomyces; species Streptomyces sp. NPDC048255. Next base: position 110,651 of record NZ_JBEZMA010000009.1, read on the forward strand.
GGCCCGTACCCGGCGCACCAGGTCCGCCGGCAGGTCCGCGGGCGAGCCCGCCCACGCGGTCAGGAACGCCTCAAGGGCCGTGTGCGCCGCGGCCGGCTCCAGCGTGTCGGCGAGGAACCGCTGGTGGGCCCCGAACTCCTTGGCCGGCATGGCCCCGCCCCTGGCGAACAGCAGCGCGTTGGCCCGGCGGTAGCCCGGATCCACCGGCAGGCCGTGCTGGGCCTCGGCCGCCCGCGCGGCGGCGTAGGCCCGCCCGCCCGGCCGGCTCCCGTAGCCGATCAGCCGGTGGCCCACGGTGTCCCAGAACCAGGGCAGGTGCTCCGGCGGCAGCCGTCGCGCCCGCGCCGCCATCGTGTCGACGAACCGGCCGGGCTTGGTCCAGGACCGGCCCAGTTCGGAGCGCATGTCCTCGATCACGGCACGCGCGCTGCCGGCCTCGTCCGGGTCGTGGGCGGCGACCCAGTCGGCGTAGGTGGTCGAGGTGTGCGGACCGGTGGTGGGCAGCAGGGCGTCGAGCGAGGCGATCATGTCCTGGATCGTCGCACGCCCCACCGACACCGCCCCCGGGGGAGCGGGTCGTCGGGCCCGGCCCGGGCGGGAGGACCCGGGGGGCTAGAGCGCGGGTTCCGGTACGCCGGTCAGCCGGGGGTCGGAGAAGAAGGCGCCGGGCGTGGTCAGTCCGGCGTTCACGCGGGCGAACCCGTCCATGGTGTCCTGGTGTTCCGCCACCCGCGCGAGGACCTGCTGCATCTGCGGCGGTGGCGGGTCCAGGGTCGCCAGTTCGGTCGTGAACTCGTAGAGCTGCATGACCCGGGCGTCCCTGGCCTGCTGGTAGTCCCGCATGGCCGCCTCGAAGGTGCGCCGGCCGGTGAAGGTCGCGTCCAGGGCCTCCACGCACAGTTCGGCGCCCAGGAAGGCGTCCTGGATGCCCTGCGCGGTCATGAAGTCCTTCAGGTAGCCGGCGTCCCCCACGAGCGCCCAGCCGGGTCCGTAGGGGACCCGGAAGTAGTTGGGCACCGCGGTGCCCACGAGCCGGGCGGTACGGGTGGCGGAGGCGGCCCGTTCGGCGAAGGACGGGGCGCGGGCGATCGTGGCGAGGTAACCGCCCTCGATGTCGGCCCGGTTCGCCGCGAAGTCCCGCATCGGGAGCCCGCAGATCACCACGGTGAGGCCGTCGTTGGTGGGCCAGGCGGCGAAAGCCCGGTCCTCGCGCATGTAGGCCTCGAAACGGCCGTGCATCGGGAGGTCCGCCCAGTAGGTGTAGTAGCTGCACTGGAGCTTGGGCTTCTCCGCGTACCGGGCGGGGCGGACCCTCTTCGCCACGGACGAGTGCGCGCCGTCCGCGCCGATGACCACCCGGGCGTACGCCTCGACGGTGCGGCCGTCGCCGCCGTGGCCCCTGATACCGGTGACCGCGTCGCCGTCGGTGACCAGGTCCTCGACGGTGAACCGTTCGCGCACCTCCGCGCCGGCCCGCACGGCCGCGTCGACGAGGATCTTGTCCAGGACGGTGCGGCGGGGCGCGTAGGCCCCGGAAAGGCCCTCCCCGGCCGGCGAACCGCTGATGGCGAAGGGGCCGAGGTCGAAGGAGTACGTGGTGATCGGCGGGCAGCCGGTGGCCACGACCTGGTCCAGGAGCCCCCACCGCCGCAGGGCGGCCAGGCCGGGCGGGTGGACGAGGTGGGTGGAGAGGGTGTCGGCCGGGAAGGACTCCCGGTCCACGGCCAGCACCCGGTAGCCCTTGCGGGCGAGCAGCATCGCCGTCGGCGCCCCGGCGCAGCGGGCGCCCACGATCACAGCGTCGTAGATCTTGCCGGTCATGACGTCACCTGCCTGGCGGCCGGGGATGCGGGCGGGGTGCCGGATCTCCCGGACGTCTCCGGAACCGACGTTAGGAGCCGGGCGGGGACCCGCGCATCGGGCGTACCACCACACTCGGCGCATGGGTGATTCTGCCCAGCCGCTCACACCAGCCGGTGGGTGTGCGCGTAGGCCGTCGCCGCCGAGCGGGAGGTGACGCCGAGCTTGCCGAAGATGTTGCTCAGGTGCCGGGCGACGGTCTTCTCGCTGAGGCGCAGGTCCTTCGCGACGGCCCGGTTCGACTCACCGGCCGCCACGTGCCGCAGCACCTCCAGCTCCCGGGCGGTGAGGAGCCCGGCCGTGTGCCCGGCCGCCCTGCGGGCGAGTCCTTCGGTGCGCAGGACGTCGGGGGCGGCGCCCAGCTCCCGGAAGGCGTCGGTGGCCGCGCCGAACTCCAGCCGTGCGGTCACCTCGTCGCCCGCCTCCCGGCAGGCCAGCCCGATCAGCAGCCGGGCCCGGGCGGCCTCGTACGGCATGCCCAGCGCCCGGAAGGCCGCCGCTGCGGGCGCGAGCACGGCCTGGGCGCGGCCGCTCTCCCGCTGCGCCAGCAGCACCGCGCCCTCCGCGTGCCCGGCCAGGGCGGACAGCAGCGGACCGGGAAGGGCCCCGGCTGCCGCGCGCAGCTCGGACGCCGCGGCCCGGGCCTGCTCGGTCCGGCCTGCCGCGAGCATGATCTCCACGTACGCGGGCAGGAGCCTGCACCGGCTCTGGGCGTCCTCGCCCAGGGCGTCCAGCGCCGTCCCCACGGCCCGCTCGGCGGCGCCGGTCTCCCCGGTGGCCAGGAGGAGCAGCGCCAGGCCGGGCTCCGCGGGGTGTCCGAGCCGCCCGGCTTCGAGGTAGGCGCGCTCGGCGGCGGCGTACTCGCCGCGCAGCCGGTGGACTTCGCCGATCTGGTAGAAGGCGGCGTCGGGAGACTGGAGGGCGGGCTGGGCGAGCAGCCACCGGCACGCGTGTTCGGCCTCGTCGAGCGCCGCGTTCCAGTCGCCGTTCAGGCGCAGTATCTCGACCCGGTGGATCATGCACACGCCGCGGTACGGCACCACCTCCTGCTGGTCGGCGCACCAGGCGGAGAGCCGCTCGGTCCATTCCCGTGCCCGCCGCAGGTCGAAGATCTCGTGGCAGGCGGAGATCACCGCGCAGTACGCGAGTCCGGTGATCACCGGTGACACCTCACCGGCGGTGACGGCGACCATGGCTTCGTCCAGGAGCCGGACCCCCTCGGCGGGCCGGCCCAGCCGGACCAGGCTCTCGCCCACGCCGACCAGGGCGAAGCCGGCCAGCTCGGGGTCCTGGAAGCGGGTGGCGTACTCCAGGACGCGCTCGCACGTCGTCCGCGCCGTCTCGGCCTCGTCCGCGAGGCTGGCCCGCAGGCCCTCTACGGCGAGCAGATAGCCCTCCTCCACCTGGCCGGGTGCCTCTGCGGCCAGCAGCCGCCGGGCCCGGGCGACCCAGCCGGTGCTGCGGGCCCACTGGCCGCCGAGTACCAGTCCGATCGCGAGCCAGAACACGCAGCGCACGGCCCGGGGCACCTCGCCCCGGCTGAGCCACGCGTGGTGGGCACGGGTCCAGGCGTCCTCGCTCTCCTGGCCGTGGCCGGTCATGTGCGCGGCGAGAGCCAGCCGTTCCAGGTCCTCCGGCTCCAGGGAGGTGCCGGGACCGGACTCCGTGAGCAGGGCGTAGGCGTCCACCCACTCTCCGCGCGCAACGGCCTCCCGGGCCGAGCGCTGCCGCGCGACCTGGTCCATGAGCCCAGTCTGGCAGCCCGGAGCCGCGCGGTCCTTCGGAGCGGGTACGTCGGAGCGGGTACGGGGGGCCAGACGCCGGGTGCCGGGGGGTGCCGGGTACCGGGGAGCTCTACGTCCGGCGCGGCGGGTACGTGGACCTGCCGAGCAGGTTCACGGACCACGCCGGCTCCTTCCGGGCCAACCGGAGCGGAGCCTTCATCGACTGGGCCGACGGCACGGAATGCCGCCCGGTCCGGGCCGGTGACTACGCCGGCAACTACGCGAGCCGCTTCGGCTCGAAGATCGACGCGGTGGGCAACACCTGCTGATGCCGCGCGCCCCGGGGGCACGCGCGGCCCGCGTCAGCGGGTGCGGCGAGGGCCCCCGCGGTGGGGGCGGCGCCGGGCCACCGCTTCGGGTGCCGCCTCGGGCGAGGAGAAACCTCCGGGGACGGCCACGCGCGCCGGGGCGGTCGCGGCGGGGACGGCCGAGGCCGGGTCGGCCGCGGGTACGGGCGCGGCCGCGGCCGCGGAGCCCGCCGGACGCCTGGCACTGCCGAGGATGGAGGTGTGGGAGATCAGCGGAGCGCAGGCCTGGCAGATCTCGGCGAGGGTCCACACCTGTCCCACGGCGGGGTTGTGGATGAGGACGAGCAGCGGGGCGCCGGTGCAGGCGGTCCTGCTGTTCTCGTGGTACGCGCATTCCGCGGCCCGGCAGGCGCAGTCTGCCTGGGGGCGGACGGTGGCGAGCCGGGCGTGCGCCCGGGCGTGCTCCGCGGCGAACCGCCGCATGGCCGCGGTGTCCTTGGAGCGGGGCGGCATGCGGCAGGCCTCGGTGCTGCAGGTGACGGAGACGGTGTGGTCTCCGTAGCCGGTGAGGCGGACGGTCCAGGTCCGTCCGGCGACACGGGAGCCGGGAATCATGGTCAAGGGGGTGCCGTCCGTTCACGTTTGCGGTGGTGTGCCCACTGTTCGGCGGTTTCGCGCGTGGGGACCGTCGGTCTCACACGACCCCGGTCTGTCTGGCACGGGCGCGTGTTGACGGCCGGGGCTCGAAGGTGAACGTCGCGCCGAGGGGCGGACACGCGGTGACCGAACACGGCCTACTGCCTTTTTCGCACGTGGCGGGTCGGCTGTCAACGGCGCCGGACGGCCGGGGCCCGGGACGGCGGCTGACGGGCCGTCCGTAAACCGTCACAGGGGTGAAGACGTTCCCATCATGACAGGTCAGACGGCGTTTTTGTAGGACGGACAGCACAGCCGAATGACCTTGTTTGGACCCCTGTGCGGCTTTCAGAATCACCGTCATGACTCACACGACGAACATCAACCACCACGCGGTCCTGCGAGCCCGGGTGGCCCTCCTCGGATCAGAGGCACTGCCGGTCCGGGACCAGGTCGCCGCCTACCGCGTCCTCGTCCAGGTGAGCCCGTTGGCGTACCTGCCCCTGCTGGCGGTCGCGCTGTACGAATACAGCAACGGGGAGTTCGCCCACCGCCCCGAGACGACCCTGGCCCTGCGGGCCGAGTCCGTCGCCGCCGCACGCCGCATGCACGCGATGGAGTCCGGGCGGACGCAGCTGCTGCGCGCGGTGCTGTTCCGCTACCGGGAGCAGCTGGACCTCATGGGCCGGCGCGACGAACTCGCCGCCGCGGACGAGGAGATCGCCGCGCTGCAGGCCGGCGCGCCGGCGCGGGAGCGGTTCGAGCCGCGCGCCGCGGCCGTCCTGCCCCCCGGTGAACTCGGGCGGTCAGTCCTCGAACAGATACTCAAGGACCGGGATGCACGGTGACAGCAACGGTTCGGCGTACTCGGTCACGAACCCCGCGGACCGGCCTGAGCACCCGGACCTCGTTGCCGTGAGCGCGGTCCTCGTCGTCGCGGAGGTGGAGGAGCCCGTAGGGGCCGGGATCCAGCCGTAGTACTCGCACATGGCGGGGGTCCAGGGGTGTCCTGCTCGATCACGCCCGGACCGGGCCTGATCGGCAGGGCACCCCTGGCCGCACCCGGTCGCTGTGACTCCGCACACCCTCCCTTGACCGGGAAGGAAGGCTTACCTAAGTTCGCTGTCATGAGCCCGCACCACCTCACACCCCCCACCGGCCCGGACGACGCGGCCGGTCCCGACCTGGTGGAGTTCGCCGTCGACCTCACCTCGCACGCCTCGGCCCCGACTGGGACCCGGTCGAGGTGCTGCGCGGCGAGGAGACGGCGTACGAGCTGCTGTACTCCGGTCTCGACGAGGAGCAGCAGCGCGTCTACGAGGACCTGGTCGCCGCCGGTGTGCTCCCCGGGCGCGGTGGCGGCCATGCTGCCGCTTGACCCGCAGGCGGATCCCGGGCGCCGCGCCTGGGTGCCCTGCCCGAACTGCGACGACACCCGCGAGTGCACGCCGTGCGGGGACGGCCGGACCTGCTCCCGGCACTGGCGGTACATGCTCTCCAACCACGGCAGCCTGCTCCACCTGCAGTGCCCCGGCTGCACCCACATCTGGGCGCACGAGACCGGCTTCGGCGCCACCCGCTCCCTGTGGAACCGCATCACCACCGGCCTGCCGCGCCTCTGAGCCGTCCCGGCCCGGGTTACCGTCGGCGACATGGACGGTGATCGCCGAGGGTGGCTGCTGTGTCTGCTCAGCGGGGCGGTCTTCGCCGTGTGCATGGCCGGCACCACGCTGCCGACCCCTCTCTACGGCCTCTACCAGGAGAAGTTCGGGTTCTCCGAGCTGATGGTGACCGTCGTGTACGCCGTGTACGCCTTCGGGGTCATCGGCGTGCTGCTGCTGGCGGGCAACGCCTCGGACGCCGTGGGCCGGCGGCCGGTGCTCCTCGCGGGCCTGGGCTTCGCCGCCGTGAGCGCCGTCTGCTTCCTGTGCGCCACCGGGCTCGGCTGGCTCTACGCGGGGCGGCTGCTGTCGGGGCTGTCCGCCGGCCTGTTCACCGGCGCGGCCACGGCCTACGTGATGGAGCTGGCCCCGCCCGGCGGCACCTCCCGGGCCACCTTCGTGGCGACGGCCGCCAACATGGGCGGGCTGGGCTGCGGTCCGCTGCTCGCCGGGATCCTCGCGCAGTACGCCGCCTGGCCGCTGTACCTGCCGTTCCTCGTGCACCTCGTCCTGGTGGCAGCCTCGGCAGTGGTGCTGTCGCGGCTTCCGGAGACCGTACGGGAGCTGCGGCCGCTGAGCACCGTACGGCCCCAGCGGCCCGGCCTGCCCGCGCAGGTCAGGACGGTGTTCGGGCCCGCGGCGATCGCCTCGTTCGTGGGCTTCGCGCTGTTCGGGGTGTTCACCTCGGTCAGCCCGGCCTTCCTCGCGCAATCGCTGGGCGTGCACGACCGGGCGGTGAGCGGGCTGGTGGTCGCGCTGGCCTTCTTCGCCTCGACGGCCGGGCAGCTGGCGGTCGGCCGGGTCGGGGTCGGGCGGTCGCTGCCGCTGGGCTGCGCCGGGCTCCTGGCCGGTCTGGCGCTGCTCGCGGGCGCGCTGCGGTGGGACCTGCTCGCGCTGGTGGTGCTGAGCGCGGTCGTCGGCGGGGTCGGTCAGGGCCTCGCCTTCCGCGGGGCGCTGTCGGCGGTGGCCGGAGCCTCCCCCGCCGACCGGCGCGCGGCGGTGATCTCCACGCTGTTCGTCGTGGCGTACGCGGGCATCTCGGTGCCGGTGATCGGTGTGGGGGTGCTGGCGGGCCCGATGGGCCTGGAGGGTGCGGGTCTGGTGTTCATCGCGTGCATGGCCGTCCTGGTCTCGACCGCGGGCGTCTACCTGCTCCGGCGGCCGGTCCCGGCGGGGAACTGACCCGGTGCGCCCCGGGCTCCCGGGGCGCACCGGGGGGCCGGATCTGCCACGATCCCTCCCGGTATGATCACCGGGCCGGTTCCCGGGCGGGACCTCCGCGGACCTGCGGCACGAGGGGCGGGAACACGGGGCGAGGACAGTTCGGGGGCATCGGGTGGGTCTGCGCATCAAGATCGGGGCGACGATCGCGGCGACCGCCGCCACCGCGGTGTTCATCACCGCGGTGCAGGTACCCCTCCTGCTCAACGACCGGGAGCGGAACACCGCCGACGAACGGCTGCGGTTCGTGGAGCGGTACTACAAAGAGTCCGGGAAGACCTCCTTCGGAGCGGAGTTCGATCCCCCCGGCATACCGGCGCCCCTGCTCGAAGCGCTCGCCGAGGGGCGCCGGGCCACCCATGTGGAGGACGGCCCGGAGGGCCGGTGGATCTGGGCCGGCTCGACCGTGGACGGCCGCTACCTGGTCATGTGCACCAGGGTCCAGCCCATCATCGGCGAGCTGGAAGAGGTGATGTGGAAGGCCGGGACCGTGGGTGTCGGCGTCGCCGGCCTGATCGGGGTCGCGGTGGCGGCCCGTTTCGGCCGCAGGCTCCGGATGTCCGCGCGGACCGCCGAGCGGATCACCGGCGGCGAGCTGACGGCCCGCCTGCCGGAGGGCGGACGCGACGAGATCACCGTCCTCACCCGCGCCGTGAACGCCATGGCCGAAGCCCTCGGCAGCCGCCTGCGGGCCGAACGCGAGGTGACCGCGAACATCGCCCACGAACTGCGCACTCCGGTCGCGGGACTGGTGGCGGCCGCGGGGCTGCTGCCCGACGGCAAGGCCGAGAACATGGTCAGGGAACGGGTGGGCCGGCTCCGGGACTTGATGGAGGACGTCCTCGAAGTCGCCCGGCTGGACAACGGCGCCGAGGAGGCCGAACTCCGCTGGGTGGAGAGCGAGAGGCTCGCCCGGCGTGCGGCCCGGGCGGCGGTGGAGGGCCGCACCGCTCCCGGCGAACCGGAGCCCGAGGTGCGGGTGGAGACGGTCCAGGACACCCTGGTGCACACCGATCCACGGCGCGTGGAGCGGGTGCTGACCAACCTCGTGACGAACGCGTTGCGCCACGGAGCCCCGCCCGTCCTCATCGAGGTGACGGGACCGGTGGTGCGCGTACGCGATCACGGTCCGGGCTTCCCGGCGCACCTGCTCGCCTGTGGACCCCAGCGTTTCCGCACCGGCTCGGCGCAGACCGGGCTGGGCCTCGGGCTGACCATCGCGGCGGGACAGGCCCGGCTGCTCGGCGCCGGGCTCCGGTTCACGAACCCGGAGGGCGGGGGCGCGGAGGCCGTCCTCGACCTGGGGACACCGCCGCCCCCGGACGGCGGTGCCGACGGTGCGGCGTCCGATCCCGAGGCCTGACCGCGGGGCCGTACGGGGCCCCGTGGTCACGGGCCGCTCGGGTCACCAGCGCACGGGCAGCTCCCGTACACCCCTGATCAGCATGCCGGGGACCCAGGACAGGCTCGCGTCGTCGGCCTCGCCGGCGATGTCCGGGAAGCGCTCCAGCAGCGAGCGCAGGGCGATGCGCCCCTCCAGCCGGGCCAGCGGCGCACCCAGGCAGTGGTGCAGGCCGTGCCCGAAGGCGATGTGGCCGCGGGAGTCCCGGCGGATGTCGAAGCGGTCGGGGTCCTCGAAGCGCGCCGGGTCCCGGTCCGCGTCCGCCATGGCGATCAGCACGGCGGAACCCTTCGGGATCACCGCCCCGCCCATCTCCACGTCCTCCAGGGCGAGTCGCTCGGTGCAGGTCTCCACCGGGCCGTCGTAGCGCAGCATCTCCTCGATCGCGCCGTCCAGCAGGCCGAGGTCGGCGCGGAGGTCGGCGAGCTGGTCGGGGTGGGCGAACAGGGCACGCATCCCGTTGCCGATCATGTTGACCGTGGTCTCGTGTCCGGCGATGAGCAACAGGACGCTCATGCCGATCAGTTCGTCCGGCGAGAGCCGGTCGCCGCCCTCGTCGACGGCGTGGATCATCGCGCTGAGGAGGTCGTCGCCGGGGTTGGCGCGCTTGGCCTCGATGAGCTCGGTGAGGTAGCGGGGCATCGCGGCGTACGCGGCGGCCTCGGCCTCCGGGCTGGTGCGGGCGACCATCTCGCTGGACCAGCGGCGGAAGGCCTCGCGGTCCAGTTCGGGCACGCCCAGCAGTTCGCAGATGACGGTCATCGGCAGCGGGAACGCGAAGGCGTTCACCAGGTCGCCCCGGCGCTCCTCGTTCGCCGCCATGGCGTCCAGCAGTTCGTCGGTGACCTGCTGGATGCGCGGTGCCAGCGCGTCGATGCGGCGCGGGGTGAACTCCCGGGCCACCAGGCGCCGCAGCCGGGTGTGGTCCGGCGGGTCGGACATCAGCATGTGGGCGAGCGCCGGGTGGTCCTGGTCGGCGTTGATGATCTGGCTCATGTCGCCGGACCGGCGCCAGTCCCGGCTCAGCCGCGGATCGGTGAAGGCCGTACGGCAGGCCTCGTGCCCGACGACCAGCCACATCTCCTCGCCGTCCGGCGTGCGGACGTGGTGGACGGGCCCCTGTTCCCGGAGTCGCGCGTAGACCGGGTACGGGTCGCGGACGAAGTCCGGGCTGATCTCCAGCAGATCGACAATGGCAGGCTGAAGTGCCATTCCATTCCCCCTGAATCGAATGCGTCGTGCGATCACACGTTGGTCGCGTGTTCTCCCCACAGTAGCCGCGGCGTTGCCGGGCCGGACGATCGGACCCTCCCCTCCCGCCCCTCTGACCTCGGAGAACATCGCAGACCCCGGGCGAGACGGAGTAACCCTGTCCCCCTGCGGGCCGTTGCGCCACCATGGACGGGCGGACCGGATCGCGCTGCGGGGAGGCTGGACGATGACGGACGGATGGCGGGCGTTGGGGCGGCGGCTGGGGATGGGGCGGCGGTCCGAGGCCGCTGCCGGCGCGCCGGAGCGGCGCAACCATCAGACCGGGGAGCTGGGCGAGGGCATGTCGTACCGCTCGTCCACCTACGACGGGCCGGACGGGATCCCCGTCATCGACATCACCCTGCAGATGACGCCGGAGGCTATGGCGCGGATGAAGCTGGACGGCGTCCGGGAGACCCACGGCGAGGGCCGTCCCGAGACCCTCACCGCGGCGTACGAGCTGGCCGAAGTCCTGTGGCGCCAGGGCTCGCTGGACGAGGCCCTGGAACTGCTGCGGTACGTGGTGGCGGGCCGCCGGGCCGCGCTCGGGCACGCCCATCCGGACACCCTGACGGCGACGTCCTTCCTGGGCGTCGCGCTGGAGAAGGTGGGTGAACCGGCCGAGGCGCACCAACTGCTGCGGCAGGTGTGGACGGAGTATCACCGTACGGCGGGGGAGGACGACCCGCAGACCTTGAAGGCCCTCACCCACCTGGCCCGCGTCACGCTGGGCCTGGGCCGGCCCGCCGAGGCGGAGCGGCTGGCCCGACTGGCGGTGACCGGCCTCGAACGGGTCCTGGGCCCGGATCACCGCGACACCCTGGCGGGCCGCAACGACCTGGCGGGCGCCGTGCGCGCGCAGGGCCGGCTGGAGGAGGCCGAGCATGCGTACGGGCAGGTGGCACGGGCCGCCGACCGGCTCTTCGGCCGGGACGACCCGATGAGCCTGGACGCGCACGCCAACCAGGCCGCGGTCCTCGCCCACCAGGGCCGGTTCAAGGAGGCGGAGCGGGTCTACCGGTCCGTCGTACGCCGGCGGGTGCGCAACCAGCCGGGGCACGCGGACACCTTGTCGGCGCAGAACAACTTCGCGTCGATCCTGCACGGCGTGGGCAAGGTGGCCGAGGCGGAAAAGCTGATGCGCACCGTGGCGGAGGCCCGATCGGACCTCTACGGCGCCGACCACCCGCAGACCCTCGACAGCCTCAGCAGCCTCGCCGCGATCCTGCACAACCAGGGCCGCCACGCGGAGGCGGAGGTCCTGTGCCGCGAGGTCGTCGCCGCCTGTGAGCGCCGGTACGGTCCCGGGGACCCGCGCACCGCCGAGGCCCGGGAGAACCTGCGGCTGGTGCGGGGGTCCGGCGGCTGACCGGGCCGAAGGCCCGCCGGCGGCGCGGCACCTCGGCTCGTCGTCGCGGCAGAGGCCCCGTCATACGCCCACGTGCACGTGTGAGGCCCACAGGGACGGGAACCAGGCGTACCGGCCGTGGAGTTCGGCCACGGCCGCGTGCAGGGCGTGGGCCACGTGGTCGCCGCTGCCCGCGGGCTCCGGTCCGGCGGGGAACGGCGGCTGCGGCCCCCGCGCGAGGGCCGTGTAGAAGGACTCGGCCATTTCCGGGGCCAGTTCGTCGGCGACGGGCCACAGAGTTCCCACCACGTGGCGGAATCCGGCCAGTTGGAAGGCGCCGGTGATGTGGATCGCCTCGTCCACCATGTCCTGCCGGGTGGAGGAGGTCGCGCAGGCCGACAGGAACGCCAGGTGCGCTCCGTCGAGCCGGAGCCCGGCCACGTCGGTGACGGTCAGCGGGCGCGTCGCATGGTCGTACGTCAGGATCCGGCACGCCGAGGGGTCCTGCGGGTCGGCCACGGCATGGCAGGCGAAGTGGGCTGACCGGGCGTGCCGCAGGGCCTCCAGCACGCTGTCCCGGGTCACCGCCTCGTCGGCGAGGGCGAGGGGCTCGCCCGGGCCCGCCAGGTGGCTTCCTACGGTGCGGGCCTCGGCGTGCGCGTTCGGCAGCGCCCCCTCCCCCGGCGTACGGGACATGGTGACGATCAGCGGCCTCGATCCGGCCCCGGCGGCCGGCATCCGCCGCGCCCGCGCGTGGTGCAGCGCGGTGACGGTCGGGGTGTACGAGGACACGGCCCGGTCCAGGGCGCAGCGCGGGTGGCCGGGGGCGGCGCGCGGGCCGTGGTACCCGGCGGCGTGCAGGGGCAGGAAGGCCAACGGGCCCTGGGGACACCACCACACGCGCCCGGGAGCGGCGCGGGAACCCGCGGGCGCGGAGCCGGCGGGCGCGCTACGGGCGAGGCGTTCGAGCACGGGTCCGGTGACCGTGTCCCACAGCCATTCCAGCAGCTCCGCCACGCTCTCCTGGCGCGCCAGCCGTGCGGCGAGGCCACCCGAACCGGCGGCGGGGTCGTTGACCGCGGCGAGGAACAGGGCTACGCGGCGGTGGACTTCCTCGGCGGTGGTGTTCAGGGGGACGACGTCGACGGCGCCGTCGGCCACGATCAGCGCGTCGCAGCGGAGGCTGATGTTGATCACTACGACCGGGCCGTCCCCGGCCCCCCGGAGGATCTCCGCGGCCTCCGGCGGACGCAGGAAGCCGGCCATGCCGGGCACGGCCCGGATCCGTGCCAGGAGCGGCTCCCATTCGGCCTCGCGGCTCCGCAGCCGGTCCGCGGCCTCCCGCGCCCGCTCGGCGGGGTAGGCGGCGGCTTCGAGCGGATCCGGGTCCTGGGCGTCTCGCAGCCGTACGAAGCGGTCGGCCAGCTCCGGAGCGCGTTCGCGCAGCCGCGCCACATCGGTCTCGCGGGACCGCAGGAGACGGCCCAGCAGGACGCCGCGCCCGTGTTCGAGGACTTCCAGGGCCTGTTCGGGCCGGCCGGCCTGGAGCGCATAGGCGGCGGCTTCGGCCGCCAGGCCGTGCTCGCGGGCCAGGACGTACTGCTGGTCCGTGCGGGTCAGGTCGCGGGAGGCCAGCCGGGGCAGCAGCCTCACCGCCTCGGTCAGCCAGTGCCGGGCCCCCTCCCAGTCGTGCCGCGTCCCGCAGACCTGCCCGAGCGTGGCCCGGGCACGCAACCGGGCGTGGACGGGCACGGCGTCCAGCTCGACGGCTCCGCGGGCCACCGCGTGGGCCTCCTCGAGCAGCCGGCCGTCCTCCGTCGCGAGGGACAGCTTGTGCAGCGCCTCGGCGAGTGCGCTGCGCGCGGCGATCTGTCCGGGGTGGCCCGGCGGGAAGTTGTCGACCTGCGTGCGCAGCAGCTCGACGCTCTCGTGCAGGTCGTCGAGGTCCCCCAGGACCTCGGAGCGCGAGCGCAGGGCTTCCGCCAGTTGCTGGACGGTGATGCGGCGGTGCTCCGAGCGGTTCGGCCGCAGCGCGAGGACCTGGCGCAGCAGCCCCACGGCCTCGTCGGCGTCGGCGAGACCGACCCCGCCGGCCTTGGTGTCGGCGTCGTGGCGCAGCCGGAGCAGGAGGGCGAGGTTGGTCAGCAGGCCGGGCCGGTTGCCCTCGCCGGCCCGGGTGGTTCCGAGGGCCTCGCGCTGTGTCGCGACCGCCTCGTCGAGGTGCGGACGGTGGCCGATGTGCTGGTAGCGGGCCAGTTGTGCGCTGCTGAGGGTGGCCAGTACGGGGGCGCGCTCCGGTACGCCGGGCGGCAGGGCCGCCAGGGCGTGCCGGAGGTGGTCGGTGCCCTCGTCGAGGTCGGTGAGGTCGTTCTCCGCCTTGAAGCGTTCCAGCAAGGTCTGGCCGAGGGCCGTGTACAGGGCCGCGTAGTTGGGGTCGTCCGGCGGGGCGTCCCGTACGGCGTCCCGACGGAGCGCGATGGCCTCGTCGAGGTCGGCCGCGGAACCGGTGCGCCCGTGGCGGTGGAGCAGTTGGGAGGCGAGTTCGGAGGCGGCGGCCCTGGCGTTGCTCTCGGAGTGCTCGTCCGCGCCGAGCACGGCGAGGGCGGCGCGCTGGCGGACGATGGCCTGGGCGAGGTCGGCGGGGTCGTCCGTGAGCTCGTAGCGCCCCGCGTGCGCCTTTCCCAGTTCGAACAGGACCACTCCGTGGTTGATGTCGTCGGAGGGGACGGTGGCCACGGTCGCCGTCAGCGTCTGCACGGCCCAGTCCGCCCACCGGACCTGGCCGGATTGCTCGGCGCGCTGCAACGCGAGGTCCGAGACCCGTACCGTCACCAGCAGACGGTAGACGTCGTCCAACGACTCCTGTACGTCGTCCGCTTCCCGCAGCTGTCGCAGCAGTGCGATGGCCTCGTCCAGTTCGCCGAGGCGGCCGTCGAGCCGGAAGAGCTCCTCGAGCCAGGCCGCCAGGTTCAACGTCTGCGCCCAGGGCGGGGTTCCGCCGTCGCGGAGGGTGTCCCCGCGGACCTGGCGCAGCAGGTCCACCGCTTCCTCCAGGTCCGTCCGGTCCTGTGTGAGGCGGTACCACTGCTCCAGGTACGCGGCCAGGTTGACGCGCCGTGTCGGCTCGTCCGGGCTGCCGGAGGCGGTCTGGGCCAGGGCGAGCCGCTGCACGGCGATGGCCTCGCGCAGGTTTTCGGGGTCGCCGGTGAGCCCGTACAGGTCGGTCAGGGTCTCGGCGAAACCGCCGAGTTGGGTCGCCCGCTCGGCGGGCCACGCCGGAGGCAGCTGCGCGGAGCGGCGCAGCAGGTCGGCGGCCTCCGCCAGCGGGCCGGGCTCGCCGGTGTGCCGGTGCAGCAGCCGTAGGGCACGGCCCAGGCCGTACAGGTAGCTCTCCCGGTAGGGCTGCCGGGCGGGGGCGGCGTCGAGGGCGCGCCGGTAGAGGGCGATGGCCCGCACCAGTGCGGGCAGGTCGCGGGTGTGCTCGTAGAGCCGGGCCTCCGCGTTGGCGAGGTTCCTCAGGTGGACGTCCCATCCGGGGCTCCCCTCGGAGGCGGCCTCCACGGCCTGCCGGTTGAGGTCGCGGGACCGCCGCAGTGCGGCCACGTCCCCGGTGCGGAGGTAGACCTCCATCTCCCGCAGTCCGCGGCGGTGGAGCGCGTCGACAGATTCCGGAGCCGGTCCCTTCGAGCGGTTCGCATCGTCACCCATACCGCCACGGTACGGCCACCCGGCGGCGGCCGGTACGGGGCGGCGGGACAGCACGCCCGCGCGCTCAACTCCGGGGATCGGGCGGCGGGTCGGGGGGATGCTCGTAGCGGGAGGGCGGTGGTACGCCCTGGCGCCAGTGCCGGCACAACTGCTGCGCGAGGGTGCGTTCCTCCTCCAGGCTGTCGGGCAGCGGCAGGTGGAGGGCCTCCAGCAGGTCGAAGCGGTGGAGGTCGATCGCGGCGCGGACCGCGTCGCCGTAGCCGAGGGCGGCCTGCACCGCCCCGTGGTAGGCGAGTACGGCCACCGCGGCGGGGACCAGCGCGAGCAGCAGCCACCAGCCGGAGCTCAGCAGCAGCCCGGCGCTGACCAGGGCGGTCACCGCGCCGGTGACGCAGAGCCGGGCGGCGCCGTCCAGGGAGTCCCGGCAGTCGTCGACGACCGCGCGCGAGCGGTCCCCGAGGACCGGGTACAGCCGCGGCCAGGCGACGGCTGCGTCCCAGCCGTGGTCCCGGCCGGCGGTGTCCCGCAGCGCCGCCAGGACGTTGCCGAGGGCCGTGGGCCGCAGGAGGTGGTCGGGGAGCGGGTAGCGGCTGCGCAGCCGGGCCGCCGCGGCGCCCGCCCGCTGCACCAGTTCGGGTGACGGGTCGCGCGGCAGGCCGGCCTGTTCGGCGCGCGCCGCGAGCCGCGCCTTCCTCCGGCGTTGCAGCCTCCGGCAGAGCCCGGCGCCGAGCGCGTCGGGCCAGCCTCCCTCCAGGAGCCGCATCACGGCGAGTTGGAAGGGCTGGAAGACGAGGGCGACCAGGGTGGCGCCCAGGGCTATCCACACCGCCTGCCCGGCGCTGACGCCGGTGGCGGTGCGCCAGGCGCGCCGTGGGGCGAAGTCGGCTCCGGGGGCGCCCGCCCAGAGCAGCAGGAGGACGAACAGCGCTCCCGCGTACGTCGGCAGGTAGGCCACCGAGAAGAACCGGACGGAGCCGTCGAGGGGTTTGGGGACCGCCGGGGCGACGCTCACGCCTGGCTCACCCCAGTTCCATCGGTCCGTGGTCGCCGGCCCGGCACACCGGTCGGTACCGGTCGTCGTAGAAGGCGGTGTAGGCGCGGCTCCCGCACACGGCGCAGCGGAAGGCGATCACGCTGAACCGGGTGGATTCGCCCGGCACCGCGGCTCGTGCCTCGTCGCCGGGGCCGCGGGGCGTGATCCCGAGGACGATGCGCGCGTAGGAACGCGAGGTGGCGCCCGCCTCTTCGTCGCCGACGACCAGGAGGACGCGGTCCAGCTGCTCGTGGACGGCCAGTACGCGTCCCAGGGCCGCGGCCGCGTCGTCCAGGGAGGTCCCGGCGGGCAGCTCCAGCCGCGGGGCTCCTTCGCTCTCGGCCCTCGGATCCACCAACATGCCGTAGATCATGTGCTGTTGTCACCCTCCGCCGGTTCCGTCGTCCGTCCGCAGATCCACAGACTGTACCGCCCGGCCCGCGCATCCCGGGGGGCCGGGAACCCGCCGTCTCCGCGTGTGTTGGTCACGGTGCGGGCGCCGGGGCAGGTGTAAGTGTTGGTTCGGGCACGGGCGCCCGCTGCGGCGGAGCGGCGGCCGAGGACGACTTGTGCGGAGGACCGGCGTGAAGAAGATCATCGCAGGGCTGTTCATGGCGCTCGACGGCGTCGTCGAGGCACCCGACCAGTGGCACTTCCCCTACTTCAACGACGAGATGGGGGCGGCCGTCGACGCCACCTTCAGCGCGGCCCACACCATGCTGTTCGGCCGCAAGACCTACGACAGCTTCGCGGGGGCGTGGCCCGACCGGGAGGCGGAGGGCGGGGAGGACGCGCCCTTCGCCAAGGCTCTCGGCGATGCCCGGAAGATCGTCGTGTCGAACCAGCCGCTGGAATTCACCTGGAGGAACTCCGAGCAGCTCAGGGGCGAGCTGGTCGGGGCGGTCACCGCACTGAAGAACGAGCCGGGCACCGGTGTCATCGGGATGAGCGGCTCGGTCTCCGTGGTGCGTCAGCTGCTGGCCGCGGGGCTGGTGGACGAGCTGCACCTGCTGGTGCACCCGATCGCCGTCCGCAAGGGGATGCGGCTGTTCGACGAGGGCGACTCCGCGGTCCCGCTGGAGCTGCTCTCCGGGGAGACCTTCCGGACCGGTGTGCTCAATCTCCGTTACGCCCCCGCCGCACCGGCCGCCCCGGCGGGTTACGACGAGGCCAAGACCCACCTGCACCGGCCGGATTAGGACCTGTCCGGGCCCACCGCAACCGCCGGGACCCGGCGGCGCGGGCTGAGGCGGCGCGGGCTCAGGCTGCGCGGGCTCAGGCTGCGGGTGGCTTCGACGAGGCCCGGGCGATCACCGTGCTGAGGACGAGGAGGAGTACGGCGCACACTGCGGCCTTCCAGGGCGAGGTCGCGCCCTCCGGCGCCGGGGACACCCGGCGGTGGGGGTCGTAGGCGACCCGTATCTCCTCGCCCTCGGCGGCCACGGGCCGGTCGTCCTTCAGTTCGGCTGGGTAGCCGCCGGGACAGCGCAGTGCGAGCCGGTAGACGGTCTTCCCGGGCGGGGCTCCCTCGCCGAAGGACTCCTGAACCGTGGTGCGGACCCCCTCCACGACACAGGTGGCGACCTCGGCGCGGGCGGTCGCCTGCTCGGCCGCCGCCACGGCCAGCAGCAGCCCCATCCCCAGGAGCAGCGCCCCGAAGAAGCCCCCGCTGCCGCGCACGAGTACCCAGTACGCCACACAGGCACCGCCCAGCAGGGCCGCTCCGCCCGCCACCGCGACCGGGGTCGTGGGCGGAGCGGAACCCGCGAAGCACCAGCCGGCCCACGCGGACACCGCCACCGCGGCGACGGCGGGCAGGACCGCGCCGACCCACCGGACCGTCGATTCCGTCTCTGGCATGAACACCACCCCCGGCAGGATGGACGCCAGGCGCCCCTCCCCCGGTTTCCTCGCGGCCGGACCGGAGCCGCGGCGTCGGGCGGAGCCGGGCCGGCGGCCGCGGCTCCCGTCCGACTCCGGCTCCGACCCGAGAGACGCCCTAGCGGCCGAGCGTGGTGTTGCTGGAGACGGTTCCGTCCGTACCGGACACCGTGACCGCGTGCCGCACCCCGTCCGGTCCGAGGACCACGGCCAGCCAGGCACTCCCGCCGCCTTCCTGCGCGACCACGCGCAGGCTCTCCACCTTGCCGCCGGTCACCGCCCCGGCGGCCTTCTCGGCCGCCTCGCCGATGGCCAGCGAAGGCAGGGGCGCGGGCGCCGGGGCCGCCTTGGAGAAGCCGCCCCACCCGCCCGGGGCCTCGCGGTCTCCGAACACCTTGTGCTCCTCGGGGCCCGCCTTCTTCCGGCCGGGGGCGCCTTCCTCACGGTCCTGGCCCGGACCCATGCCCTCCAGACGGCGCTTGAGCAGGCCCTCGTGGCCCGGCACGGCCACGGCGATGCGCGGGCCCCGGTCCCCGTGCTCGTGGTGGTGCCCGGCCACGGCCACGGCCGTCACTCCACCGCCGACGACCACCACGGCCGTGCCCAGGGCGGCCCACCGGGCGCCCTTGCTCCGGGGCACCAGGCGGCCCAGGGCCGCACGCCCCCGGGCTCCGGCGGCCGGGGCGCCGCTCGCGGACTGCTGGTGCTCGGACGGCTCGGGCTGTGCGGACGGCGGGTTCGACTCAGACATACCGGTACTCCTCAGGACAACCGGGCACAGCGCCCGGCTCGCTGCCCGAGCATGCTGAGCGGATGCTGAAGCCCAGCTGAAGCCACCTGAAGACCTCTTCAGCCTGCCGCGGCCCGGGCCTGAGACCCTGTTGCGCATGCGCGTACTGGTGGTGGAGGACGAACGGCGGCTGGCCGTGGCCCTGCAACGGGGACTTCAGTCGGAGGGCTTCTCCGTGGACGTGGCCCACGACGGGCTCCAAGGCCTGTGGATGGCCGGCGAGCACGACTACGACCTGATCGTGCTCGACATCATGCTGCCCGGCCTGAACGGCTACCGGGTCTGCGCGAAACTGCGCGCGGCCGGCAACGAGTCGGGGATCTTGATGCTCACGGCGAAGGACGGCGAGTACGACGAGGCGGAGGCCCTGGACACCGGCGCCGACGACTTCCTGTCCAAGCCGTTCTCGTACCTGGTCCTGGTCGCCCGGCTCCGTGCCCTCGGGCGGCGCACGGGCGGCAGGCGTCCGCAGGTGATGCGGTGCGGTGATCTGGTGGTCGATCCCGCCCGGCGGTCGTGTTCCCGCGGCGGTACGGAGATACGGCTGACCGCGCGGGAATTCGCGGTCCTGGAGTGCCTGGCCCGGCGCTCCGGCGAGGTGGTTCCCAAACGGGACATCCTGGAACAGGTGTGGGACAGCGCCTTCGACGGCGATCCCAATGTCGTCGAGGTCCACGTCAGCGCCGTACGCCGCAAGATCGACGCCCCTTTCGGCCGCGCCGCGCTGGAGACCGTACGCGGGGCCGGATACCGGCTGGCGGCCGACGGTGGCTGAGCGTCCCCGCGGCTGCGACCGCCTGTTCCGGGATCGCCTCTTCCGCGACCGCCCCCTCCCGGAGCGGACCCCGCACGACCGCCCTCCGCACGATCGCACACCGCACGACCTCCTCGCCCCCGCCCGCCTCCTGCACGGCCGCCTCCTGCACGGCCGCCCCGCCGCCGCCCTGCGCGCGGCCGCGGGCGCCGCGCTGGAGCGGTGGCCCCTGCTGCGGCGGCTGTGGCCCACCACCGTCCGCGCCCGGGCCACCGTGGGCGCGAGCGTCGTGGTGGCCGCGGCCCTGTCGCTCGCCTCGTTCGCCCTGCTGGGGCTGCTCGAAGCCAATCTGCTGCGCAACGCCGAGGAGGACGCGCGGCGGCAGGCCGACACCGTGGCCCAGCTCGCCGCGGCCGGGCGGCTGGACCGCGCGCGGCTCGTCGCCCGCGGTGTCGAGTTCGTCCAGGTGGTGGGCGCCGACGGCCGCGTCCTGCTGGCCAGCCCCAACCTCATCGGCGTACCCGCGTTCCCGCCCGCGGGCCCCGGCGTGCCCGGGACCCGCTTCCACACCTGGAAGGTCCGCCCCCTGGGCGGCGACCACCGCCAGCGGGTCGTCCAGGTGATCACCAACACCCCGAACGGCCCGGCCATCGTCTACGCGGGTGCCTCGCTGCGCGACGCGGACGCCGCCGACGACACCACCACCGCCGCCCTCGTCATCGGCCTGCCCCTGCTCCTGGCCACCGTCGCCCTCGTGACCTGGCGGGTCACCGGCCGGGCGCTGAGGCCGGTGGAGGCGATCCGGGCCGAGGTCGCCGAGATCTCCGACCGCGACCTGCATCGGCGGGTACCGGTGCCGGCCACCCACGACGAGGTCGCCCGCCTGGCTCAGACCATGAACGCCACCCTGGACCGGCTGGAGGCCTCCGGGGTCCGCCAGCGGCAGTTCATCGCCGACGCCTCGCACGAACTGCGCAGCCCCATCACCGTCCTGCGCACGCAGCTGGAAGTGGCCCTCGCCGTCCAGGACCCGGAGCTGTGGCCCGAGCTGATCGGCGGGGCCCTCCAGGACATCGAACGCCTCCAGCACCTCGCGGCCGATCTGCTGCTGCTCGCCCGTATCGACGCGGCCCAGCCCGTGGCCGCGGTGGAACTGGACCTGACCGCCCTGGTGGGCGAGGCCGTGGACACCCGGCTCGGCGACCGGGTCCCCGTACGCCTGGACCTCGAAGCGGGGGTCGGGATCACCGGCAGCGCCCTGTGGCTCAGCCGTGTCGTCACCAACCTCCTCGACAACGCGCAGCGTTACGCCGACCGGCGCGTGGAGGTCACCCTGCGCACCACGGACGGCCCGGGGCGCGGACGGGGGCCGCGTACCGCCGTACTGGAGGTCACCGACGACGGCCCCGGTATCCCCGCGGCCGACCGGGAGCGGGTCTTCGAGCGCTTCACCCGCCTCGACGACTCCCGCAGCCGGGATCACGGCGGGGCGGGCCTGGGCCTCGCCATCGCACGGGACCTGACGGACCATCACGGCGGAACGCTGACGGCCGAGGACCACGCGCACGGCGCCCGGCTGGTGCTCCGCCTCCCGGCGGCGCCCCGGCCGGTGTGAGGCCGCGCGGCCGGAGATAAATGCCGTGCCCCGCCCGGTCCTCTTCCCTAGACTCGCCGCACGCGCTGCCGACAGGGCACCGCGCGCCTGATGCCGAGTGAAGAGAAGGGGAACGGGCCATGTGCATGCGCCACACCGCCGCCTTCGTTCCCCCGTCCCGGTACGACGTGATCCCGGTGTCTCGCTAGGCCCGGTGCCGGCTGCGCGGCCGTCACCGCATGCCCGTGACGCTCCTTCGGTTCCCCTCCCTCCCGCTGCCCCCGTGCCCCCTGCCCCGGCCCTGCGCCCCGGCAGCCGCGGCCGGTCCGTGCGGGAGGGCCGGGGCCGACCCGTGTGCCGTCCCGGGAATCGCGCTGCCTGCTTCCTCATCGTTCGAAAGGCCTCGGGCCATGCGCACCATCCGACGACCGCTCTCCGGCACGTCCCTCACCGCCGTCCGCAATCTGGGCATCCTCGCCCACGTCGACGCGGGCAAGACCACGATCACCGAACGCATCCTGTTCGCGACCGGCGCCATCCACAAGCGGGGCGAGGTCCACGACGGAACGACCGTCACCGACTTCGACGCCCAGGAGCGCGACCGCGGCATCACCATCTTCGCCGCGGCCGTGAGCTGCGCCTGGTCCGAGCACCGCGTCAACCTGATCGACACCCCGGGCCACGTCGACTTCTCGGACGAGGTCGAGCGGTCCCTGCGCGTCCTGGACGGGGCGGTCGCGGTGTTCGACGCCGTCGCCGGGGTCGAGCCGCAGAGCGAGTCGGTGTGGCGGCAGGCCGACCGGCACGGGGTTCCGCGGATCGCCTTCGTCAACAAGCTCGACCGGGCGGGCGCCGACCTCGACACGGCCGTCGCCTCGATCCGCGAGCGGCTGGGCGTCGTCCCGCTGGTGGTCCAGCTGCCCGTCGGCCGGGAGGACGGTTTCACCGGAGTCGTCGACCTGCTGGAGATGCGCGCGCTGCTCTGGCGGGCGGGCGGCGAGACGTACGAGACGGGCCCGGTGCCCGAGGAGCTGCGGGAGGAGGCGCAGCGGCGGCGCCGGCTCCTGGAGGAGACGGTGGCCGAACTGCACGCGGACGCGCTGGAGGAGTTCTGCGCGGCGTCCGCGCTGACCGGGCCGACGCTGGCCCGCGCCCTGCGGGAGCTGACGCTGCGCGGGGACGGTGTGGTGGTGCTGTGCGGCTCGGCGTACCGCAACCGCGGGATCGAGCCGTTGCTGGACGCGGTCCTCGCGTACCTGCCGTCGCCCGCCGACATGCCACCGGTACGGGGCGAGTCCGGCGGCGCGGAGCAGGAGCGGGCCCCCGACCCGGCGGCGCCGTTCGCCGCCCTCGCGTTCAAGGTGACGGCGACACCGACCGGACGGCTCACGTACGTACGGGTCTACGCGGGCACGCTCCGCAAGGGCGAGTCCGTACTGGACGCCGCGACGGGCCGTACGGAGCGGGTCGGCCGGATCCTGCGGGTGCAGGCCGACCGGCACGAGGAACGGGAGGAGGCGGTCGCGGGTGACATCGTCGCCGTGATCGGTCTGAAGGCCGCCCGGGCGGGCACGACCCTGTGCGCCCCCGGGGCTCCGCTCGTCCTCGAACCGCCGTCGGTGGCCGAACCGGTGGTGTCGGTGGCGGTCGAGGCACGCCGCAGCAGCGACACCGGCCGGCTCGCGTCGGCCCTGGCGCGCCTCGTCGAGGAGGACCCCTCGCTGGTGGTGCGGTCCGACGGGGAAACCGGCCAGACCGTGCTGTCGGGGATGGGCGAACTCCATCTGGAGGTCGCGGTGGAGAAGATCCGCCGCGGCCAGGGGGTGGAGGTCGTGGTCGGGCGCCCGCAGGTCTCCTACCGGGAGACCGTCGTACGCGGGGTCACCGGCCTCGTCTACCGGCACGTCAAACAGGACGGTGGCGCGGGCCAGTTCGCGCACGTCGTCATCGATGTCGAACCGCTGGAGGAGGCAGCGGGGGCGGCGGGCTTCGAGTTCCGGTCGTCGGTCGTCGGCGGGCGCGTGCCGCAGGAGTTCGCGCGCGCCGTGGAGGCCGGCTGCCGGGACGCGCTCGCCGAGGGACCGCTCGGCGGGTATCCGGTGACGGGGCTGCGGGTCACGCTCACCGACGGGGCCACCCACTCCAAGGACTCCTCGGAGCTGGCGTTCCGGGCGGCAGGCCGCTTCGCGCTGCGCGAGGCGCTGCGCGCGAGCACGGTGGAGCTCCTGGAGCCGGTCGTGGAGGTCACGGTGACCGTCCCCGATGACGGCGTGGGGGCGGTACTGGGTGACCTCGCGGCGCGCCGCGGCCGGGTCTCGGGCTCCACGTCCGGGTCCGGCACCGCGGTGGTCACCGCGGCCGTGCCGCTGGCCGAGCTCTTCGGCTACGCGTCCCGGCTGCGCGGCCGGACCCAGGGCCGGGGCACCTTCACGGCCCGGCCCGCGGCCCTCGCGCCGGTCCCGGCCTCGGTCGCCGCGGTGGTGCTGAGCCGCTAGCCGAAACCCGCCACCCGCCTCGCCCGGCCTGCCCGGGCGGGGCGGGTGGCGGGCAGTGCGGCCGGCCCCCTGGCCGGATCGCGTGCTCGTGGGCCGGGGCCCGTGCGGCCATGATGGCCGGATGGACATACGGGGGGACTTACGGCCGGGCGGGCACGCGCCGCGGCCGGAGCGCTGTGCCCACGGCGGGCGTCCCGGTGAGGCGTACGCCGTGTCGGCCGAGTTCTACGACCTGTTGCACGCCCGGGCCTATCACCGGCACGCGCTCGCCCTGGCGGCTCCGGCGGCTGCCGCCCGGGTCGGGATCGTCGAGGTCGGCGCGGGTACCGGCCTGGTCACCGAGGTGCTGATCGGCGCGTCGACCGTCCCGCTGCATGCCGTCGAGCCGGCGGCCGCCATGCGGGCCGTCCTGCTCTCCCGGCTGCACCCGCCGGCGGGCGGCTCCGCCGGGGACCGGGTGACGGTGCACGCCTGCTCCGCCCTGGACCTGTCCCTGGGCGGCCAGGCCGACCTCGCCGTGTGCCTGCGGATGGTGCCCTGCCTGCCGCCCGCCGAGCGGCGCGCGCTGTGGCGGGTGCTGGCCGATCTGCTGGTGCCGGGCGGTCTGCTCTTCCTGGACCGTCCGCCGGCCGGCCTCCCCGCGCAACCGGTCCGGCGCGGGCTGGGCGAGGTCCGCCTGGGCATCGACACCTACCGCGGGCAGCTCACCCAGCGCGCCGAGGACGGCCGGATCCGCTACGACTACTCCTACCTGGTGTGCCGTCAGGGCCGGATCCTGCGCCATGCCCGGGAGTCCTTCCTCCTGTGGCCGCTGACCCGGCGGGCCCTCGCCGGGGAACTCACGGCGGCCGGCCTCGCCCTGGAGGACGACCTGACGCCTGACGTGCTCCAGGTCCGGCGCGCGTCAGGAGCCTGACGCGGCCGGGGGCCCGAGGCGGTCGTGCAGTTCCGCGGCGTCGGCGAGGAACCAGGTCTGGCGGCCGCGGTTGCACTCGCGGACGAAGTCGCGCAGTGCCGGACTGTCCTTCGTGTGGCGGGAGATGTCGCCGAGGACGGCGAGCCCCACGCGGTAGGTCACGAACTTCTGGACGACGTCACCGGCGACCCGGGTGCGCAGCCGGAAGAAGGACTCGTCGAAGCGCTCGACGGGGATGGCGATCCACTGGGCCCCTTGGTACATGCCGTTGCCGATGAGGTCCAGGACGTCGGCTTCACCGCTGATCCTGTCGCCCTCGGAGTCGCATATCAGGACGGGTACGTCGTGGATCGTCTGCAGGGTGCTCATGGCGCCGAGGCTAGCCGGGGGGACGGATGCCGTCGACAGGATTCCTGTGCCGGGGCGTGTCCCCCGGTCGGGTCCCGGTGCCGCGTGGCGCGTGCGGTCGCCGGGGTGCATGGGGCACGTTGGTACGCGGCCCTTCGGCGCGGTCCGCGCGACGGCGGGGATCTGGAGGTACGTGGTGGGCGAGGACCGTGAGGATCGCTACGAGTTGGTGTTCGAGGGCGACGGTTCCGCGGAGGCCGCGGACACCGTGGTCGTCACGCGCACCGCGCAGACGGGTCCGGGCGGCCATCCCGTCTACGCCGACGACACCGGGATCATCCGCGCCGAGATCAGTGACCAGGGTGAGGTCCGGATGCTGGCCTCGGGCGGCCAGCAGGCCCTGAGCCATCCCGCCCAGGCCCGGCGGCCCGCCTCCTGACGGGGCCACGGCTCCCGCGACATGCCCCGTCCGGCCCGGGCGCCTCCTGAGCAGACCGGCTCCCCTCGCGTCTAGGAACCGGCGGTGCAGCAGCCGTCGCGCAACATCTGGTGGAGGACGCCGCGCCAGTCGTCGGCGGGCGCGGCGGGGGCCGCGGTCCGGGTGAACGCGGTTTCCAGGACGGCCCGTTCCCACAGGGTCCCGCCGCGTACGGTCCCCCGTACGCGGATCAGGTCGGCGAAGTCGGTGAAGGGGTCGCCGTCGACGAGGGTGAGGTCGGCGATCCGGCCCGGTTCGACCGTGCCGAGGCGGTCCGCGACGCCGAAGACCCGGGCCGGGGTACGGGTGACGGTGGTGAGTGCCTCCGCCGCGGTCAGTCCGTACCGGTGCAGGGCGCGCAGGGCCAGGTGCAGGTGGAGGCCGACCGGGGTGAGGGGTGCGTCGGTGCCCAGGACCAGGCGTCCGCCGCCCGCGAGGACGCCCCGGTAGGCGGCGACCTCGCGTTCCAGTACGGCGTTCTGCTCGGCGCTCGGCGCGGTCGCGGCCGCGGTGCGGACGGCC
The DNA here is from genome assembly GCF_040652415.1 of Streptomyces sp. NPDC048255. Classification (NCBI taxonomy): domain Bacteria; kingdom Bacillati; phylum Actinomycetota; class Actinomycetes; order Kitasatosporales; family Streptomycetaceae; genus Streptomyces; species Streptomyces sp. NPDC048255. The sequence goes on from NZ_JBEZMA010000009.1 coordinate 136,581, forward strand.
GCCACGTCCCAGGGCGGCATCAGGGCCGTGACCCGGGGGTCGTCGGCGAGCGCCGGATCGGCGCCGATCAGCGGCAGGGCCGTGAAGGGCGTGGCGATCAGGTCGAGTCCGCCTCGTGCGTACACCTCCAGCGTGTCCTGGTAGGTGTGGCCCTGCGGGGTCGCGCCGTGCCCGGCCTCGGCGCGCTCGGTCGCCACCAGGTGCGTGGTCAGGTCCTGGCCGGCCTGGATGCCGGTGGCGCACAGGTGGGAGCCCACCAGGGCCCCGATCCGCTCGTGCGCGAAGCGGGTGGCCTCGGCCATCTGCGCGTAGGGGGCCCGGACATAGGTCTTGACGAAGTCCCAGTCCAGCGCCTCCGCCCTGGCCAGTGAGCGGGCGAAGCCGGCCGGGGTGCGGTGGGCGCGCCCCATGCTGTAGGCGACACGGGAGCCGTCGAGGAGCTCGCCGCCGGCCAGCAGCCGGGGCGATGCCAGCAGGCCGGCCCTGATGTCCTCGCGCAGCCGGGCCTGTTCGTAGGCGGAGCCGCCGAGGGAGACCGCGGTGGTGACTCCGTAGGCCAGGTGCAGGAGACCCTGGCGGGCCCCGTAGGTGTAGGGGTACGGGTGGACGTGGGAGTCCCACAGGCCCGGCAGGACCGTGCCGTCGGAGGCGTCCACAGTGCGGGCGGCTCGGCGGCCGGGCAGGTGGGGTTCGACGGCGGTGATCCGGCCGTCGCTGATGAGGATGTCGACGTCGGCGCGGGACGGGGACCCGGTGGCGTCCCACAGCAGTCCGGCGTGCACGACGGTGTCGACGGGGGTGGGGCGGCGGTAGCTCAGGGCGACCGGAACGGTCCTGGGGGCGGCGGCCGGTACGCCCGCGGCGTCGAGGGCGAGCAGGCGCAGCCGGGCGCCGGACTGGTAGAGCAGGGTGCGGGAGTCCCCGGACCAGGTGGGGTGGTCGGCGGGCTCGTCGTCGCCGGTCACTCGGCGGGCCGGGCCGGCGGGGGCGCCGTCGGGGGTGACGGGGAGCAGCCACAGGGCGGACTCGCTGACGCAGGCCAGGAACCGGCCGTCGGGCGACCAGACGGGGCCGGAGGCGTAGCGGTCGGCGAGGGAGGCGTGCGGGGCGAGCGCGTACAGGCGGGCGGAGCCGGTGCGGGTGTCGACGATCCGGATGAGGTTGTAGCCCTCGCGGAAGCGCCGGCTGAGGCGGTTGCGGTCGCACAGGGCGAGGTACCGGCCGTCGGGGGACCAGCTGGGCGGGCCGGGCAGGCCCCCGCCGCCGAGGGCGGCGACCAGGGCGGTCTCCGTGCCGGTCGCGAGGTCGCGTACGAGGAGCCGCCCGGCGAGGTCGAGGGCGGCGAGCCGTCCGCCGTCGGGCGAGAGCACTCCGTAGACGCGGCCGCCCGCGGCGAGGACGCTCTCCCCGCCGGTGAGCTCCCGGCGGCGTACGGTGTTCAGCCCGTCGCGGTCGTCGGTGTACACCAGGGCCCGGCCGTCCGGGGTCCAGACCGGTCCCTGGACGTAGGCGGTGGCGGGGGCCTGGACGACCTTGCGCGGTGCTCCGCCGGTGACGGGTACGGTCCACAGGGCGTTGAGCGCGGCGAAGGCCACGCTGCGGCCGTCGGGCGAGAGGGCGGGCAGGTGGATGCCGCGGACCGGACGGCTCCGTTCGGCCTCCAGGACGTACTCCTTGACCCGGTAGCGGGGGCGGGTCACTTCGAGGGTGGCGTCGAGGGGGACCTCGTGGCGGGTGGTGTCGGTGTGGGGGCGGATCACCTCGAACCGGCCGTCGAGCGTGATCAGCAGGCGGTCGTCGCCGATCCAGCGCGGGGGCGCGGGCGCGAGGTCCCCGTCGAGGGCGACCTCGCGCCCGTCAGCGTAGAGGCTCAGGACCTCGGCCTTGCGCGGGCCTGGAGCGGCGGACAGCCAGGCGGTGCGCCCGGCCGGGGAGAGCGCCGGGGCCAGCAGCCTGCCGTCGGTGACGGTGTGTTCGATCCGTACGGGTCCTCCGGCGTCGGCCGCCGCGACGGCGACCGATGCCAGGGTCCGAGCCGTCAGGGTCTCCCCCGTGGCGGTGCCGCGGACGAACAGCACGCGGGATCCGTCCGGCGACCAGACCGGGTCGAAGTCCTCCCAGTCGCCTTCCTGGCCGGGCCCGGACTGCCCGGGCAGTCCCGTCAGCCGGCGGGGGCTGCCGCCGGTGAGGGCGACCGCCCAGATCCGGTACGGGCTGCCCGCCACCGGGTCGCCGCCCCGTTCGGAGCAGAAGGCGAGGCTGCGGCCGTCGGGCGACCAGGCGGGGGCACGGTGGTCGTAGGGGCCGTCGGTGAGCCTGCGCAGACCCGATCCGTCCGCGCCCATCACCCAGATGTGGAAGGCGCCGCCGCGGTAGGCGCTCATCGCCACGTGGCGGCCGTCCGGGGAGAACACCGGGCGGCCGGGCTCCAGATCGGGCGGGGTGAGCTGCGTGGCGGGCGAGCCGTCCGGGGGCAGCGACCAGAGGACGTTCTGCACCTCGGCGACGACGCGGTCCCCGGTGGCGGTAGCGGTCGCGGCCCCGTTGGTCGCGCGGGTGAAGCGCAGCCGGAGCGGTTCCCCGGCCGCCGGATCCGGGGAACCGGCCGCGGCCGCGGCCCGGGCCGGGGGGTGGCCGAGCAGCGCCGCGAGGGCGCCGGCCCCGCCCGCCTGCAGAACCGTCCTGCGCGCAACCCGCACCCCGACCACTCGCCTTCGCGTATCGATGACCGCCCGTACCGACCCGTCAGCCACCCAAACGATCAGCCCCCGGCGGGGGCAACGGCCTACGGCCACGGCCGCCGCCCCGGGGGGGCCGCGACGGCCGTCAGGCCGCCACGCGCGGCGTCACTTGCACAGGGCGGTGTCGACGAGGTCCTGCGGGGCGTCGGACTCCGGTGCGAGTCCCCTGTTGGCGGTGACGGCCACCGCGGCGGCGCGGCCGTCGTCGGTGGCGCCGGTCCGGGTGTGGAAGCCGGGGGTTGTGCCACCGTGACCCCAGGCCAGGCCACCGCAGCTGAGCTCGGTGCTGGTGAGACCCAGCCCGAACCGGATGCCGGTCGGCATGCCGGCGCCGGCGGGGAGGGCGACGGTGGTGCGCATCTCGGCGAGCTCGGCCTTCCCCAGGAGCTTGCCGCCGATCAGCGCGGAGAAGAAGCGGTTCAGATCGCCCGGGGTGGAGATCAGTTGCCCGGCCGCCCATCCCCAGGACATGTCTATCTCGGTGATGTTCTCCAGTGGTCCGCCGGGCTCGGAGACCTGGTAACCCTCGGGGTGGGCTTCGCGGATGCGCTCGTCGCCCACGCCGGGCCAGTAGGTGTGGCGCAGTCCGATGCGGTCGATGACCCGGTGGGTGATCTGCTCGGCGACGGGGCGGCCGGTCACCTTCTCGATGAGCAGGCCGGCCAGGACGTAATTGGTGTTGCTGTACGCCCAGTTGGTGCCGGGGGCGAACTGCGCCTTCCGGGCCAGTGCCACGTCGAGCAGGGTGCGGGGCTGGTAGTAGGTGTGGCGGTTCTCTCCGGTTATGTCGTGGGGAATGTACTCGGTGTAGTTGGGGAGTCCGCTGGTGTGCTGGAGCAGCTGGCGGACCGTGATCTCGCGGCCGTCGATGCCCTCGCCGCGCACCAGGTTCGGCAGGTACCGCTCGATGGGGGCGTCGAGTTCGACCTTTCCCTCGCCGACCAGTTGCAGGACGACGGTGGCGGTGAACGCCTTGGTGTTGCTGCCCGCCCGGACCTGCCCGTCGACCGGCACCTTCGCCCCGGTCCGCACGTCCGCGACACCGGCGGTGTAGTTGCGGGTGCGCCCGTCCCGGCCGGTGACTGCGGCCAGGGCGGCGGGGCTGCGGTCTTCGCCCACCAAGCGCTGCACTCCCTGCCGTACGGCGTCACCCGGGCCGTGCGGCTGGGCCGCCGACGCGGGCAGCGCCACGCCCACGGCCAGGGCGGCGGCCGCCACCACGGCCGTCGCGGCCGCCCTCCGCAGCCGGGACGAGGGGACGCGGACGCGGGGCCGGTCAGTACGGTCGGTCATGGGTGAGCCTCCTTGCGCACCCTGCCGGGTGCGTCGGTGCGGCGGACGGTGTGGTCTGCGGGTCCGCAGCGTGCGCCGGACGGTGCCGGCGCCCTGCGAAACCCTCACCCCGACCCTAGGAACCGGCCCCCTCCCGCCACATCGGTCACGGGCACGAGGGCTCGGGTCCCGCCCGCACACCAGCGACCGGGACCCACGGCCCGGTCGGCCTCCTCCTGCGGGGTGACGTACGCAGAGGCTCAGCCCGCGAGCGGGTACATCGATCCCCGCCGGCCCTCCGCCGAGGTCAGCCACTCCAGCTTCCCGGCCGTGTCGGCCACCGGCAGCGGGGTGTGGAGCACGATCGCCAGGTCGGGGCGGGCCGGGACCCGCAGCTGGGTCGACTCGAAGTGCAGCGCGCCGACGACGGGGTGGTCCATCCGCTTCTGCAGCAGGCCGCCGGGCTGGACGTCCCGCCGCTCCCACAGTTCGGTGAACTCCGGGCTGAGCTCCCGTGCCTGCGCGACCACGGCCCGGAAGCCCTCGTCGTCGGGGTGTTCCGAACAGGCCGCCCGGAACTGGGCGACGACCTGGCCGGCGACCTCCTCCCAGTGCGGGGAACGGGCCCGGTAGAGGGGGTCGGTGAAGAAGGAGACCAGGCAGTTCTGGACGATCTCGGGGCGCATCCCGAAGACCAGCGCGGCCGCGTCGTTGTACATCACCATGTTCCAGTACCGGTCCATGATGTGTGCGGGGAACGGCATCCAGGCTTCGATCAGCCGCTTCAGGCCGTGGCACATGTCCCGGTCGCCCGGGGCGACTTCGAGGGCGGGCGGATTGAGCCCGGCGAGCACGTACAGGTGCCTGCGCTCGGCGCTGGTCAGTTTGAGCACCCGGCCGACCGAGTCCAGGACCTGCGAGGACACCGTGATGTCGCGGCCCTGTTCCAGCCACTGGTACCAGGAGACCCCGACTCCGGCGAGTACCGCGACCTCCTCGCGGCGAAGGCCGGGGGTGCGGCGCCGGGCCCCGCCGTCCGGCAGGCCGGCTTCCGTGGGGCTGATCCTGGCCCGCCTGCTCATCAGGAACTCGCGCAGTTCGCTCCGGCGGTGCTCGTCGAACGGTGTGGCCACGAATTTCCCCCCGTAGGCACCCTGGTGGTGCCACCAACAGGATAAGTTCCCACTCTCCACGGGCATTCCCGGGCCGCGAGGGTAGTGGCCATGGCGATCGACACACAGACGACAACCCCCCGGCCGCACCCGGCGGCCCCCGCGGACGACCGGCTCTCCGGCCGGGCCAAGCTGGTCCTTTTCGTGCTCTGCGCCGCCCAGTTCATGGTGGCGCTCGACTTCTCCGTACTGAACGTGGCCCTGCCCGTGCTCGGCAGGGACCTGGGCCTGAGCCAGTCCGCCCTCCAGTGGGCGGTCACCGCGTTCGCACTGCCCTCCGGCGGCTTCCTGCTCCTCTTCGGCCGGATCGCGGACCTGTACGGACGCAAGAAGCTGTTCCTGACGGGCCTCGCGGTCTTCGGCGCGGCCTCCCTGCTCGCCACGCTCGCCTGGGACCCGGCGTCCTTCCTGGCCGGGCGCGCCCTCCAGGGCCTCGGCGCGGCGGTCATCGTGCCGACCGGCATGTCCCTGCTGACCACGACCTTCCCGGAGGGGCCGCTGCGCGACAAGGCGCTCGGCATCTCCGGCACCCTGCTCTCCCTGGGCTTCACCGTCGGCATGCTGCTCGGCGGTGTCATGACCGACACCCTGGGCTGGCGCTCCACGATGGGCCTGCTCGCCGCCGCCGCGGTGATCGTGCTGGTCCTGGCCCCGGGGCTGCTGCCCGAGTCGCGGACCCCCGAGCGGCCGCGCCTGGACGTGCCCGGCGCCGTCACCGTCACCGGCGGTCTGCTCGCGCTGATCTACGCCCTGTCGACGGCGGCCCAGCGCGGCTTCGGCGGCGTGGACGTCTGGGGCACGCTGGTTGCCGGACTCGCCCTGCTGGGCGCGTTCGTGGCGGTGGAGTCGAAGTCCCCGGCCCCGCTGGTCTCGCTGCCGATGCTGAGGCGGCGCACCGTCGCCTGGGGCAACCTCGCCGGTCTGGTGACCTTCTCGATGATGTCGACGGTCGTGTTCGTCCTGACCCTCTACCTCCAGGAGACGTTGGGCCTGTCCTCCTTCCGGACCGGGCTGGTCTTCGGCGTCCAGGGCATCGCCTCCGTCCTCGCCGGCTCCTACGCCCCGAAGGTCATCGGCCGCTTCGGCGCCCGCCGGACCCTGATCGGCTCGCTGTTCGGCCAGGGCCTGTTCGGCATCGCCCTGCTCGGCATCGGGTCCGGGTCGGGTGCCCTGCTGGCGACCGTCGCCGTCTCGGTGGCCAGCATGTGCCACCTCGGCGCGATCATCTCGTACGGACTGACCGTGACGAGCGGCGTGCCCGACGGGGAACAGGGCCTGGCGACCGGCCTGGTCACCACCACCCAGCAGGTGGGCCTCACCATCGGCATCCCCCTGCTCGGTGTCCTGGCCACCACCCAGGCCTCGCTCTTCGACGGCGTCCGGACGGTCCTGGCGGTCGACGCGGCGATCGTGCTCGCCGCGGGGGTCCTGGTGGCCGTCGGCCTCGGCCGCGAGAAGGCCTGACGCGATGCCCTCCGACGTCCGCCGGGACGGGCCCCGCAGCGGCCCGCTCCGGCGGACGGCCGCATAGGATCGCGCCATGCCGCGACTCGAACAGCTCCGCCTCGACCACGCCCCGGCACTCCTCGAGTTCGAGCGGAAGAACCGGGCCTACTTCGCCGCCTCGGTTCCCGACCGCGGCGACCACTACTTCGCCCACTTCGACGAACGGCACCACGCCCTGCTGGCAGAACAGGCTGCGGGCGGGTGCTTCTTCCACCTGCTGGTGGGCGGCGCCGGCGAGGTCCTCGGGCGGGTCAATCTGGTGGACGTGGCCGATGGTTCGGCCGAACTCGGATACCGGATCGCCGAGGAGGCCGCAGGGCGGGGCCTGGCCACGGCCGCCGTCCGCCAGGCCTGCGCCCTGGCCGCCACCGCGTACGGCCTGACCGCCCTGCGGGCCGAGACCACCCTCGACAACGCCGGCTCCCGCGCCGTACTGGCCCGCACGGGATTCGCGCCCACCGAGGAGATCGTGCTGGACGGCCGCCCGGGCCTTCGCTTCGTACGGGATCTGGCGCGCACCGCAGCCTGACGGCGGCGCGCGCCGCCGTCAGGCTGCGGTGGCGTCAGTTCCGCCTGGTCTCCGCCGCCGTGGCGTTCCGCGTCTCGCCGCGGACCTCGTCCCGGATCTCGTTGCGGTGCACCTCGTACACCAGCCGGGCGTCGTCACTGGGCAGGACGCCCGTGTCGAGCCCGCAGGTGCAGGTCACCGTGGTCACGCCGGCGGTGCCCCGCCCGGGACGCGACGGGGCGGGGTCGTGCTGCGGAACGGGGGCGGTGCCGTGGTTCTCGAAGCGGAGGTTGTGGCGGAAGGGCTGCTGCTCGCTCATACGTCCCATCATCCCCGCACCGGCGGGCCCGGTCCCCCTTCCGGCGCGCCCGGCCCCGGAGGCCGGGGCCCGCCGGGTACCGCCGGGGCCGCCGAATGGCCGTCAGCGGGGGTCGCGCAGACTCCCGCCCAGCCGTCAGCGGGGTCGCCCGGACTCCCGTCCCTCCCCCACCGGTTCAGGTGGTCGGGTGCAGCCGGGACGGGGAGGACGGATGCGGCCGGGACGGGGAGGACGGCGCGCCCTGCGGGTCCGCGTCGGCGCCGCCGAGGGCGCTGCCCGCCAGCCAGGTCCGCCAGTCCACGTTCCAGTCGCCGAAGCCGTTGTCGAAGGGGGCCATCTTCTCGCCGCCGCTGTTGATCACCTCGACGATGTCCCCTTCGCGGACCGTCTCGAAGAACCAGGCGGCGTCCTCGGTGCTCATGCCCGTGCAGCCGTGGCTGACGTTCTCCTCGCCCTGCGCCTCGACCGACCAGGGCGCGGCGTGGATGTACTCGCCGCTCCAGGTCACGCGCGTCGCGTAGCGCACGGGCAGGTCGTAGAACTCCTTCGTGCCGCGCTGGATCCCGACGGAGTCCCCGCGCATCCGGACCTTGCGCTCCTTGCCCAGGACGACCTTGATGCCGCTGCGGGTCCGGAAGCCCGCCTTGCCGGTGGTGACCGGGATCGTCCTGATGACCCGTCCGTTGCGGCGTACGGTCATCTCGTGGGCCGCGGAGTCGGTGACGGCCTCGATCCGGTCCCCGACGGTGAACTCCAGGGAGTCGGAGGGGCCGCCGTAGCCCTGGTCGCCGAGTTCCACCCCGTCGAGACCGCTGCGGACTCGGACCACGGTGTGCGCGGGCCAGTACGCGCGCGGCCGGAAGTGCAGCGTCGATGCGTCGACCCAGTGCCAGGCACCTTCGACAGGGGGTTCCGAGGTCACCTCCAGCGCCTGTTCCAGGCGGGCGCGGGCCTCGGGGTCGTCGGCGGGCACCGGGCGGCTGAGGGCGGCCGTGACGATCTCCCCGGCGCCGTACGTCCCCGGGCGCGGCCCGAATTCGGCCGTCAGCCTGCTCCCGGCGGCGGGTGGCGCGGTCGTGAAGGCCATGGTGACGCCGACCGGCCGGCCGGCCGGGTCCTGGGCGCCGACCTGCACGGTGTACGTCTCCCCCGCCCGCAGCGGCTCGGTGTTCAGCCAGTGCTCGCCGTCCCCGCCCAGTTCGCCGGCCAGGTGACGTCCGCGCCCGTCGCGCACGGTCACGTCGGTGAGGTGGCCCGGTTCGGCGAGGCTGATCTCCAGCGGCCCGCCGGAGTCCGTGGGAAGGGCGTCGGCACGGACGGCGCGCGCGGAGCCGCCGGAGGCCGGCTCGCCCAGCAGGGCTCCCACTCCCCGGGCGGTGGCCAGGACCCGCTGTTCCCGCCAGCCGCCGCACAGCACCTGCCCGAAGGTGCCCGGGGCGCCGCACTGGCCGATGGGTGACGCACGGCTCTCCTCCACGGCTCTGCCGACCAGCAGCGCGAGCGCGGCCTCCTGCGCGGGGCCGGCGAGCGTCCCCTGTGCGGGGTCGGCCTCGGGCGCGCTGCCCGGCGCCGCCGCGACGACGAGCATCGCCCCGGTGACGGCGGCCAGGGCGCGCCACTTCTTTTTCTTGGTCGGTTGTGTCCATCGAGTCCGTGACATAGCCACGCAGCCCTCCCAGATCTCACACGGCCGGATGGCAGCAGTAAAACGATCTGGAGCCGAAATGATGATCATGAACTCGGTTCTGCGGCCGAACGGGCGCACCAAGAGAACTCGGACGGAGCACATCCCGGGCCCGCTCCGGGCTCACTCCCGGCCGATGAGCAGGGAGCGCGGCGGCCGGGCCGGGCCGGGTGGCAGCCGGAGCGGGCGGCGGCCGGGGGTGAGGGAGCCGAGGACGCGCGGCCCGCGGGCCCCCGTGCAGTCGGGAACGTTCCCGGGGAGCCCGTGCAACGTGAGGAAGCCGAGGACGGCGAAGGCGTACGCCTCCTTGGCGGCGGCGGGCAGGCCGAGCGCGTCGGAGGTCAGCAGTCGGGGGCCGGCGGCGAGTTCCTCGCGGAGCATCGCCATCAGCACCCGGTTGCGGGTGCCGCCGCCGGAGGCGATGACCTCGGTGGTGCCGAGCGGGCGCAGGGCGTCGGCCACGGTCCGGGCGGTGAGCCGGGTGAGGGTGGCGATGAGGTCCTGCGGGTCGGGGGCCGCGAAACCCTGCAAGGCCGCTCGCAGATAGCCGTGGTGGAAGAGTTCCTTCCCGGTGGTCTTGGGGGCGGGCAGCCGGTAGTACGGCTCGGCCAGCAGGCGGTGGAGCAGGGGTTCGTGGACCCGGCCGGCGGCGGCGAGGGCTCCGTCCTCGTCGTAGCCGAGCCGCCCCGAGGTCAGTTCGTGCACCGCCGCGTCGAGCAGCGCGTTGCCCGGGCCGGTGTCGAAGGCCACCGGGCCGCCCGAGGCGGGCAGGGCGGTGAGATTGGCGATGCCGCCGATGTTCAGGGCGGCCGGTACTCCGGGACGGCCGCGCAGCAGCATCAGGTCGACCAGGCTCACCAGCGGGGCGCCCTGGCCGCCGGCCGCGACGTCGCGCGGGCGGAAGTCGGAGACCACCGGGCAGCCGGCGGCCTCGGCGATCCAGGCGGGCCGGCCAAGCTGGAGGGTCCCGTACACCTGGCCGTCGGCCGCCCAGTGGAAGACCGTCTGCCCGTGGGAGGCGATCAACTCGGCCCGGCCCTCGCACAGTTCGCGGTCGGCGCGGACGGCGAGCGCCGCGAAGGCCTGTCCGATGCCGGTGTCGAGCCGGCACACGTCGGCCAGGGTCGTGGGCGCAGGCGGCAGGGCCGCGGCCAGCGCGCTGCGCAGCGGCGCCTCGTACGGCGCGCTGACCATGCCGAGCGGAACCAGGCGCAGGACGTCGCCGTCGTCCTCGAAGGTCAGCTCCGCGGCCGCGGCGTCGACGGCGTCGTACGAGGTGCCGGACATGAGCCCGATGACCCTCATCGCAGCGGCCTGCGGTGGTCGTCGCCGCGCAGGCCCGCGAGGGCGAGCGCGCTGAGCGCGCAGGCGGCGGCCGCGTAGTAGGCGGGGATGTCCCGGTCGCCGGTGCCGGCGACCAGGGCGGTGATGACCAGGCCCGCGCAGCCGGAGAACACCGCGTTGGCGAGGGCGTACGCCACTCCGAGACCGGTGCAGCGCACGCGCGCCGGGAACATCTCCGCGAGCATGGCGGGCCCCGGGCCGGCGAGCAGGCCGACCGTGGCGCCCGCGGCGAGGACGGCGGCCGCCTTGGCGGATGGTGGGGCGGCGGGGTCCTGGAGCAGGTCGAGGAGCGGGAGCGCGAGCAGGGTCACGGCGAGGGCCCCGCAGAGCATGACGGGGCGTCGGCCGACGCGGTCACTGAGTATTCCGGCGGGCAGGATCGAGGCGGCGAAGCCGAGGTTGGCGAGGGCGGTGGCGATCATGGCCTCCCGGAAGGACGCGCCGAGCGTGGACTGGAGGTAGGAGGGCAGGACGACGAGGAAGGTGTACCCGGCCGCCGACCAGCCCATGATCCGCCCGATGCCGAGGACGACGGCGCGGGCGGTGCCGGCGGTGGGAGCCGGCTCGGGCGGGTGAGCCGTGTCGACCGTGCGGGCCGTCTCGGCCGGGCGGACCGTCTCGGCGGTGACGGGCGGGTGAGCCGTATCGGCCACGCGGACCGTCTCGACCGTGCGGGCCGGCTCGGCGGTGACGGGCGTGTCCGGGCCCGGCCGGTCGGCCGCTTCCCACGGTGCGGCGGCGGCGCGGCCCGCCCGGGATCCGGGCGGTTCCGTCAGGCCGGTGCGAAGCCACAGGGCGGCCAGTCCGAGCGGCAGGGCCAGCAGGAACGGGATCCGCCACCCCCAGTCGTGCAGGGCCTGCGGGGAGAGCACGGTGGCCACCAGGGTGGCGGTGCCCGCGCCGCAGAGCAGGCCGAGGGCGAGGGTGAAGGACTGCCAGGCCCCGTAGCGGCCCCGGCGGCCGGGTGGCGCGTACTCGGTCATCAGAGCCACGGCGCCGCCGAACTCCCCTCCGGCGGAGAGGCCTTGCAGGGCGCGCAGCAGGGTGAGCAGCCACGGGGCGGCCGGACCCAGCTGGGCCTGGGTGGGGAGCAGGCCGATCAGGGTGGTGGCCAGCGTCATCAGGCCGACCACCGCGATGAGGGTGGGGCGGCGGCCGACGCGGTCGCCGAGGCGGCCGAAGAGTACGGCTCCGACGGGGCGGAAGAAGAACGCCAGGGCGAAGGAGGCGTACGTGGCGACCAGCGGCCCGGCGCCGCCCCCGGCTCCCGTGCCCGGGGTGAAGAAGTGGGCGGCGATGACCGTGGCGAAGCAGCCGTAGACGCCGAACTCGTACCACTCGACGAGGTTGCCGACCGAGCCCGCGAGCAGCGCGCGGCGCGGGCGGGTGGGGGCGGCGGCGGGCGGATCGGCGCGCAGGGCGAGAGGGGTCACGCGTGCTGGGTGCCCGGTCCGCGGGTACGGGATGCCTCGCGGGGCCCGTGTTCAGCAGATCGGGCCGACCCCGCAGTGCCGTGCCGTGCCCTGCGCCGAGTCCTGTGCGGGTGGGCGGGGCCGCCCGGCGCGCGGGGTGGTGCCGGTGGAGCCGGGTGTACGGGCGGGCCGGCGGGCCCCGCCGTACACCCGTCGCTCACCGGTCCCCCGTCAGCACTGGTAAGCGTAGTTGGCGCGGCCGTCCGCGCCGTCCCAGTGGATCGTGCCGGTCCGGCCCGGGTTGATCCAGATGCAGCCGGGGTCTCCCGTCCAGTCGATCTGCACGGAGGCACTGATGGCGTAGCTACAGGTGTTCTTGATGTAGGCCGTGCCATAGCTCTGCCCCGTGAGCTGGGCGCACGCCAGCGGGGCGGCCGGGGCCGCGACCGCCGGAGCGGCCGCGAGTCCGGACAGCATCAGGGTTCCGGCGGCAGCTGCGGCCGCCCGGCGTAAGGCCTTGGACGTCATGACTGGTCTCCTGTCGGATCGGAGTACGAGGTACAGGTCGAGGTACACGTACGGCTTCGAGGTGCACGGCGTACCAGGTGCGGCGTGCGGCGTGCGGCGTGGCCTGTGCGGGGCCCGCGGGACGGCCGGAAACCAGCCGCGGTCCCCGCTCCGCCCCGTTCTGTCCGGTCCTCGCCTTCACCGGCCGCGCGCTTCGCCACCAGACTGCCGGGCGGGCCGGACACCCGTCTTGTACGAACGCGCACCGCGTTCGACGGGCCGACGGCCGGCAGAGGGTGGGGGGGACCGAGTGACACCGGACAGGGCCGAGCGTGCCGCACCGGACTGGTTACGGGGCCGGGTGGTGAAGTACTGCGGATACCGGACGCCGCCGGGAAACCCGCCCAGGCTGACGCTGCCCGCCGCCACGGTCACCCTGGTCCTGGGCTGGGGCGAGCCCTTGTGCACGTTCGCGACGCGGGGTGGTCCTCCGCTGCGGACCTCGCGCTCCGTGGTCGCGGGCCTGCACACCTCGCCCGTGCTGGGCGGCTACCGGGGCTCCGGGCAGGCGATCGAGGTGGACCTCACGCCGCTCGGGGCGTACACCTGCCTGGGGATCCCGCTGGCCGAACTGGCGGGCGTACGGGTCCACGCCGAGGACGTGCTCGGCGACGACTGGACGCGGCGGCTCACCGAGCGGCTGGCCGAGGCGCCGGACTGGGACGGCCGCTGGGCGCTGCTCGACGCGGAGCTGGGCCGGCGGATGGCGGAGGGGCCGACGCCGTCCCCCGTGGTGACCGAGGCGTGGGACAGGCTGCTCGCCCGGCACGGCGGACTGACGCTGCGCCAGCTCGCGCAGCAGACCGGCCGCGGCGGCCGCCGGCTCCAGGCGCTGTTCCGCGAGCAGATCGGCCTGCCGCCGCAGACCGTGGGCCGGGTGCTGCGCTTCCAGCGCGCGCTGACCCTGGCGGCCGGCCGCTCGTACGGGGAGCCGGGCGGCCCCGGCCCCGGCAGCCCGGCCCCGGCCCGGTCACTGGCCGCGCTCGCCGCCGAGTCCGGCTACTACGACCAGGCCCACCTCAGCCGTGACTTCCGGGCCCTGGCCGGACTCACGCCGACCCGGCTGTGCGATCTCGCCGACGATGCCGCGGCCACCCGCGCGACGGTCGTCGACGGCCGCCTCACCGGCCTCTTCGCGCACTGACCGCCGGGCGGGCCGGACGGAGAAAAAGGGAGTGCGGGCCGGGGAGACGCCCGTGTTACATGGGTTCCATGGTGTCCACCGACCGGCTTCTGGCCTTCGCGGCCATGTCGTTCCTGCTGATCATTGTTCCGGGCCCCAGCGTGCTGTTCGTGATCGGGCGGGCGCTGGCGCACGGGCGCCGGGCCGCGCTGACCACCGTCGTGGGGAACACCCTCGGCGCGTATGTGCTCGTCGTGGCCGTGGCCCTCGGCGTCGGTGCGGTAGTGGAGCGCTCGGTCCTCGTCTTCACGGTGCTCAAGCTGGCGGGCGCCGCGTACCTGGTGTACCTGGGGATCAAGGCGGTGCGGCAGCGCGGGGCGCTGCACGCCGCAGCGGTCGGCGGTGCCGGGCCCGGGCACGGCAGCCTTCGTACGCTGTGGGAGGGGTTCGCGGTGGGCGTGGCCAACCCCAAGACCATGGTGTTCTTCGCCGCCGTACTCCCTCAGTTCGTCGACCGGGGCCAGGGACACGTCACGCTGCAGATGCTGCTGCTCGGCCTGGTCTTCAATGCCATCGCCCTGGCTTCGGACAGCGTGTGGGGCCTGGTCGCGGCCACCACCCGAACCTGGTTCGCCCGCTCGCCCCGACGGCTCTCCGTGATCGGCGGTGCGGGCGGCCTCACCCTGATCGGCCTCGGCGTGACCATCGCCGCGACGGGCCGCAAGGACTAGAAGGACTCGAAGGACTGGGCAGTGTTCGAGATGTGCAGTGCCCAGTTCGCCCGGTCTGCCGGCTGCTTATCCTTGTGGCCATGACTGTCCAGCCTCCGGAGCCCTCTCCGCGCCCTGCTCCCTCAGGAGAGCTCCGCGCCTCTCACGATGACCGGGAAGCAGTGGTGGAGCAGCTGCGCGATGCGGCAGCCGAGGGGCGAATCGATCTCGATGAGCTGGATTCACGCCTGGAGCAGGCGCTGAAGTCCAAGACTCACGCCGAGTTGGCCGTCCTGACCGCCGACTTGCCGAGGCTGAACTCCCCTGAGAGCCGGCCGCCGCTGGTGCTCAAGGGCGGCATGTACGGCGCGACTCAGGGCCCCGGGCGCTGGGAGGTTCCCGGGCACGTGATCGCGCACGGCGGCGTGGGGGGTGTGAAGGTTGACTTCACCCGGGTTGAGTGCCGCCTCACGGAGGTCGCAGTGGAGGCGTACGGGGAGACATCTGGTGTCACGATCGTCATCCCCGACGCCTGGGCCGCCGACACCAGCGGCATGGATCCCGGCGTCGGCGGCCTGAAGGACGAGACCACCTCCGACCGGCTCCCGGGAACTCCGCTGATCCGGCTCACCGGGTCCGGCGGCTCGGGAGGAGTGGTCATCCGCCACCCCAACCGCCGGGAACGGCGCAAGCTGCACGGCAACCCGACGCAGGGTTGACGCAGCGTTAGGGCGCGTGCCGAGGAGACCGCATACACGCTCTTCCGCCGCCGGCGGATCGACGTCACTCGGCCCAGAGCTGCACGTCGAGGCCCGGATCGCATCACGCGGTCCGGGCCTTTGCACGTCCGGAGGGTGGGCCTACAGGGCGAGTTGGTACTCGTGGGACGTGTGTGTCGGGAGATAGCCGAGGTCGTCGTTGACGTGGCGCATGTGCGGGTTGTTGTCGGCGGTGTCGGTCAGCAGGCCGCCGAGGTGGGGGTGCCGCTCGCGGGCCTGGAGGATCGAGGCGGCCTTCATGCTGCGGGCGAGGCCGTGGCCGCGGTGCTCGGGCAGGACCGCCGTGCCGTAGTGCTGGGCGTCGCCCGTGCCACTGCCGGGGATGACGAGTTCGGAGAACCCGGCGATGGTGCCGTCCTCGCGGTCGACGGCCGCTACGGTGTGCAGGATGTCCCCGCGCGCGGCGACGGCCGAGGCGGCCGCCCGTACCCGGTCGAGGTCCCAGACAACCGTGCCGTAGTCGACGGCGCCCATCGGCATGTCGTCCATGGCGCGGCGCGACGCCACGAAGGTGTCGGCGAGTTCGTCGGGCACCACTCCCTCCCAAGACGACAACTGGTAGCGGTCGTGCGGCTTCTCCGCGAGGGCAGCGAGGGCGGGGAGGTCCGCGTCGGCCAGCGGCAGCCGGGCGTAGGTCAGGGTCAGCACCGCGCGGAAGCCGTTGGCGACGAGCAAGCCGGCGCCGGCGGAACCTGACTCCGCCTGGGACATGACGGACCGTCGGCCCTCCTGGCGCGCGGCCTGGACGGCCGCGCCGACCAGGCGCGTACCCACCTGTCGGCGCCGTTCGGCCGGGTGGACCTGGACGTCCAGCTCGGCGAGGTGGCGCTGGCCGTCCCTGGTGAACAGGCGCAGGAAGGCGGACCCGACGGGGTGGCCGTCAGGGTCGGAGGCCAGCCAGACCAGGCGGCGGCCGACGGGCGTCTCCTGAGGATCGGTCAGGGCGGTGATGTGGACGGACAAGTCGTCTCCGTACGGGGTGGCGGGCAGTGCCGGGCGGGTGGGGTCCAGTGAGCCGTCACTGGACCTCCGCGACAGCCCGGGCGTGTGCCGCCCGCCGGTCAACAGCCAGGTCACAGCGCCTGACGTCACTCTTTCGCACCGTCCTACCTTCCACCAGCGACGTCCGGTGATCAACATGAAATCCATGCGCAGACCTCGATCACGGGCCATCCCCGGTCGAGGCGTGGACGCCATCGCCCGCCTGCCCGCCGTCCGGTGCACGCGCCGCGGGCGACGGAGCGCTACAAAGGAGGAGGAGGAGCGAGGAGGCGCGTGGACGTGGACGGGGATGCGGTGGCTGTCGTCAGCCGCTTCAACGCCGCGATCAACAGCCGGGATCTCGTCGGCCTGGCGGCGCTGATGTCCGAGGACCACACCTTCGTCGACTCCGAGGGCGGCACGGTCCGCGGGCGGCCGGCGTGCATCGAGGCGTGGCGCGGTTTCTTCGCGGCCTTCCCCGACTACCGCAACGTCTTCACCGGGTCGGCCGCGCGGGAGGGTGTCGTCGCGGTGTGCGGGTACTCGGTGTGCTCCCGGCCGGAGCTGGCGGGCCCGGCGCTGTGGACGGCCCGCGTGACGGGCCCGACCGTCACCGAGTGGCGGGTGTACGCGGACACTCCGCGGCAACGGCGGGCGCTCGGTCTCCCGCCCCGCACGGCCCCGGGCGTTCCTCCCGGCGGAACCGGAGATCCGGCGGTCTGACGAGGCGATCGAGGTGCCGCGGTCCCTGCCGGGGCGCTCGGGCCTCACGGGTCGTGACCGAGGGAATTCGACAGGTAGTAATTAGGTGAATCCCTGACTGAATTCCCGTCAATAAGCATACATCCCTTATCTCGATTTGATAACGACTGTCCTTAAAAGGCCTGGACCATTGCCACCCTACGCGCGTAACTCCCTTTGTTTTATTGATGATTGACGGTTCGTCAAATCTGACCCACAGGTAACGGAACGATTTCTCGAAGCGCGCTCCACTTTGTCCGAATTCTTCGGCGCATTCGTCTGGCAGGCTTCCGCGCACCCAGTCTTCCGATCTCGATTTGAGGTGCCCATGACAGGACGACGCAGACGGCCCGAACACCGGCGCAAACCCCGGCGGTTGATACTCCTCACCGCCGCCATGGCCACGGCGGCGGTGATGGCCGCGGGCATCGCCTACTCCGGACTCGGCGACGACGCCCAGGCGGGGACCCCCGCACAGGCCGCGGCAGCGGAGGCCTCCGCACCGGCCGCCGCCCCGGCCCGGGACCAGGAGCCCGAACCCATCGCGGACGCGCCCGCGAACGAGGACGCGCGCGGCATGATCTACGACGGCCTCAAGGCGGCGCCGAAGGGCGACCCCTGTACCGGCGTCTACCGCACCGAAGCCGGTCACTGTACCCACGGCCCCGACGCCCCGTCCAAGGGCGTCGACATCAAGAAGGACATCCCGCCGGCCGTCAAGGCGTCGGCCCCGGCGGCCGATCCGGCCCGCCCCGCGACCGAGGACCCGGCCGCCTCGCAGGAGGGCGGGCGTCCTCAGGACGCGCCCGCCGCCGACGCGAGTGCCGCCAAGACCGCCGCTGCCGCCCCGGCACCGGAGGCCTCGGGGGGCAGCCAGGCCGTCGCGGCCGGCCCCGCCGGGCAGACCGTCCAGTGCGAGGGCGACGGCAGCACCGGCAACCGCGTCCAGGTCGTGTACATCCACGGTCCCGGACGCGACCGCTATTCCGAGTACGTCGCCTCGTTCCGCAAGTGGGCGGCCGACGCCGACCTCATCTACTCGGCGAGCGCCCAGGAGACCGGCGGAGTACGCCACATCCGCTACGTGACGGCCGCCGACTGCACCCCGACGGTGCTCAACATCGAACTCCCGGACTCCGCACTGGCCGAGTTCAGCGCGACCAACAGGGCGCTCGCCGCGAAGGGCCTCGACCGCCGGGACCGCAAGTACATGATCTTCGCCGACTCGCAGGTGTACTGCGGCATCGGCACCTTCGCCGGTGACGAGCGGCCCGGGCAGGCGAACCAGAGCAACTTCGGCCCGTCATACGGCCGTACGGACTCCGGCTGCTGGGGCGGCCACACCGCCGCCCACGAGCTCGGGCACAACCTCGGCGCGGTCAACAACAGTGCCCCGAACACCAGCCTGGGCGCCCACTGCACCGACGAGTTCGACGTCATGTGCTACTCCGACAGCCCGCACTACCCCAAGATGCGCAACGTCTGCACCAACCAGGCGGCCGAGAACATCCTGGACTGCAACCACGACGACTACTTCCACACCAGTCCCAAGGCCGGAAGCTACCTGGCCACGCACTGGAACATCGCCGACAACCAGTTCCTGATGCGGAGCAAGGGCGGTGGCGGCACCGACCCCGGTCCGAACCCGACGCCGACCCCGACGAAGAAGCCCACCCCCACGCCGACCAAGAAGCCCGGCGGCGGACCGGCCGTGACCACCGGTCAGATCCAGCCGGACTCCGCCGTGGTGAGCTGGCCCAAGGTCGAGGGCGCCGCCTGGTACCAGGTCATGCTGAACGGAAAGCACCTGACCTGGGTCCAGTCGCAGGTGCTGCGGATCTACAACCTCCAGCCCGACACCGAGTACACGGTCGCCGTCTCCGTCCGTGACGGCTCCGGCCGGGACAGCGGCCCCGGCAAGGCCGCGTCCTTCCGTACGGCGCGCACGGGCGGCGGCGCCACCACTCCCGGCGCCCGCTACGTGCTCGGCAACGGCAGCACCGGCATGGCCGCCGAACTGTGGGGCGGCCGCACCGCCGACGGCACGGTGCTCGTCGGGTCCCGTGCCAACGGCTACGCGCAGCAGCAGTGGTCGTTCGACGACGCGGGCGGCGGGCAGGTCCGCATCCGGTCCGCGGTCTCCGGCAAGTGCCTCCAGCCGGGCGGTACCCCCGCCGCGGGCATGTGGGTGGCCCAGCAGCCGTGCGGCTCGGACGGGGCGCAGGCCTGGCGGCTGTCGTCCCGCGGCGGCGCGGTGACCGTCACGGACCCGAGCGGCGGCTTCGCCCTCACGGTGAGCAGCCGCCCCTACTACGGGACCTGGCTGCTCGACCTCCAGCGCGCGGACGGGCGTCCGGCGCAGGCCTGGACCCTCCAGAAGGCCGGCTGACCCGTCCGGCCTGGACGACCGGGCGACACGGACGACCGGCCGATCGGCCGACCGACCGACCGGGCAACCGGGCAACCGGGCAACCGGCTGAACCCGTCGTCCTGACGCCGTGATCCACTCCGGCGGACGGCCGCCCCGTGCGGCCGTCCGCCTCCCACCCCTCACCCCCCCGGAGGACCGCGACGATGCGCACAAGACTCGCTTTCCCTGCCGTCCTGACCGCCCTCGGCCTGATGCTCCTGATCCCCACCACCGCCCACGCCCACGGCGACACCGTGAAGGTGGTGGTGACCGGGCAGCGGGAGGGCCATGTCACCGCCGAGATCACCTGGGAGAACGACGGGGACCCCGTCGACGAGGCAGTCGCCGCCACCGTGAACGCCGTCAGCGGCGACGGCACCCGCTCCTTGGGCCCCTGGCGGCTGGTCCGCGATCCCGCCGCCCCGCCCGCCGGCTGGACCACGGCCGAGGTGCTGCCGCCCGGTTCGTGGAAGGTCTCGGTCGACGTCGGGTTCCCGGCCCTCGGGCACGGCGAGCTCGAAGTCGGTGTACCGGTGGTGGACCCGGCGCCGACCGCGGCCCCCACGACGGTGCCGGCTCCCGTCACACCGTCCGCGTCGGCGCCCACGCCCTCGTCCGCCTCCGCGTCCGCGTCCGCATCCACTGCTCAGACGGACGCGCAAGCCGAGTCCGCCGCCCCGGGCCATTCCGTCTGGTGGACGACCGCAGGCGTGGCGGCGACGGCCCTGGCGGGCGCGGCCGTAGGCCTCCTGCTCCGTCGGCGGCGGGCACGCCGGGCGCGGGGCGCGTCATGATGGGGGACATGATCACCATTCATCTGAAGTACGAGATCGACGCCGACAAGCTCGCGGACTTCGAGGAGTACGGGCGGCGCTGGGTCCGGCTGGTGAACCGTTTCGGCGGGACCCACCACGGCTACTTCCTGCCCAGTGAGGGCGACAGCGACATCGCCTACGCCCTCTTCTCCTTCCCCGGTCTCGCCGCCTACGAGCAGTACCGCACGGACAGCATGTCCGACCCTGAATGCCAGGAGGCCTTCGAACTGGCGCGCAGGACCCGCTGCATCAAGCGCTACGAGCGCCGCTTCCTCCGGCCCCTGGAGGACACTCCCTGAGGCCGGAGGCGGTGGCGCGGCGGCCTCACAGCAGGCGGGCCATGCCCACGGAAGCGGGCGCGGTCTCCGCGAAGCCGTACTTCGCGTAGAGGTGGCGGGCGTCGCCGTCGGCGATCAGGGAGACGTACGTACCCTGCGGCGCCCGGCGCCCGAGCTCCGCGGAGAGCTCGGCCATGATCTGCTTGCCCAGGCCGCGGCCCTGGTGGTCCGGGAGGACGCAGATGTCGACGATCTGCAGGAAGCATCCGCCGTCGCCGATGATCCGTCCCATGCCGACCGTCTGCCCGGCGTGTTCGACCGTCACGCAGTACCAGGAGTTCGGCAGCCCGATCGCCGCTCCCTCCACGGTCTTCGCGCCGAGCCCGGTGTCGCCCCGCAGCCGGCGGTACGTCTCGATGTCCGGCAGGCCGGGCCTGATCTCGTAGGACATGTTCTCTTCCTCTTCCCCGTCGGTCGTGTCGGTGCGGCGGCCGCCCAGGCCGGCATGATCAGTATCGCGACCACGGCCGGGTACCGGGCAAGGCCGTTGCCGGGCAAGGCCGTTGCCGGGCAAGGCCGTTGCCGGGCAAGACCGTTGCCGGGCACGAAACGGCCACGCACGGTATGTGGGGCGCCGTCCCGTCATGTCCCGGACGTGCCGCCTCCCTTCGCGGTTCCGGCGCCGGCCGGGTCCAGGGCCCGGCGTTGCCGGCTGATCGAGTCGGGGTCCCAGCCGGGTCGGGGGACGGAGGCCAGCAGCAGCCGGGTGTAGGGGTGGTCCGGGGAGGTGAGGAGCTCGCCGACGGGGCGGTGCTCCATCGTCCGGCCCCGGTACATGACCAGCGCCTCGTCGCAGACGTACCGGATGACCGCGAGGTCGTGGCTGACGAAGACCAGCCCGATGCCCGTGTCGCGCCGGATGTCCGCCAGCAGGTTGAGCACCTGGGCCTGGACCGACACGTCCAGGGCGGACACCGCCTCGTCGAGCACCAGGACGGCGGGTTCCACCGCCAGCGCCCGGGCGATCGCGGCGCGTTGGCGCTGCCCGCCGGAGAGCCCGCGGGGCAGGGCCGCCGCCTCGCGGGCGCCGAGGCCGACCTGGTCCAGCAGCTCCGTGACCCGTCCGGCGCGGGCCGCGCGGTCGTGGGCACCGTGCAGCCGCAGCACGCCGTCGACGGTCGCCCCTACGGGGATCCGGGCGTCCAGGGAGAGATAGGGGTCCTGGAACACGATCTGGACCGCCTTGGCCCGGGCCAGCCGGGCCGCCCTGCCGCGCACCGCGGCGGCCAGCGGCTCGCCCTGTACGAGGATCCGGCCCGCGTCCGGCCGTTCCAGGCCGATCAGCATCCGGGCCGTGGTGGTCTTCCCCGATCCGGACTCCCCGACGATGCCGAGCGCTCCTCCCGCCCGCAGGGCGAAGGAGAGGTCGTCGACGGCGACGACCTCGGTCCCGCCGGTCCGGTAGGTCTTGCGCAGGCCGCTCACCTCGAGCAGCGGCGCGGGGGTCGGGTCGGCGGTCAACTGTCCTCCTTGTACGGCGGGACGGAAGAGGTGTGCGCCAGGGCCGGCCAGGCGGTGGTGCCTGCGAGTTCCTCGGCGCGGTGGCAGGCGACCAGGGCCGGGCCCTGCCGCTGGAGCGGCGGCGGGGACTGGTCGCAGCGGCCGGGCTGCGCGAAGCGGCAGCGCGGTGCGAACGCGCAGCCGGGTACGGACTCCAGCAGGCCCATCGGAGAGCCCGGGACGGGGATGAGCCGGGCCGGCGGGCCGGGCGGACCCGTCAGCGGCGGGGAGGAGCCGAGCAGTCCGGCGGTGTAGGGGTGCCGGGGCGAGGCGAAGAGTTCCGCCACGGGCGCCGTCTCCACGATGCGGCCCGCGTACATCACGTAGATCCGGTCACCGACGGCGGCGGCGAGCTCGATGTCGTGGGTGATGAGGAGCATGCCCAGGCCGCGTTCGCGGCGCAGCCCTCCCAGGACGGCGAGGATCTCGGCCTGGGTGCTGACGTCGAGCGCGGTGGTCGGTTCGTCGCACAGCAGCAGCCGGGGTTCGGCGGTGAGGGCGGCGGCGATCACGACGCGCTGGAGCATCCCGCCGGACAGTTCGTGCGGGTACTGGTCCAGGTGCCGGACGGGGTCCGGCAGGCCGACCGCGGCGAGGAGTTCGGCCGCCCGGGTCCTCGCCCGGTCCTTGGGCCAGCCGTGCACCAGGCGCAGGGACTCGGTGAGGAAGTCCCCGACCCGGCGCACCGGGTTGATGGCGGCCCGGGGGTCCTGGTAGATCATCGACGCCTTGGCGGTACGCACCGCACGCAGGCTCGTGGCATCGGCGCCGACGAGGTCGGTCCCGTCGACGCGGACCCGGCCGCGGGTCTCGGCTCCGGAGGGGAACAGGCCGAGGGCGGCGCGGGCGGTGACCGACTTGCCGGAGCCGGACTCGCCGACCAGGGCGACGATCTCCCCTTCCGCGACGGTCAGGCTGACCCCGTCCAGGACGGGCCGGGCCGTCGCGGGCAGCGTGACGCTGAGGGCCTCGTACTCGAGCAGTGTCATCGGGCGTCCCTTCCCGCGAGCCGGTCGCCGAGGTTCTCCCCGACGACGTTGAAGGCGACGACCACCAGGACCACCGCGACGGCCGGTACCACCGCGGACAACGGCTGCCCCTGGAGTACGGCCGCCTGCCCCTGGTTGATCATGGCGCCCCAGTCGGGGGTCGGCGGCTGGACGCCCAGCCCCAGGAACGACAGGGCGGCGAGGTCGAGCAGCGCGTACCCGAAGTTGACGGTCGACTGCGCGAGCAGGGTGGGCGCGATGTTGGGCAGCATCCTGCGGACGGTGACGAACAGCGCGGAGTGCCCCTGCACCTGGTAGGCGGCGACGTAGGGCCGGGCCTTCTCGCGCACGGCGAGGCCCCGGACGAGCCGTGCGGTGTACGGCATGTAGGCGAGCGCCATGGCGAGCACCGGGGCCGTCATGCCCTTGCCGAAGAGGGCCACGGCGAGGATGGCGAGGAGCAGGGCGGGAAAGGCGAACAGGACGTCGAGCACCCGGCCGACGGCGGTGTCGACCCAGCCGCCCCGCCAGGCGGCGAACAGCCCCACGGCGATGCCCAGGACGGTGGAGGACAGCACCACCGCGAGCGGTCCCGCGAGGCTGGTCCGGGTCCCGACGATCAGCGCCGAGAGGGTGTCGTGGCCGCCCTGGTCGGTCCCGAGCCAGTGCCCGGCGCCCGGCCCCAGGAGGCTGTCGCCGAGGTGGCCGAAGGTCGGGTCCTGCGGTGCGAGCCAGGGTGCCAGCAGCGCGACCAGCAGGAAGGTGACGAGCAGGAGCAGGCAGATCCGCTGGAGCGGGCTGCCGCCCAGGGCCCGGAGCCGCCCGAGCCGAGTGGGCCGGGTGCGCCCGGAGCCCTTGGGCGGCGCCGTGGCCGGGGAGGTGGAAGGGGAAGGGAGGGTGTCCTGCGGGCTCATCGGGCGCTCCCTCCTGCTGCCACGCGCGGGTCGATCAGTGGGTGTACGAGGTCGACGAGGGCGTTGACCACGACGAACGCGGCCACGACGAGCAGCACGATGGCCTGTACGACCTGGAAGTCCAGCTGGTCCACCGACTGGACGAGCAGGGACCCGACTCCCGACATCCCGAAGGCGGTCTCCACGATCGCGGTGCTGACCAGCATTCCGGAGACGAGCAGCGCGGAGACCGTCACGATCGGTCCCAGCGCGTTGCGCAGCACGTGCCGCCGGATGACGGTCCGCCGGGGTGTCCCCCGGCTCAGGGCGACTTCGACGTGTTCGCGGCGCAGTTCGTCGAGCATGGCCGAGCGGGTCACCCGGGTCACCAGGGCCGTGAAGGTCACGGACAGCGCCACGGCGGGCAGGACGATGTGGTGCAGGCTGTCGAGCACGCCGCTGCCGTTGCCGATGGTGGGGAACCAGCCGAGCTGGACGCCCAGGACCGACCTGAGCAGGAGGGCGACGGCGAAGGCGGGTGCGGCGGCGCCTACGGTCACCAGGAGCATCAGGGTGCGGTCGGTACGGGTCCCCCTGCGCAGCGCTCCGACCGCGCCGGCCCCGATGCCGACCACCGCGATCATCAGGGCGGACACCCCGACCAGCAGCAGGGAGGTGGGCAGGCGGGACCAGATGACGGCGGAGACGTCCTGGTGGAAGAGGTAGGAGCGGCCGAAGTCGCCGTGCAGGACGCCTTCGAGCCAGTTCCAGTACCGGAGCAGGAACGGTTCGTCGAAGCCGTACTGCCGTCGGATCTCGGCGAGTTGCTCCGCGCTCGGGCTGCGTCCCCGGACGAGGTAGGCGGCCGGGTCGCCCGGCGCGAGGTACAGCGAGGAGAACACCAGGAACGAGGTGACCAGCAGGGTCGCCGCCATCCCGGCCAGCCGGCGCAGCACGCGCCCGGCCCGGACCGCTGCGACGGTCATCCCTTGGCTCCGATCTCGGCGGCCCAGGGGTAGTACAGGTAGGCGATGGAGGGCTGGACTCCGGTGATCCGCTTGCCCAGGAAGACGCTCACGGGCTGCGTGTACAGGGGCAGCCAGGGCAGTTCCCGCATGGCGATCCGCTGGGCCTCGGCGTTGGCGGCCGCGTGCTCGCCCGGTTCCTGGGCGGCGACGGCGCGGTCGACCGCGGCGTCGAAGGCGGGGTCGGACCAGCCGCCGTAGTTGCTGAACGAGCCGGTCTGGAGCGAGCCGTACATGTCCAGCGGGTCGGTGACGGAGGTGTACCAGAAGGTGAGGAAGAGGTCGACGCCCTCGCGCGCGGCCGGGTCGGTGAACAGGGCCGTGTACTTCTCGGCGGAGATGCTGTCGATCTGCGGCTTGAGCCCGATGGCCGTGGCCGCCTGGGCGACGGCCTGGGTGATGATGGTCGTCTGGGAGTCCAGCGGACTGGTCGCGATGACGATCTTCTGGCCGGAGACACCGGCCTCGGCTGCCAGCGCCTTGGCCTTCGCCGGGTCGTACGGGTAGTCCGGCAGCTCCTTGAGGATGCCCTCGCGGGCCGCGGCGGGCGCCGAGCTCCACAGGTTGTCGGTGACCAGCGATCCGGCGACGTCCCCGACCCCGCCGGCGCCGGCCTTGACGATGCCCTCGCGGTCAATGGCCATGAGCAGGGCACGGCGCACCCGGACGTCCCCCAGCGGGCCCTTCAGGTTGCTGACCACCTCGTCGGCGACGGTGGTGTTCCGGCCGAAGTAGAGCGTTCCGGCCTGGCTCGAGCGCAGTTGGCCGTAGGCGCTGGGCGGGACCATCCAGCCGCCGTCGACCTCCCCGCTCTGGAAGGCGTTGACCCGGGTCGTCGGGTCGGCGAGGAAGACGAACTTGGCCTGTCCGGCCTTCGCCTTGAGTTCGGGGTTCCAGTAGTCGTCGAACCGCTTGAGGGTGAGGGACTGGCCGGAGGTCCAGGAGGCGAAGGAGAACGGGCCGGTGCAGTTCACGCCGGTCTGCGGGTTGCCGTAGTCCTTGCCCGACGCGGCGAGGGTGGCGGCGGACTCCACGGTGCCGGGGCTGGCGGCCAGGTACTGGTTGAACAGGGAGTCGGGCTTGGCCAGGGTGACGGTGACCTCCATCGGGCCGGTCCGGTCGACCGAGGTCACGTTCCGGAAGGGGTAGGCCCAGACGCTGGCCGTCTCCGGGTCGAGGTTGCGGCGCAGGGAGGCGACGACGTCGTCGGCGGTGAGCGCCGTCCCGTCGTGGAAGCGCACGCCGGGACGGATCTGGTAGACCCAGGTGGTGGGGGTGGGATTGGCGTACGAGGCCGCGAGGTTCGGGGAGGTCGTGAGGTCGGGGTTCCAGCGCAGCAGGCTCTCGCAGACGTTGGCGAGGATCTGGTTGGGCGGGTAGTCGAAGGCGTGGGCGTAGTCGATGGTGGTCGGCTCCGCGAAGATCGACCAGGTGAAGGAATCCAGGTCTCCGGCGGCCGCCGGGGTCCGGTCGGTGAGCTGGTAGGCGGTGGCGGCTTCGTCCGCCTGGCGGGTGGTGCCGCTGCACGCGCTCGTGATGAGCACCGTGGCCGCGGCGAGGGCGGCCGCTACGGCGTGGCGGAGCCGTGCGGGGCGGGGCGCGCTCGATCGGGCTGAGGGCATCGTCTGCCTCCGTGAGGGGTGAGCTGGGCGGGGTGCGGGGAGGGGGTCGTTCAGTGCCTCGCGGCGAAGACGAGTTCGCCGTCGACGTAGGTCCGGCTCACCCGGGTCCGGGCGATCTCCTCGCTGGGGTGGGCGAAGGGATCCCGGTCCAGGACGACGAGGTCCGCGTACTTGCCCACCTCGACGGTGCCGGTGACCTCGTCGAGGTGGTTCGCCCAGGCGCTTCCGGCGGTGTAGGCGGTCAGCGCCTCGGCGAGGGTCAAGGCCTGCTCGGGGAAGAACGCTGCGACGGGTGCGGTCGGGGCCGGCTCGGCGAGGGGCCTCGCGGGGGTCCCGGCAACCGACTCGGCAGCCGTCCCGGTATCCGTCTCCGTGGCCCTCCCGGTATCCGTCTCCGTGGCCCTCCCGGCATCCGTCTCCGTAGCCGTCTCTTCGGGTACGACCCGGTTGACGGCCACGTGGATGCCCCAGAGCGGGTTGGGGCTGCTCACCGACCAGTCGCTGCCGGCGACGAGCCGGGCCCCGGCACGGCGCAGGTCGCCGAACGGGTACTGGAGGGCGGCGCGTTCGGGTCCGAGGAAGGGGATGGTCAGCTCGTCCATCTGCGGTTCGTGCGCGGCCCACAGCGCTTGGATGTTCGCGGCCGCCCCCAGCTGGGCGAAGCGCGCGATGTCGTCGGGGTGGACTACCTGGAGGTGGGCGAGGTGGTGGCGGTTGTCGTTGGCCCCGTTGGCCTCACGGGCCGCGGCGAGGGCGTCCAGCACCTCGCGGACGGCACGGTCGCCCAGGGCGTGGAAGTGGACCTGGAACCCCGCACGGTCCAGGAGGCGCACCGCCTGGGCGAGCAGTTCCGGTTCGATGAAGCTGAGGCCGGAGTTCCGCGTGGCGCAGCCGCAGCCGTCGAGGTAGGGCTCCAGCATTCCGGCGGTGAAGTTCTCGGCGATGCCGTCCTGCATGATCTTCACGCTGGTGGCGCGGAAGCGGCCCACCCGGCCGGTACGGCGGCGTTCCTCCAGTTCGGGGATCTGCTCCAGGCCGCGTTCCCGGTCCCACCACAGGGCGCCGACGACGCGTACGCGCAAGGAGTCCTCGCGGGCGGCGCGCAGGTAGACGCCGAAGTTGTCGGGGTGGCCGGGGAAGGCGCCGACCATGGCGTCCTGCCAGCTGGTCACGCCGAGGGAGAGCAGGTGCTCCTGCGCGGCGAGCAGGCCGGCGTAGGCCTCGTCCGCGGTGGGGAGGGGGACGTGGCGGGCCACCAGGTCCATGGCGCCCTCCTGGAGGGTGCCGGCCGGGGTGCCGTCCGGCTCCCGCTCGATCCGGCCGTCCACCGGGTCCGGGGTGGTGCGGTCGAGGCCCGCGAGTTCGAAGGCACGGGTGTTGACCCAGGCGCCGTGGCCGTCGCGGTTGGTGAGCATGACGGGCCTGTCGGGTACGACCTCGTCGAGTACGGCGCGGGTGGGCGTACCGCCGGGGAAGACGTCCATCGACCAGCCTCCGCCGCGGATCCAGGCGGCCTCGGGGTGGTCCTTGGCGTACCGGGCCACCACGGCCAGGTAGCCCTCGATGGTGTGCTGCTCGGACAGGTCGCAGCTGAGCATCTGGACGCCGGCCACCACGGGGTGGACGTGCGCGTCCTGGAAGCCGGGGAGGAGCAGGCCGCCCGCCAGGTCCACGACCTCGGTGCCGCCGTCCGCGAGCGAGCGGACCGCGCTCTCCTCGCCGACGGCGATGATCCGGCCTCCCCCGATGGCGACGGCGGCGTCGACGGGGGCGTCCGCGGTGCCGGTGAAGACCTTTCCTCCGACGAAGACGGTGTCGGCCCGCTGCCCGGTCCGCTGACTGTTGTTGGCCATCGACGCATCCTCCGGCTCGGCGGGGCAGACCCGCACGGCGTGTTGTTGAGGAGGAGTGAACGGGAGCGCAACATTGTTGTCAACGGTGTTGCGCCAGCTCCCTTCCAAATCGATACACTGGCCGCACCATGCCGAAGTCATCCGACACACCCGCCCGGTCCAAGCGCTCGGGCAGCCAGCTCACGCCCGATGCGATCATCGAGGCGAGCCTGCGCATCGCGGCCCGCGGCAGCGAGGACGCCTTCACCGTCCGGCGGCTCGGCGAGGAGCTGGGTGCCGACCCCACCGCGATCTACCGGCACTTCCGCGACAAGGACGAGCTGCTGCTGTCCGTCGCGGACCGCACCCTCGGCGAAGTGCTCGACAGCATTCCCGAGGGCCTGGACTGGAAGGACCGGCTGCGGGCGCTCGCCGCCGGATCCCTGGAGGTCGCGCTCAAATACCCGGTGGTCGGATCGACCATGGCCAGCCGGACGACCAGGAGGCCCAACGAGTTCCGGGTCGTCGAGCTCATCCTGGGAGCCGTCATGGAGGCCGGGCTGGACGGGGCGGAGGCGGCCGTCCACTACCGGATGGTCGGGGACTCCCTCCTGGCCTTCGTCGGCCAGCGCGCGGCGTACCTGCTGTTCGACCCGGACATCAGGGCGGCCGACGAGTCCTCCTGGAGCCGCGAGTACCGCCTGGTCGACGCCCAGGGGTTCCCGAACATCACCCGGCTGAGCACCGAGCTGGCCGAGGTGACGGACGAGCAGATCTTCCTGGCCCGGGTCGAGGCACTGATCACCGCGATCGAACGCCGGGCCCAGGAACTCGGCTGAGGTGAGCCGGCGCCCGTGTCAGGGCTTCCCGAACGGCGGCCGGCGGCTCACACGTTGGCTCCGCCGTCCACGGTCAGGGTGGTGCCCGTGATGAAGGAGGCCTCGTCGCCGGCCAGGTAGAGGACCGCGCTCGCGACCTCCGCCGCCCGGCCGTAGCGCCCGGAGATGTTCAGCGCCCGCTGGAAGTCGGCGGAGGGACCGTCGGCCGGGTTCATATCGGTGTCGACCGAGCCGGGCGCCACCAGGTTGACGGTGATGGCACGGCTCCCGAGATCGCGGGCGAGGCCCAGGGTCAGGCCGTGGAGGGCGGCCTTCGACATGGCGTACGGGGTGAAGCCCGCGGCGGGAACCCGCGTGGCCAGGCCGGAGCCGACGTTGACGATGCGTCCGCCGTCGGGCATGGCCAAGGAGACGGCCTGCGCGGTGAGGAAGGCGCCGCGGGCGTTGATGTCCAGGGTCCGGTCGAGGGTGGCGAGCGGCACCTCCGCGAGCGGCGGGCAGGTCATGTCCGCGTATCCGGCGTTGTTGACGAGGATCCGTACGGGGCCCAGTTCGCGGACGACCCGCTGCACGGCGGCGGTGACGGCCTCCGCGTCGGCGGCGTCGGCCTCGACGGCCACGGCCCGGCGTCCGAGGTCCCGTACCTGCCCGGCGACCTCTTCGGCCTGGTCCTTGTTCGACCGGTAGGTGATCGCGACGTCGGCGCCGTGGGCGGCGAGGGTGCGGGCGATCTCGGCGCCGATGCCGCGGGACCCGCCGGTCACCAGGGCCACGCCGTGGAGAGTGGTCATCACAGTGATTCCTTTTCTGTTCAAGGGGTGCCGAGTGTTCCGGGCCCGGCTTCGGTCCGGTTCCGGTTCCGACTCCGGTTCGGAGGAGGGCCGGGCTCAGGCTGCGACGGGCTGCCGCTCGGGTGCGGCGGCGGCAGCGGTGTCCTTCGTGGCCCGCAGGTCCGGCAGCAGGGTGAAGGGGCCGAGGAAGGCCATGATCACGCCGAGTACGAGCGGCGCGCGGAGCCCGTAGGCGTTGATGCCGACACCGCCCGGCCAGGAGCCGATGACGATGCCGAGAGTGATGAAGGAGGAGTGCACGGTATTGACCAGCGGCCGGGCGTTCGCGGTGCGCTGGACCCGGGTGATCACGCAGGGTTCATCGTGACGCCGACCACGCCTTGAGGTAGAGCCGGCCGTTCCAGAAAGGGCCGGACCTTTCCGCCGACGACCCGTGACCGGTGTCAGCGCCGCTCGTTGTAGGTGTCGGTCAGCGAAGTGACACCCGGCTGCGGAGCTCGTTCGAGCCCCGCAGCCGGTGCTTCGACCAGTGGGTCCGCGGGTCGGCGGTTACTAGATCCCGGCCGAGGCCATTTCGATGATCGAGCGGTAGTGCGCGGCCGCGGAGACCACGCAGGCGCGGTAGGTGCGGTTCTCCTTGACGACCAAGAAGTAGTCCCTGATCTGCTTCCAGTACTGACGCAGGTAGCTCAGCCCGGGCACGAAGCCCGGGGGCCTCGGCACGAGGGCGAAGGCCTCGGAGCACTTGAGGATGCCGCCGGTCACCTCCGACAGGACGTCCGCGACCTCGGCGTTCATGTTCCAGCCCGCCGCCAGTTGCGGAGTCCAGATGGACGCCGCGATCTCGCGCAGCCGTTCCTGCTCCTCCGGGGTCGGATCGGCCGGCAGCGCCTCGGCGGAGACCGCCGCGGGGCGTCCGCCGGGAGCCTCGGCCGCCTGCACCGGACCCACCGCGCCGACGGCCACGATCGCCCCTGCGGCGACCAGCGCCACCGCCGAGAGCCTGAGTGAACGCACTGTCATGACTACCCCTCCCACACTGCTGACGTCCCTTGGCACAACTGCGCGTTGACGCTCGCACCGCTGTCGCACCAGGGTCAACGGCGCCTCATCGGCCAAGACCCGCCGCCTCCGGCGTGATCGGCGAGGCACCCCCTAGGCTGGTGCCGCCTACGGAAAGGGAGTTGGGACATGAGGCAGTTGCGCATCCTGGCCGCGGCGGGAGCCATGGTCGTGGTGGTTGCGGGCGCGGGGACGGCGGAGGCGAGGCCCGCGGCCCGTGGCTGCGCGGCGACGGCGGAGATCTTCGCCACGGACAACACCGCGGTCATCACGGACCCGGACGACGCGCGGCTGAAGACCCGCCTGACGCGATTCGAACGGGAGGTGCGCGGCATCATCCGCACCCACGGCGCGCAGCCCGGCGCCTCGACCCTGCTCGACGGCGTCTTCTGGTCCGGCGACCTCAACAAGGCCACGTACGAGCGCTCGCGCGAGTTCGACGTCAACAGGGTCGGCCCCGCCGGGCTGCGCCACATCGCCGACGTCATCCGCAAGGACTACCAGCAGGAGTCGGTGCTGACGTTCCGCTGCCTGGCGCGCACCTCGCCGGACACGGACTCGGTGGAGATCCAGGCCCCCGGTGTCAGCCGGACCGCCCTGCACGACGCACTGCTCGCGGACCCCGAGGCCCGCGAGCGCCTCGGCGGCGGCTCGGTCACGCTCGGCGGAAAGCTCATCCTGGTGGCCCCGCTCGCCGACCTGGCGCTCGCGCAGAAGTTCACGGCCGGCCTCGGCGTCGACTGGAAGACGGCCGAGGTCCGGTACGGCGACGCGGAGTTCGTGGCCGAGACTCCGTAGGCGGCGGGCGGCGGGTGTTCGGGAGCCCGCGCGGCGCGGCGGTATTCGATCAACGACCGGCAGAGGGGACGATGGGGCCGGAGGTGCATTCCATGGGTGAGTACGTCGAAGCCAACGGAACCACGATCTGGACCGAGACCCGCGGCCAAGGCCCCGACGTCCTGCTGATCGCCGGGCTGAGCGACCCCGCCGAGGCGTGGCAGGCGCAGCTCGACGGGTTGTCGGACCGGTACCGGGTCATCGCCTTCGACAACCGGGGGGGGCGTGGCCGACGCCATCCCGGGCGCCCGCTTCGAGGTCATGCCGGAGGAGGCCCACCAGCCGTTCCAGGAGTCCCCGGACCTGTTCAACGCACGGGTCGACGCCTTCTGGCGCGAGGTCGACGGCGAGACCCTGCCGTCCTGATCCGTGTTGTCCCCCGTACTGACCCCGCCCTGGGGTCGGCGGTCGGCGGACAGGACGACCGCCGCACCAGGGCACAGGGAAGGGCTCGGGGTCGCGGTTGGCAGTAGCTGGGTCGCGGTGCAGGCCGCTATCAGCTCCTCGTCGCTCGTCTCCCCGCTGAGGAACGCCTCGCCGGCGCATCGCGGCCGGGGTACTCAAAGGGAGGTGAGTACGTGCGCTCTGCCGCCGGCCCGGGGCGGTCCGGGATACTTGTGGCATGCGCCAGAGATCACTGAAACTCGCTCCCTACCTGCTGGTTCTCATAGCCGCCGCGGCATGGGCCGCCTGGCTGGGCTGGGACCAGCACCGCGACGTCCACCCCGACGGCTCGGTGACCGGCCCCTACGAGGCCTGGCAGGTGATCGGGTTGGTGCTGACCCTGCTGGCACCGCTGTACTGGGCCGCGTCCCGGGGCCACGTCGTGGTCGCCTCGCTCGGCATATCGGCCGGTCTGACCGCCGCCGCCTTCTACGACTGGTCGGACGACGCCAGCGGCCTCTTCGTGATCGGCGTGGGCATGGTCATGATGGCAAGCCTCGCGGCGACCTTCGCCCTGTCCGCCCTGATCGCCTCCCTGACACGGGCGGGACGACGCAACGGGCCGGGCCCGACCGCAGCCTGACACCGACGCCTTCCGAGCACGCCCGGACCGGCCCACCGCGTGCTGCCGTTGCCGCCGGTGACCGCCGAGAACCCAGAGGTTGGTCCTCCGCCGCAGGATCAGATGTCTCCCTGGACGAGAGCGTGCAGGTGCTCGTCGTGCCATCCGTCCGCGTGCAGCAGTGCGCTGCGCATGGTGCCTTCGAGGGAGTATCCGGCCTTGTCGGCCACACGGCAGGATGCCGGGTTGGCCACCGAGTGGCACAGGCGCAGACGGTGCAGGCCGAGGTCGTTGAGGGCCCACTCGCTGACGCGTTGCGTGGCCTCCACCACCACCCCACCACCGCGCGCCCCGGGTAGGATCCAGTAGACGATTTCGGCGCTGCCACCGGTGAGGTCGATGTCGCCCCAACCGATCAGTCCCACCGCCTCGCCACCCGGTCGGGCGATGGCCCACATCGCGCTCATCTCGGCCCGCCAGCGCTCGTGCATGCGTTCTATCCTCCGGCGCGCGTCTTCGGGTGTCTCCAGCAGCAGCCGGTTCCACTGGCGGATGCCGGGATCCTGGCCGGCTGCCACCAGGACGTCGGCGTCGGAGGGACGCCAGGGACGCAGTTCCAGGCCGCTGGGGAGACGGAGCACCGGCTGCTCCATGGTGGCCATCCGGCCTGCGGGAACGACTGCTGGTATGCCTGAGTTGGAGATCATCGCGGCATCTTGCCACAGCCTTCAGCGGCGGAAACGACCTAGTCTTTCGGTTATGACGAACCATGACTGCGTCGTGGTGACCACGACGCACGACGCCGAGGACAAGGCTCGGAACCTGGCTGCTGCCGTGGTGCGGGAGCGGCTGGCAGCCTGTGCGCAGGTGTACGCGGTCAGCTCCGTGTACTGGTGGGAGGGGGAGGTACGCAGTGGGGACGAGTGGCGCATCGACTTCAAGATGCGGGCCGAACTCTCCGAGCGGCTCGGGGAGTTCATCGCCGACCACCACGAGTACGAGACCCCCGAGGTCGTCGGCGTACCGGTGGTGACGGGGAGTACGGCGTACCTGGACTGGGTGAGGTCGGAGACCGCCCAGGACTGACCGCTCATCCAGCGCGATCACCCGTATGAGGTGTTTGCCTGGCCACGCCCGCTCCGCCCAACTACCGCGACGCTACGATCCGTTGCTCTGAGTTACCCAGGACGGGCGGTCCCGGCGGAGCGCCGGGGTGCTCGCGAGGCAGGTGGGGAGCGCCCGTGGTCCGCGGAAGCACCGACAGTCACCAGGGGGTGGAGGTCGTCGTCATCGGAGCCGGCCTCTCCGGGCTGGCCGCCGTGATCGCACTGCGCCGGTCCGGCATCGAGAGCATCGTGGTGCTGGAGAAGTCCGGCCGCCTCGGCGGTACATGGCGCGACAGCACCTACCCCGGGTGCGGATGCGACGTGCCGTCGATGCTGTACGAGTACTCCTTCGCCCCCCACCCCTGGAGCCGGTGCTTCGCCGACCGGTCCGAGATCCTCGGCTATCTGGAGGCCACGGCGGCCCAGCACCGCGCGGACGAGGCGATCCGCTACAACACCGAGGTGCTGAGCGCCCGTTGGGTGCCGGACACCCACCGCTGGAACCTGGAGACCACGACGGGTACGTACACCGCCCGGGCCGTGATCGTCGCCACCGGCCCCTGGCACCGGCCCCGCACTCCCGACATCCCGGGGCTCGACACCTTTCCCGGCATCTCCTTTCACTCCGCCCGCTGGAACCACGACGCCGACCTCACCGGACGCCGCGTCGCGGTGGTGGGCACCGGGGCGTCCACCGTCCAGTTCCTGCCCGAGATCCAGCCGGTGGCGGCCCACATCGACGTCTTCCAGAGCACACCCCAGTGGGTGCTCCCGAAACCCGACTACCCGATCCCCGCCGGCCTCCACCGTTTCCTCGGACGCCACCCGGCAGCACGCCACGCACTGCGCGGCATGCACCACTGGACCCAGGAAGCCGTCGGCTTACCCCTGCGCCACCCGCGCCTGCTGCAGCCCCTGGAGGCCGTGGCACGCCTCCATCTGCGCACCTCGGTCCCGGACCGCGTCCTGCGCCGGGCCCTCACTCCCGACCACCGCCTCGGGAGCCGCCGCCTGATCACCTCCGACACCTACTACCCCGCCCTCACCCGGCCCAACGTGCGGCTGCATCCCCTGCGCGTGGCCGCCGTGGAGGGCTCCCAGGTGATCGGCGCCGACGGCACCCGCACCCGCGCGGACGTTCTCGTCCTCGCCACCGGCTACCACGTCGGCGACATCCCCCTGGCCCGCCGGCTGCACGGCGCCAACGGCACCACACTGGCCCGGACCTGGGCCGGCAGCCGCCGTGCCTACCTGGGCACCAGCGTCAGCGGATACCCCAACCTGTTCCTGCTCATCGGCCCCAACCTGCTCACCGGCACCACCGCCGTTCCCACCGTCCTGGAAGCACAGCTCCGCTACGTCACCGCCGCCCTCACCCACCTGCGCACCAGCGGATACGCCGCACTGGACGTCAGGCCCGCAGCCGAGGAAGCCCATCACACGGCCCTGCACGAGGCGCTCCGCACCACCGTCTACAACTCCGCCGGTGACTCCGGCTACTACTTCGGCCTCCCGGGCGTGAACACCTTCTGCTGGCCCTGGTCGACCGGCAGGCTCGTGAAACGGCTGCACGCCTTCGACCCGGACGTCTACACATGGACACTGCCGAACAGCCTGCCGGCTCAGGCCCGCGGCGAGCGGGACGGTCTGCCCGCAGCCCCGCCGGGCCTGTTCCAGTAGGTCCCCGCCAGGGGCCCGTGAGGTCCGAAGGGGACGCCCTACCCGGGGCCTCCGGGCTCGAAGCCGGCGAGCATCTGCTGGAGCGCCTCCTGGTCCGGTCCCACGAACGGGCTCATGCCCGGCACCGTGCCGAGGGTCTCGATGAACTGCGAGGCCAGGCCGGGGGCCGGGGGCAGGTGCGTGGACAGGATCGTGTCCGGGTCCATGGAGCGCAGCGGGTCCACCGTGGCGAGGAACCGGTCCGAGTCCACCAGTTGGACCCAGGGACTGTCCACGCTCGCCCACAACCGCTGGGCCCCTCTCAGCTCCCCGGCGTGCACCACTCCGACATCGGGGCTCATGGCGATGTCGGCGGTGGGCATGGGGGCGCCGAAGCAGTCGGAGCTGAAGCAGGTGCGGGAGCGGTCGTCGTAGAAGCCGACGGTGGCCGGATTGTCGAACAGCGGCGGCCGGAAGGCGTGGAGCTCGCGGTCGCCCACGTCCAGGCTCTGGCCGGGGTTGAGGAAGTACACGCGGTCCATCGGCAGCGGGTGCTCGGTGGACATCACCCCGGCTCCCAGGAAGGTGGTGACCACGCGCGCCCCGGGTGCGGCGTCGAGCAGCGCGAAGAGGCCGCCCGTGTGGTCGCGGTCGGGGTGGGTCAGCCAGATCCACCGTACGTCGGCGGGGTCGACGACCGAGCCCAGCGTGTTGAGGAAGTCCCGGTCGGGCAGTCCGAGGCCGGTGTCGACGACCACCGGCTGCTCGGCGTGCAGGACGAAGGCGTTGACGGGGACGAAGCCGATGCCCGGTACCTCGAGGCAGTCGGCGAGAACGGTGGTCTCGGTTCCTACCTTGTGCGTGCTCATGACCATCTCCACGGGGCCTGCGGCGGAACGGCTCTTCCTCCATCTTGGCGCCCTCGGGTTGCGCCCGCGCGCGGGAGCCCGTACGGGTTCCCGGTAGATCCGGCGGGTCCGGTCACGGTCCGCAGGGGTGCGGGGACGGTGTGTACCGCGCCCGCGCCGCCCCGACCCTCTCCCCTAACGGAACGCGCCCACGCTCGCGGAGTAGAGGACGATGATCCCGACCACGCAGGCCACCACCAGCCACGAGCGGAGGCTGGTGTGTCGGCCCGTGCGGCCGCCGCGCGGCGCACGCGCGGGCCGGCGCGAGGCCCGCGGCGGGGCGGAGGAGCCCGGCGCCGTCTCGGCCAGCAGGCGGCGGCAGACGGCGGCCAGCTCGCCGGTGCCGGCGGAGAGGCGGGCGACGGCCTCCGAACGGGCCGGGGCGGTCGTACCGCCTTCGAGTATCCGCCCGGCGCGCAGCAGGACCTCGTCGCGGCCCGCGCCGGTGGAGAGGCTGATCCAGCGCTGGACGTGCTCCCCCCGGATCACGACTCCGCCGGACCTGTCGCGGTACACGGTGTGCTCCCGCCACAGCACGTCGGCCAACTCGTCAGCGATCTCGCGCAGTTGCGCACTCATCCTGCTCCCCCACCTCACTGGCACAATCGAACAGACATGGGACTCTAGTGCCCGTCACCGTCCGTGCCGAAGTCGGGTCCGCGGTGGGAGTGCGCACCCGGCCCACCGGCCCCGTACTACCTGGGGAGTACGCCGGAAACGCTACGCCGGGGTGACGCCGGTGACGGCGGGCGCGGACTAGCGTGGCGCGTATGGATGAGCAGCGCGAGCGCCCGGGTCCTCCGTGGCGGCGGTGGGTGGAGCGGGCGGGGCGGGGCCCCGCCTGGCGCTCCTCGCTGTTCGTCGCCGTCTTCGCACAGGTCGGTTCGGGGTGGGCCGCGCAGGCCCAGACCGGGCGGGCCGCCCTGGACTGGTTCGGGCGGCTCCTGCTGCTGCTCGGCCCGCTCCTGCTCGTGGGGCGGCACAGGTACCCGGTGGCCGTGGCGTACGGGGTCAGCGCCGTCACCCTGGTGTACGTCGGTGCCGGGTATCCGTACGGCCCGGTCTTCGTCAGCCTGGCCCTGGCCTGTTTCGCCGCCGTCGTCGCCGGGCGCCGCGAAGCGGCCTGGGGCGCCGTCGGGCTGCTGTGGGCCGGGCACCTGCTCATCGGCCACTGGCTCTACCGGTGGCTCCCGCCCGCCGGGGACGGCCCGGCGCCGTGGGCACAGGAAGTGGCCGTCACCGCATGGGTGCTGGCGATACTCGCCGTCTCCGAACTGGTCCGCACGCGCCGCGAGCAGTGGGCGCGGGAGCGGGCCGAGCGGGCGGCCGCGGACAGACGCCGGGTGGGAGAGGAGCGGCTGCGGATCGCCCGTGAACTCCACGACGTCCTCGCCCACAGCATTTCGGTGATCAATGTCCAGGCCGGGGTCGGGCTGGCCCTCCTCGACAGCGACCCCGAGCAGGCCCGTACGGCGCTCACCACCATCAGGGCCGCCAGCAAGGAGGCGCTGGGTGAGGTCCGGCAGGTGCTCGACACCCTGCGCGCGCCCGGTGAGGCGCCCCGGACGCCCGCACCCGGCCTCGACCGGCTGCCCGAGCTCGTGGAGCAGGCGGCCGCCGCCGGGCTGACCGTCGAAGTCACGGTGGACGGGGAGGCCCGGGGGCTGCCGCCCGGCGTGGACCTGGCCGCCTTCCGGATCGTGCAGGAGGCCCTGACCAATGTCGTGCGGCACTCCGGTGCGCGCACCGCCCGGGTCCGCCTGGCCTGGCGGCCGCGGCTGCTGGAGCTGCGCGTGGACGACGACGGCCCGGCCACCGGCGCCCCGGCGGGCGGCAGTGGGAACGGGCTGGTGGGCATGCGCGAGCGGGCTGCGGCCCTCGGCGGCGGCATCGAGGCAGGTCCGCGCCCGGACGGCGGCTTCGCGGTGGTCGCCCGGCTCCCGATGAAGGCCGTCCCGTCCCAGGAGGACCCGTGATGATCCGTGTGCTGCTCGCCGACGACCAACTGCTCGTACGGGCGGGCTTCCGGGCGCTGCTCGACGCCCAGCCCGACATCGAGGTCGTCGCGGAGGCCTCCGACGGCGAGGAGGCCGTCCACCTGGTGCGGCAACTGCGCCCCGACGTGGTCCTCATGGACATCCGCATGCCGGTGCTCGACGGGCTCGCCGCCACCCGGCGCATCACCGGGGACGGGGAACTGGCGGGCGTCCGGGTGGTCATGCTCACCACCTTCGAGCTCGACGAGTACGTCTTCGAGGCGATCCGGTCCGGCGCCTCGGGGTTCCTGGTGAAGGACACCGAACCGGCGGAACTGCTGCGTGCGGTCCGGGCGGTGGTGGAGGGCGACGCCCTGCTGTCCCCGGGCGTCACGCGCCGCCTGATCGCCGAGTTCGCGGCCCGTTCCAGACCGCCCGCCGCCGAGGGTGCGGGCACGGACCTGGGGCGGCTCACCGAGCGGGAGCGGGAGGTCATGGCCCTGGTGGGGCTGGGCCTGTCGAACGAGGAGATCGCCCGGCGGCTGGTCGTCAGCCCGCTCACGGCGAAGACGCACGTCAGCCGGACGATGGTCAAGCTCGGCGCCCGGGACCGCGCCCAACTGGTCGTCCTGGCCTACGAGTCGGGGCTGGTCAGGCCGGGCTGGCTCGGCTGACGGGCCACCCCTCCCCCGCCGGTCACCGTACTCCCGGGGAAGTACCACCGGTGCCGCCGGCCGTACGACGACCCGGCTGCCTCGCGGAGCCAGTCTCGGAGTGAGACGAAACGTCCACCCTCCGAGGAGCTGAACCGCGATGAACACCCTCACCACCCTCGCGCACGACGGGCCCGGCCCGTGGATCCTGTTCTTCCCGCTGATCTGGGCGGCCGTCGTGGTCGGCGCCGTCACCCTGCTGCGCCGCACCGTGTGGCGCGGCCGCCGCGCACCGTGGCGGGCCCGCGGCGCCGGTTACGCGGAGCACTCGCCGATCGCGATCCTGGGGCGGCGCTTCGCCTCGGGCGAGATCGACGAGGACGAGTACTGGCGGCGGCTCTCCGTCCTCGACGAGCAGTTCGGCCGCTCCTCCCAAAGCAGTGCGGCATGAGCACCGCCACCTCGCCGGGCGGCGGCGGCGCCGTCGCCGCCCGGGTCGTCGACGCCCGCAAGGTCTACGGCCTGGGCGACACGGAGGTGCGCGCCCTGGACGGGGTGAGCGCCGACTTCCCGGCCGGCCGCTTCACCGCGATCATGGGCCCCTCCGGCTCCGGCAAGTCGACCCTCATGCACTGCGCCGCCGGACTCGACACCCTCACCTCCGGATCGGCGTTCATCGGCGGCCGGGAGCTGGGGCGCTCGACGACCGCGGGCTCACCCTGCTGCGCCGCGCTGGCCGCGCTGCGCGAGAGCGCCGTCGACCGGTCCGGGGCCTCGCGGGCCCGGACGGCCGCGGGGGCCGCCCTGGGCGCGGCCGAGGCCGGGGCGGTCCTGGCCGGGGTGCTCGCCGTACCGTCCCTGTGGCTGTCCGGGGCGGGTGCGCTGCTGTTCACGGCCGCGTTCGTCGTACTGGGTCCGGTGGCGTCCTCGTCGGTGCTACGGGTGCTCGCCCGCCCGCTGGAACGGCTGCGCGGGGTGACCGGTGCGCTGGCGGGGGGCAATGCGCTGCGCAGCCCCCGGCGGACGGCGTCGACCGCGACCGCGCTGATGATCGGCGTGGCCGTCGTGTCGCTGTTCACCGTGTTCGGGTCCTCCCTGAAGGCGACCGCGGACCAGGCCGTGTCCCGGTCCTTCGCCGGTGACGTGGCCGTCAGCGCGCCCTCGTTCGGCGCGGGCGGCAGCGGGCTCAGCCCGGGACTGGCTCCGGCCGTCGCAGCGCTGCCGGAGGTGGCCGGAGCGGTCGGGCTCGGCAAGGGGTCGCCGAAGTCGACGGCTCCGGGCGGGCGCTGACCGTCACCGACCCGGCCGCGCTCGCGGTGGGCCTCGACCTCGGCTCGGTGGAGGGACGGCTCGACGCGCTGGGGAGCGACGGGATCGCGGTGGCGGCCCGGGAAGCGGACCGGCACGGGTGGCGGCCCGGCAGCGTCGTCGGACTCACCTTCAGCGACGGGCAGAAGCAGCCCTTCACGGTCCGGGCCGTCTACGGGCGGGCCGAGCTCGCGGGCGACTACGTCATCACGCGCGCGGCCTGGGCCCGGCACCGGCTGCAGGACTCCGACGCGCTGGTGGCCGTCACCTGGAAGGACGGGGTGCCGGTCGCGGAGGGGGCGGCGGCGGTCGAGAGGGCGGCCGAGCGGTTCGGCGGTCCCGAGGTGCAGACGCGCGAGGAGTACGCGCGGTCCTCGGCCGGCGGCATCGACA
This sequence comes from Streptomyces sp. NPDC048255, assembly GCF_040652415.1. Classification (NCBI taxonomy): domain Bacteria; kingdom Bacillati; phylum Actinomycetota; class Actinomycetes; order Kitasatosporales; family Streptomycetaceae; genus Streptomyces; species Streptomyces sp. NPDC048255. Next base: position 177,402 of record NZ_JBEZMA010000009.1, read on the forward strand.
TGATGCTCACGCTGGTGTACGCGCTCCTCGCCCTCGCCGTGCTGATCGCGCTGCTGGGCATCGCCAACACGCTCACCCTCGCGGTGTACGAGCGCACCCGCGAGCTGGGGCTGCTGCGGGCGGTCGGGCAGAGCCGGGGGCAGTTGCGGGCCATGGTGCGCTGGGAGTCGGTCCTGATCGCCGCGTTCGGCACGGCCGGGGGGCTGGCGCTGGCTGCGTCCTCGGGTGGGTGCTGGTGGAGGCATCGGCCGCAGCGGGCGCCAGTGCGTTCGTGTTCGCCGTCCCGCCCGTGCGGCTGGGCGTGGTCGCCCTGGTGGGTGTGGCGGCGGGCGTCCTCGCGGCCCTGCGCCCGGCCCGGCGCACACGGCGGCGCGGCGCGCCTGGACATCCTGCGGGCCGTCGCCACCGAGTAGTGCCGTGGGAAGGCAAGGCCCGCCGGGACACGGCACGGCACGGCACGGCACCCAGCGTGACGGCCTGCCGGACCGCCGGCCCACCGGGACCGCGGGCCGCCGTCAGCGGGCGCAGGCGGCGGCCAGGCGGGCCAGCGTGGCGCGCATCCCCGCGCGGTTGACGGCGATGCGGCTCTCGGTTCCGGTTCCGGCGAAGACGGCGCCGAGCAGGACGGTCAGGCGGGCGCCCCGGCCGGTGCGCAGGTCCTGCCAGGTCTCGGTGACCCGGGTGCCGTCACCCTCCGGCTCGAAGCGGTACCCCCAGCGGGCGATCGGCAGGCCGAAGACGCCCACGTCGAAGGTGAGTTCACCCGGCTCGGTCGCGGTCGCCGGCGCGCTGAGGCTGGTGATCCGGCCCGTCGTGAACCAGACGAACGGCCCCCTCCGGTTGAGTCCGACGAAGCGGCTGCCGGGGCGGGCCGGAGGCCGGGGCACCCAGACCCGCCGGCACTCCGGGCTCCAACGCCCCATGTTCCGCAGATCGGCCACCATCCGGTGGACGTCCGCGGGTGCGGCGTCCACCACGATGTGCTCCTCCAGGTGCCACTGACGCTCCGTCATGCCGTTCCCCCTGTCCCCGGCTGCCCGGTGTCCGTGCCCGCGTCCGGTCGGCGTCGCGGTCAGCACACCCTACGGAGTCTCCGGCGGGGCGGGCAGTGCCGGTGCACTGCCCGCCCGTTCGACGGCCGGTCAACGGCCGTTCGACGGCCGCGCGGTCGGGCCACCCGTCAGCGGCACTGGCCCGAGCGCGGGCCCTGCACCGTGTTCGCGCTCTGGTGGAGCGTCGGTGCGTTGCCCTCGCAGCGCAGCGGGCCGGTGATCCGGTTCGACTCGGCCGCGGGTGCGTCCTTGGCGGGCGGCAGGCCCGCCCCGCTGTTGCCGGTGACGGTCACCGGTCCGGTCACCGAGTTGGCCGACACCTCGACGCCGCCGGCGTTGGCGTCCACGACCAGCGGGCCGGTCACGGTGTTGCCCGCGCAGGGACGGTCGCCCGCGCCGGCCGAGCCGATCAGCACGTAGCCGCTGCTGCGCCTGACGGTGACGGGCCCGGTGACGGTGGACCCGCAGACGCTCACGGCGAGTGCGCCGTCGGCGGAGACGGACCCGGTGATCCGTGCCCCCGTGACGGCCAGGGCGCCGCCCGGCCGGACCTGCACCGGTCCGGTCTGGGTACCACCGGGGCCGATGCACAGCGATTGGCCCGCCGCCACTGTCAGGGGACCGTGGTGGGGGGTCGTGATGCAGGGCTCGCTGAATCCGACGTCCACCCCGGCGGGCTCGCCCGCCTGGCTCCCGGTGAAGACCGGGGAGCCGTCGTAGCGCGCGGTGACGGCGTGGGAGCCGGGCTGGAGGGCGGTGGTGGTGAAGCGGGCCACGCCCCCGGTCAGCGGGACGGTCGCGAGCGGGGTCGTACCGTCCGAGAACCGGACCGACCCGCCCGGGGTGCCCGCGGCCGGGTCGGCCGCGCCGACGGTGGCGGTGAAGGTGACCGCGTGCCCGAAGAGGGGCTCGGCAGTGTCCGCGCCGAGGGAGAGCGCCCTCCCGTAGCGGAAGGAGACGACGGCCTTGCCTTGCCGCGGTTGACGCCGGATTCCAGGGCCACGCCGGTCACCGTCGGGGCCGCGAAGCCGCTGCCCCCGCCGCCGCCGGCGCCGGGCAGGTTGTCGGGGTTGCCGCCGCCCGAGCCGCCCGCGCCGCCGAAGTATCCGCCGCCGCCTCCCCCGCCGCCGTTGCCGCCCCGGCCGCCGTTGCCCCCGGGGCCTCCGCTGCCCGGGTTGAACAGGCCGGTGGCCGGGTCGATGTCGCTCCCGGCGATTCCGGGGCCGCCGAGGCGGGAGTTGGGGCTGCCGGTCCCGTGGGCCTGCTGGGTGCCACCGCCGCCGCCGGCGACGCCCGAGCCCTCGGGGCCCGCTGCCTGGCCGCCGGAGCCCGCGGTCAGGCCGCCGCCGGCGACGCCGTGCAGCATCGGGCCGCCGTTGCCCGCGCCTCCGCCGCCGCCGGCGACCAGGACCCGTTCGGACGGACCGAAGGTGCCGGTGCGCACGTCGGAGCCGCCACCGCCGGAACCACCGCCGCCGTGCGCGCCGCCGCCGCCCGATCCGTGGCCGTAGCCGCCGGGGCGGGCGTACTCGCCCTTGCGGGAGGTGCCGGGTACCCCGGCGGCTCCGAGGGTGAGCTGGAGGGTTGCGCCCGCGTTCACGGCCAGGGTGGCTCGGGTCCGGCCGCCGAGGCCGCCGGGCGCTCCCGCGTTCGGCGGGTGGGGGGCGACGTACCCGGCGGCGCTGCCGCCCTCCGCCCCGGACAGGTCGATGTCCACCGAGGTGACCCCGTCAGGGACGGTGAAGAGGTCGGTCCCGGCGGCGCCGTAGGTGCAGGTGGGCGGTGAGGCGCTGTAGACGCCGCGCTGGCCGCAGGGTCCGGCCGCGGCCGCGGGATCGGCGGCCGCGACGGGCGGCACCAGCGCGACGGCGAGCAGGACGCTCGCGCCGACCGCCGCCGCCACCGTGGAACGGGGCGTGGCCCTCGTGGGTCCGTGCCTGTCCGGAGCAGGCTTACAGAGACGGTTCATGGGTGTGGGAGGGGAAGAGAAGTAAGGAAGGAAGGAGGGGCGGGTTCAGGGAAGGTCGTCGGTCGGGAGGTCGAGCTCGTAGACGTGGGGCGCGTCGGACTCCCACTCCAGCAGCTGTACGTCGCCCAGGACCGCCTCGTCGGGGTCGGGAAGCCCGGCCCGCCGCAGGAACTCGATGACGTCCTCGTCCGAGCGGGCCAGCCCGAGGGACTCCGCACCGCTCCCGGTCCGCAGCGTGACCTGCCGGCCTCCCGACGGGAGGATGCGGTGTACGACGACCGGCGCGTGGCGCATACCACCAGCCTCGCCCCGGCGGACGGGCCCTGCACCCCGGGGCGCGCGCCCACGCCGCCGTACAGGACCCGCCGTACGGCTCAGGCGGTAGGGCCTGCGGCGGGGGCGGCGGCCGCCTCGGGGACGCGGAACATCGAGGGGTCCGGGTAGGTCGCCTTCTCCGCGTGCACGACTTCTTCTATCTGCGCCTTGAACTCCGGCCCGAAGAGGTCCACGGTCAGCAGCAGCCCCAGCCCCCGCAGGGTCGGGTCGAGCAGTGGGCGGGCCATACGGGAACCCCCGCCGCTCACGCCCGTGAAACCGGCTCGGGCCAGCGGCAGCCTGCCGCTCACCCGGTCTTCGAGGCCCGCCGCCGCGTGTCCGGCGATCAGCGCGAGGTCCGTGAGGAACTTGCGGGCCCCGCGGGCCATCTCCTCGGCGCCCTGGAGCGTCTGGACGCTGCCGCCCGCCACCTTGAAGTCGTCGCTGGTCCGCTTGGGTCCGCGGGCCTCGTACACCCCGAGCGCCTCCTCGAAGAGCCGGCCCGCCTCGTCCACCGTTCTCATCGCCGCCACCAGCTGGTCGATGTCGATCTCCCGCGTCACGCTGCCTCCTGGTCCGGAACTGTGCTGCCGCACCGACCGTAGGAGGCGGAGGCTCCCTACGGAACACCCCTGCGGCACGGAAATGCCGAAGTCACGGGCCTGCCGCCCGCGCGGCGGCGCCGCACGGCACCCCCCGGTCAGTCCACGGAACCTGCGGCCGCCCCCCTCGGCGCGGGCAGGAACTTGCCCGCCTTGAGCTCCAGCTGCGCGGCGAAGTACTCCTCCGCGTCGGGACGCATCCGGGCGAGGGCGACCATGGCGGTGATGACCACGTCGCAGACCTCGTCGTGGACGTCCTCCCAGCTGTGCGAGTGCCCCTTGCGGGGGTTGGTCCCCTTGGCCCCGATCACGGCCTGGGCGGCCTCACCGAACTCCTCCCCGATCTTGAGGACTTGGAGGATGTGGCTCTCCTGCGGGGGCATGCCCCGTTCGGCGTCGGCCGCGTCGAAGCAGGCTGCGAGGTCGACGACGGTGTCCCATGCGGCGGTCACGGTTCGAGGTGCCTTCCTGTTCGCGTGCGCTGGCGCACTGAATGGCCCTGAAAGCGGGACGGATTGGGCTCACTCCCTCCCCGCCGGGCAAAGCAGCACCATACTCGGAGCATGGCTGACACCTTCACTTGCGCGCGCGGGGCCGGCCCCGGGCGCACCGATTCCCGGGCGGCGTGAGGCGCGTGGAACTGCACATCGACCACCGCTGGCTACTGGAGCGGCAGGAAGCCCTGTTCAAGGACGTGGAGGTCGCCGACCACTCGGCGCTGGCCGCCGCCGTGGCCCGGCACCGGGTGAACACCCCCAGCCTGACGGTGGACGATCCCGACGCCTACTGGCGGGCCGCCGCCCTCCTGGAGGCGATCGTCCTTCTGCGCCCGCTCCCCGCCCACAACGAGTACTTCGCCTACGGGGTCGCGGTCGCGTACATCGAGGCGTCCGGCGGGACGGTGGAGGCTCCGTACGAGCACTGGCGCGACCTCGTCACCGGCATCCGGGCGCTGCGCCTGAGCGTCTTCGAGGTGGCGGACCGGCTGCGCTCCTGGCAGACGCCGTAGGGCGCCCGCAGGTCTCAGCGCTTGCGCGCGGCGGGGGTGTTCACGAGGAGCGCGTCGGTGACGAGCCGGGCGCCGCGGGCGAGCCTGCTGAGCTGTTCGAGTTCGACGGCGTACATCCGGATCGTGTTCTCGATGACGGACTCGGCCACCCCGAGCATGGGCAGTTCGGCCCGGCTGGTCTGGAGGGCCACGCGCACCGCGCGCATCTCGTGCTGCAACTGGAGCTGTACGTGGCGGCCGAGGAGCGCGTGGTGGCGGGTCAGCGTCAGATAGCTGCCGTAGCGGGCCGGAAGCAGGTCCCGCAGCCAGCGCGTGGCCGAGCGTTCCCAGTCGTGCGTGCCGGGCGCCTTGACCTGCATGGGCCAGTCGGGGCTGCGGGTGATGGTGGCCGTCTGGGGCATTCTCGTCACTTCCGAGTGGTGTCGAACTCTGAGCGAGATGGTGAGGGGGGCGGCCCCGGCCCAGGGGTTGACCGGGGCCGCCAGGGGCGCTCTGCGGGATCCGAAAGCCTGACTCGACCCGAAGGCGTGACGTGAGGAGGAGCATCACGCTGCGGGTCTGTTCTAGGAGGACGTGGGGACGTCCTCCTTGGCATCTGGTGGATCCGGAGCGCCGCCGTCAGTAAACATATATACCGTCGAGTAAGCAAGCGCATGAAAAATTTCATGCACCTGCTGGCCTGAATATATTCCGGCCGAAGTCGGCCGGATTTTCCCTACAGGAAGAAACCGTGCTGGTCAGCGACCTGCTCGTAGCTTTCGAGCCTCGCCTGCGTCCGCTCGGGGTCGGCATCGGCCATGGCTTGAAGTAGTGCGGCCGACAGCATCCCCGGGGCCGCGTACGAGTCGAAGACCAGCCGCGATCCGGTCCCTGCGGTCAGCGCCACGTCCGCCTCGTCCACCAGCGGCCCCAGGGTGGGATCGGTGATCAGCACGACGCGCAGCCCCGTGCTGCGGGCGGCCCGGACCGCCGCCAGGGTCTCCTTGGCGTGCCGCGGCATGGCGAAGGCCAGGACCCAGGTACCGCCCGCCGCCCTGGACTGGAGCAGCGCGTCGAAGGCGACGCTGCCGCCGCGGGTCACCAGGCGTACGTCGGGGTGGATGCGCCGGGCCGCGTAGGCGAAGTACTCCGCCAGGGAGACCGAGATCCGCAGGCCGAGGACGGTCAGCGGCACCGAGCGGGCCAGTTCGCGGCCGATGTCCAGGACCTGGTTGGTGTCGGCGAGCAGCCGCCGGACGTTCTCCAGGTTCTCGATCTCGGCGTCGACGGCGGCCTGGAGCTCGTTGCGGCGGATCTGCTCCCGGCTGTCCGGGGCCCCGGCGACCGCGCTCAGGGCGATCGGCTGGAGCATCTCCCGCAGGGCCGGATAGCCGCTGAAGCCGAGGGACACGGCGAACCGGGTCACGGAGGGCTGGCTCACGCCCACCCGCTCGGCGAGCTCGGTGATGGAGAGGAACGCGGCTTCGGTGAGGTGGTCGATCAGGTATTGGGCGATCCGCCGCTGTCCCGGGGACAGCCTGCGGCCGTCGAAGAGTGCGAGGAGCCGGTCCGCGGGGGCGCGTCCCTGCTCCGACGACGGCTGGCCGGTCGGCGTGATCGCGGCCGCCTGTGCGCGTGCCTGCTGGCCCGATGACACCCGAGGGCCTCCTTCTCATGTCACTCGTGTTCCAACATAGCTCACGCCCCGTGTTCGGCGAACCGACCGGTCCCGGCGGCGCCCGGGGGCGTCGCCGGGACCGGCGCAGTCGTCAGTTCCAGTAGCGGCCGTGGGTCGGACAGGTCTGTCCTGTGCCCCCGCACGTGCTACAGGTCCTACCGCTCTGCCCCCGGCAGGGCGGGCAGTTGACGACGGCCTTGCCGTCCTTGCGGCACTTCGCGCCGCTGCCGGACCGGCCGGCGGCGAACAGTCCGCCGCCCGTGGTGTAGGCCCATTCCTTGCCGTGGCGCGGGCACCGGTAGCCGGCCGTGCACCGGCCGCACCCGCGGTCGCAGCACTTCTCCAGCGTCTCCCCGTGCCGGCACTTCATCTGACTCATGGTCGTCGCCTCCGCTCCGTTTCCGTCCTCCGGCGCCTCAGGCGGTCTTCCAGCCGCGCGTGCGCACGCTGCACTGCGCGAAGCTGTGGCGCAGACCGCCGGCGAGCCCGATGGCGTTCCCCATCCACCTGCGGATCGCCCCCATGCGCCGGTCGAGGTACACCTCACCGGTGCATCCGCTGTTCGTGGGCGTGAGGTCGACGAGGAAGCGGAAGTAGGTGTCGATCTTGTTGCCGGCCGTCACCGTCAGGCCGCTGCGGTCCAGCCGGCTGAGGTAGACGGCCGCGGCCAGGCCCGGCTCCGTCACTTCGAAGACGGGGTCGCTCAACTGCTCGGTCACACCACTGAAGACGATCTTCAGGGTGTCCTCCACGGAGTGCGGCGAGTCGAAACTGCCGATGCGCTTGGTGAACGTACTCATGGGAACTCCTCGTTCTCGTGTCCGCCGTCGGTCCGCCGGCGCTTCCCCGCCCCACGTCCGGGGTGCGCCGGTCCCTCGATGCTGGCGCCGCCGTACCGGCCCTGTCTGTCCCCGAAGTCCGGGACAGACAGGGCCGGTTCGGCAGTGGTACTTCTGGGGACCGGAGTCACGCACGGCCGACGTCGGGCGACGCCGGGCGACATCGAGGGGGACGGATGACCGGATACGAACCCACCGGTACGGAGCATGCCGCGGAGCCGCTCCGGCTCGCGGCCGTGGACGACCATCCGGTGGTGCGGTGGGGACTGCGCAGCTGTCTCGCCGAACTCGCCCCGGACATCGAGTGGCTGGGGCTCCAGGTGGACGTCGCGTCCCTGCTGGACTCCGTGACCACGGTGCCCTCCGTCGTGCTGCTCGACATCGAGCTGGGCAACGGCAGCCAGGTGGAGGAGAACGTCGCCCGGCTGCGCGAAGCGGGGGCGCGCGTACTGCTGTTCACCCAGGACCACCGGCCCGCGGTCGTCCGCAGGGGCATCGAGGCCGGCGCGCTGGGCCTGGTGCTCAAGGAGGACCCGGAGACGGAACTCGTGGAGGCGGTACGCGCCGCCCACGCGGGCGAGTCGTACGTGTCCGGGCGGCTGGCGCACCAGATCGTCAACGATCCGCGGGGCCGCGTGCGGCTGAGCGAGCGCCAGCGCGAGGTGCTGGGGCTGCTGGCGCGCGGGATGAAGGTCCCGCAGATCGCCGAGCGCCTCTTCATGAGCCCCGACACCGTGTACACCTACCGCAAGCGGGCCCTCCAGGCCTTCTCCCGCCAGGAGGGTCACCGGCTCACCGACAACAGCGAACTGGTGTGGCGCTCCGTCGTCGACGGACACATCGAGGTCTCCCCCGGCCCGAGGCCGGACCGGTGATCCCCGGCACGTACCGCTTCGGGGTGGAGTGCGCGCTCCAGCGGTCGTTCGCCGGGCTGGCCGTGCTGTTCGCGGCGGTCTGGTCGGTGGTGGCGCTCTCGCTGGCCGCTTCCTCCGGTACGCGGTACCCGCTGACGCTGGGCTCCTCGGGCCTGTTCGTCCTGCTGCTGGCCGCCACGGCGCTCAGGGGCCGGCGTACGGCGGTCTCCGGCCGGCCGGACGCGCTCCTGGCGACGGGTGTCGCGCTGGCGGTGCACGCGGCGTACGCGGTGGAGCGGCCGGAGGCGGTCTCGGTGGGTCTGCGGTGCATGGCGACGGTGGCCGCGGTGCTGCTCGCCGTGGGCTTCCTGCGGGGCCGGGCCGGCTGGGCGGCCGCGCTGCTGGTCCTGGCCGCCCAGGTGGCGGCGAGCCTGCGCACCGACGGGGTGTTCGGGGCGCTGGAGGGGGTGTGGCCCGCGGCGGCTTCCGCGCTGGCGGCCGCCGCGCTGGCCCCGGTGCTGCGCGCGGCGGGACTGCGGGCCGACGACGCGGTGCGGGACAAACTGGACGCCGTCGCGGCGGCCGCGCGCGCCCAGGCCGAACGCCGGGCGCAGCGGGAGTTCCAGCGGCTGCTCCACGACGACGTGGGCGCCGCGCTGCGGGCGGCCGCCCGTCCAGGCGTCCCGGCCGAGGAGCAGCGGTCCCAGGCCCGGCGTGCCGTCGCGGGTCTGACCTCCGGTCCCGCCGGGCCGGACGGGGACGCGGTGGTCGATGTCGCGGCGCGGCTCGGCGAGGCCTCCGTCGCCTCGGTCGTGGGGGCCGCGGCGGCCTCGGCGGGCAGCGGCGTTCCGCGCGTGACGGCCGATCTGCCGCCGGGAGGCCTGGTCCTCCCGCGCGAGGTGGGCGAGGCGTGCCTGCGGGCGGCCACCGAGGCCCTGCGCAACGCGGGGCTGTACTCCGACGCCACGCGGGTCCGGGTGCGGCTGCGCGGCGACGCGGACGGCCTGACCCTGACGGTCTCGGACGACGGCGTGGGGTTCTCCCCGGACCGGGTCCGCCCGGCCTCCCTGGGGCTGCGCCGCTCGGTGCGCCAGTGCATGGCGGACCTCGGCGGCTCCGCCGAGGTGATCAGCGCGCCGGGTCGGGGCACCACGGTGCGCCTGCGGTGGCGGCGGGCGGCGCCGGACCGCGGGGCCGCCGGGCCGTCCCGGCCGCGGGGCCGGGCCGAGACCATCAGGGCCGCGATCGGCGACGTCCGGCGGCCGCTGGCGGCGGTGTGCCTGCCGTTCCTGGCCGTCATGGGCTGGGTGGCCACCGTACACGCGCCCCGTACGCCCGGCATGGTCTGGTACCTGCCCTGGTACGCGCTGCTCGCGGTGGCGACGGGGCTGCTGCTGGCCCGGGCGGACCGGGGCGTCGGCGGCCGGGCGGCCCTGGGGTGGTCGGCGTTCGCCGTGTGCGGCTCGGTCAGCAGCCTGCTGGTGATGCCCGCGGAGGGCATCGCGGACTACACCTCGTGGCCCATCGGCGCGGTGACCCCGCTGCTGACCCTGCTGGTGACCGTGCGCCCCCGGTGGGAGGTGCTGCTGGCGCTGGCCTGCGAGGAGGCCGGGATCATCGTGCTGACGGCGTCGCGGCCGCCGGCCGGGACGACGGCCCTGGACGCGATGGTGACGGCGCTGCCGGCGCTGATCGCCCCGGTGATGGGGGTGGTCATGGGCGGCGTGATCGGCCGTACGGTGACCCGCCTGGGCGGCGCCGTCCTGGACGCCGAGGCCACCCGTACGGCCGTGGTGGCCGCCGAGTCCGCGGCGCGTGCGCGCAAGGCCCAGCACAGTCGGCAACTGGCCGACCTGGACGAGCTGGTCCTGCCGTTCCTGCGGGTGCTGGCCTCCGGTTCGGCGGGCGACCTCGGCGAGGTCCGGGGGCGGGCGACCAGGCTCGGCCAGTCCCTACGGGACGAGCTGCACCTGTCGGGCGTGCTCGACCGGCCGCTGCGCGCGCTGATCGACGCGGCGCGCGGGGCGGGCTGCACCGTGACCGTCCACGCGTACGCGGAGGAGGACGACGGGGCGCAGTCCGGTGGCGGCGTCCGGCCGGACCTGGTGCGCGGGATGCTGACCGCCGCGCTGGACGGTCAGCGGACGCCGGACGAACTGGTGCTGAGCATCCAGTACGGCATCCGGCAGTCGGGGGTGAGCCTGCTCGCCACACCGGGCGATCCCGGCCGGGCGGCCGCGCTGCGGGGCGTGCTCGCGGGCGAGCGGGCGGAGGTGGAGGACTCCCCCGGACTCACCTGGGCCGAGGTCGACCTCCCGGGCCGCGCGGCGCGACCCGGTGAACCTTTCCGGCCACAGCACTAGGCCGTGTCTGATGGCTCTTGCCCGGGTGGTGGATCTGCTGCCGTTCCGGGCATGAGTCGGGCATGGTGCGTCGGCATGAACTGACGAATGCTCAGTGGGATCGCATAGCCCCGCTGCTGCCGGAGACCGGTGGGCCGGGTGGTCGGTGGGCGGATC